>NZ_JBARVX010000001.1:0-12858 GCF_049646505.1 Microcoleus sp.
TTAGCCCCCCCTTACTAAGGGGAGGTTGGGGGGGTAACTCTGGTTGCAATTGGCTAACGGAAAGTTCATCTCTTAGCCCCCCCTTACTAAGGGGGGGGTGGGGGGGTGTATTGCTAGCAGCGAGGCGGCAGCCTCCCAACAAAGCGGGGACAACGTTGTCGGGATGCCCTTCAAGTTCGATCGCCAACTGCATCACTTCCACCTGACTCAAAGGCGCACCGGCTAATTCATTTGCACCGACTAACCCGCCGACAATGGCTGTGGCGGAACTTCCCAAACCTCTAGCCAGCGGCACTTGCATATCTATATGTATCGCTACAGGCGGCGGCGATTGGTTGAGGCGATCGTACAATTTGACAAAGGCTACATAAGCGAGATTGCTGTCATCTGTCTTGACTTTGGCGGCTTCTGCGCCGGTAACTGTAATTTTTAGTTTCTCGGTTTCTGAGGGTTCGAGTCGGGAGAATTGGAAGCGGTTGTAGAGGCTTAAAGCCGCGCCGATGCAGTCGAATCCGGGGCCTAAGTTGGCGGTTGTGGCGGGTACGGTAACTGTGATAGTGGAGGTTGCGGACATTTTTTTTAATAATGGATTGGGAGTTTTTAACCGCAGATGAAGGCGGATGAGCGCGGATGAACGCAGATGGAAGAATACTATACTATGTTTTTGGAAGCACTCTATCTTTGCAGTATTTTAAGATGTTTGATGGCATCTTGATAATCGTTGGTATTGCCGGATTTTTGATAAATGTCGGCGGCTTTTTGATAATCGCCGATCGCCCCTTCTTTGTCTTTTAAGAACTCGCGGACTCTGGCGCGGTTGTAGTAGGCGTCTCCGTAGTTGGGGTCGATTTCAATGGCGCGATCGAAGTCGGCTTTAGCTGCTGGATAGTCTTTGAGGTTGCGGCCGTGAATGATGCCGCGTTTGTTGTAGGCTTGGGCGTAGTTGGGATTGAGGCGAATGGCTGCGGTGTAATCTGCGATCGCCCCTTCCAAGTCTCCAGCCTCTGATTTGGTTGACGCACTATTGAATAAGTCTTCTGCAGGGTTTTGAACGATCGTTTTTTGAGCTATTAATATTGCTGAAGATTCAGCCAAGACAGCAGGGGATATATTACTAAAGATAGTAAATGTTCCGATAGTAGCAATTAATTTGTAAAATAATTTCATAACTCAGGCAAAAATATGAGCGACAGAACAACTAAAACCTGGCAACAAAGGCGAGGTAATTTCATCATCCCTCAACAGCGTAGCAACAAGCTTTAAACTTGCTTTTTCCCTGCGATAAACCTCAATTTGTTGCAACCGCCAATTCGCAATCCAGTATTCCTGGACTCCCCGCACCGAATAAAGTCTGACTTTCAAATCTCGATCGCGTCTTTCATTGTCTGTACCAGCAGATAATACTTCAACCACTAACTCTGGCGCGGCGGTTAAATGGCCGGCTTCGTCTAGCAAGATCGCCAAGCGTTCGTTGCTCGCCCAAACTACATCGGGAATGACGTTATCAGCATCAGTGAAAATCAGCCCTGGATTGATGGCAGTTTGTCCTAAACCAGCAGACATCGACCAAGTATCCAGCACAGAAAAAAATCTGCCACAAGCCCGTTGATGACCCCAATGCGGTGCTCTAGTCACAAATAACTCTCCATCAATAAGTTCGTAACGATCGCCGTTATCGGGCAATAGTTCCAAATCGGCGGTAGTCCAGCGTACTTTATCAGATATTGTCTGGCTCATACAAACACTCTTTATAGGTGATACAAAAATTATAGACGATCGAGTATCTAAAGCATCCACAAATTTTAACCTGTGAGTACAAACGCACAGACAAAACCCGCCTGCGCGGGTTTCTATATCCTTAGTCCGCGAAGGCGGACTTTGTTTGTGTAGTCGCGATTTCCAATCGCCGGATTTGGCATTGGAAATCACCCGATTACTTAAGAACTGTTTTAGAAGCAATCCGAGTTTTCTTGCGATCGCCCTCACTCAATTCTTCACCAGACTGCAAGCGAGTAGCAGAAGTTTGCAGCACCGTTGCGGCACTTTTATCGCCCATTTGCAGAGCGGTTTTAGCCGCCGTTTGTAACATTGTGGCGGCACCGGCGCGATCGCCCTGTTGCAATCTAGTTTCGGCGAGTTGAGTTTGGCGGTACTTAGCCAAAGCTAAAATATGCTGCTGCACCATCGGGTTGAGTGCCGGCTGATAAACTTTTAGGACATTAGCAGAAAGTGCAACGGGATCGGAGAGCAAACCTTCGCCGACTGTGGGATCGTCGTAGCGAATTTGCAATTGCCCGATCGCCTGCGTACCTTCTGGTAACTGTCCAATATAAATATTAGCCAAAACTACTCGCTCTACATCCTTCATTAAATCTCCCAGGCGCACCATAAAGCGATCGCCCTCCTGTTGTACCGGTAATTCGATCGTATCAGGAGCAACTTGGGCGATCGGTTTTAGTTCGGCTAACCGCACTTTTGGCATCAGCGAAAATAGCAAATAAGCATTAGTCAAACCTACACCTTGGATGCGAGTAAACAATTTGCCAAACTCATCAACCGCATCTTCGGGCCGCTGAATGTGAGCCAGAGCACCGCCGCCAGCATCAGCAATCTTTTCCAAAATATCCTGATTCCAGTTATCCCCAAAGCCCAGAGAATTTAAAGTCATGTTGTACTCGGCGGCCAGTTTTGCCAGCTTCAAACAGCGGCTGTCGTCGCCGTGTTCGTTTTCGCCGTCTGTCAGCAGAAATGCCTGAGATATAGCTTCTTTTTTGCCTTTCCCCAACTCTTCAATACCTAACTTAATGCCCTCATCAATTGCTGTACCGCCGGCCGGTCGCAACCTCTCAATTTGGCGTTTAATGCTAGCGGAGTCTTCCACAATTTGGTTGGGGACGAGGACTTTGGCTTTGTGATCGAAAGCCACCGCGCAAAAGCGATCCCCTGGCTTCAACCTGTCGAGCAACCGTCCGGCGGCTTGTTTGACGGTTTCCAAGGGCCGTCCGCCCATCGAGCCGCTGTGGTCGAGAATCAGGCACAGGTTTAAGGGGACGGTGGAGTCGATCGAGCTTGCCGTCGCAGACACTGAAATCGCTAGCTGGCGCTGGGTTGAGGGCGCGGCAGCGTCAAGGTTGGGGTCGTTTAACACCGGGAGCAAACTAACTTTCATGCGGGATACCCAAAGATTGCGTTACTATTTCTTTAAGAATAGCTCCATCAGTTCAGGCAACATTTCGGTTTATGAACACACCAATTAAAGCTGTGCAATCGCAATACTACGGGGAAGGCAACTCTCGGACGCCTCCTCCCGATTTGCCATCCCTGTTGCTGAAGGAGCGGATCGTTTATCTCGGTATGCCTCTGGTGCCTGCGGTAACAGAACTGATTATTGCTGAACTGTTGTATTTGCAGTACGAAGACCCCGATAAACCGATCAAAATCTACATCAACTCGACCGGCACTTCTGGTTACAGCGGCGAACCCGTCGGCTTTGAAACCGAAGCCTTCGCTATCTGCGACACGATCAGGTACATTAAGCCGCCCGTGCAAACGATTTGCCTCGGTTCGGCAATGGGCATGGCTGCGATGCTGTTAGCGGCCGGTACAAAGGGCTTTCGGGCTAGTTTGCCGCACGCTTCGATCGTGTTGCACCAACCCAAAGCATACACGCGGGGTCAAGCCAGCGACATTCAAATTCGGGCTAAGGAAGTGCTGGCAAATAAGGCGACGATGCTCGATATTTTCGCAAGCTGTACTGGTCAACCGATCGAAAAGATTGCTAAAGATATGGATAGGTTGCTGTACATGACGCCGCATGAAGCTAAAGAATACGGTTTGATCGATCGGGTTCTAGAAAGTTCGGAAGAATTGGCGAAACCGCTGCCGGCTGGAGTCATCTAATTTGGTTATTGGTTATTGGTTATTGGTTATTGGTTATTGGTTATTGGTTATTGGTTATTGGTTATTGGTTATCACCAAAAACTCGAAAGTAACTAATAACAAGTAACTAATAACAAGTAACTAATAACAAGCAATCAATTGCCAATGCCCGATGCCCAATTCCCAATCCCCGATTACCAATTACCAACTAAAAGGAGTTCCGAATTATGCCTATAGGTGTGCCAAAAGTCCCTTACAAAATGCCTGGTGGTTATGATACTCAGTGGATTAATATCTACGATCGCCTTTACCGGGAACGGATTATTTTCTTAGGTAAAGATATTGACGATGAAATTGCCAATCAAATTATCGCCGTGATGCTGTATCTGGATTCGGAAGATTCGGGTAAGGATATCATTTTGTACATCAATTCCCCCGGCGGGATGGTGTCGGCAGGCATGGCTATTTTTGATACCATGCAGCACATTAAATCGGACGTGGTGACGATTTGTGTGGGCTTGGCTGCTTCGATGGGTTCTTTCCTGCTGGCTGCGGGTACGAAGGGGAAACGGTTGGCTTTGCCTCACTCGCGGATCATGATTCACCAACCTTCTGGGGGCACGCGGGGACAAGCAACCGATATTCAGATCGAGGCGAAGGAGATTCTGCGCTTGCGCCACCAACTCAACGGTATCTATGCTAAAAATACCGGACAGCCGATCGAGAAAATCGAGAAAGACATGGATCGCGACTATTTTATGTCCGCTGAGGAAGCCAAGGAATACGGCTTGATTGACAAAGTAGTCGAAGATCGTCCGTAAGCGATTTTTTCGCTACACTACCTCGCACTACACCCTGTTTTTCGGTAAATTTTGGCAGAATCTTTACATTTAAGGATTCTGCCATATTTAATTGTATTATCAACGATCGTTCATGCTAAATGGATACTGCAGATTATTACCGACAGTTAGGACTCAGGTCTGGTGCGAGTTTATCGCAAGTTAAGAGTTCTTATCGAAAGTTAGCCAGACAGTATCACCCGGATGTGAATCCGGGAAACGAACAGGCTAAGAATAAGTTTATTGCTATTACAGAGGCTTATAAGTTCCTGGTAAATATAGCCCCCGCCGATGTTGCGGAGTCAACAACTGCTAGTTCAACAGTACCGCCTACTCCGACACCGCCCGCTGCAGCGGTGAAAGATCGATCGCAGACAGTTAAGGTGACTCGGAAACAGCCACCGACTCCAGATAGCCCGGATCTGTCGGCGGCGGAAGAAAAGTTAAAGCAAGATGCTTATTTTCAGTTGCAGCAGTTGCTGAAATATCAGAGGTTCCCGCGGGCGATCGCCCTGATTGAAGGTTTGGCGCAGCGGGTACCCGAAGATCGGGAGGTGCGCCAGTGGCAGGCGATCGCCTATCAGCGCTGGGGAAGGCATTTGATCGGGGAAAAGCAGGTTGATAAGGCGAGAATTTATTTGAAAAAGGCTGTGAAAACTGACCCTCACAATCGGGCTTTGTGGGCGGAAGTAGAGCGAGATTTTCGCAAGTTGGAACAGATTTATTGATTGGGGAATCGGGAATCGGGAATCGGGAATCGGGAATCGGGAATTATTAGTTTGGTTCTGTGGAGGTAATCAAAAACTCTATATTTTTGAGTTTTTCTAAAATAACTTGGGTATTTTCCGGTCGGTTTTCTGGTAGCGGTTCCATCAATTGGTCGATCGACTCTACGAAGGACTGGTCAACATCTACGGCCTGGTTCCTCCAATTAATCTTACCAGTTTTTTGATTGACGGGAAAGTCGATCGGCTTTAAGCCTGTTAATAAATGTACAAAAGTACGCCCTAGGGCAAAAAAGTCCGATCGCACTTCTGGTTTTCCGGCAATTTGTTCGGGCGCGGAGTATCCAGCAGAACCGATGGGTGCGGTATCTGTATCTGCTTCGGCGGCGCAGCCGAAGTCAATTAATCTCAATTTCCCATCGGGTTCTAGCATCAAGTTGGATGGCTTAATATCCCGATGTACGAGATGATATTTGTGTATTTTTTGCAAAATATGGAGCATTTCTTGCAGCCAATCAACGGCGAGTGTTTGAGAAACCTGTTGGTTTTTAGTTAAGAATTCTGTCAAGTTTACTCCGTCGATTTTTTCCATCGCCAAACAACACAATTTCTGGGAGTTATTGGCGAGTTTAATTTGGAAATAACCGTCGGGTTCAACTTGGGGAACTCCGGCTTTTCCCCCCAGCCAAATTAACACTCGCGCTTCTTGCTGGAACAAGCGAAGTAAATCGGGATTGTGGCTGTGTTTGAACACTTTAAAAATTTTGACTGTGCCCCATTCGTTTTCGCCGGTTCCCAAATCTTCGACTTCTAAGATGTCGGTGGGGCGTGCGGGATTGGGCGATCGCACTGGTTTAAGGATACGATAGCGATCGGCAATTAATAAAGCCGTGCCGCAAGCCTGACAATTTTGAGCCGCAGCAGGGTTTTCGCGTTGTTCGCATTGAGGGTTGATGCAGTAACTCATCTGTCTTGATACGTCCAGGACTGACGGATTTAACGAATTGATTCAATTATTACCATAAAACTTCTGTTGTTTTGCGGATAATCTCTTCGGCTTTGATTTCGACTTTTTTGGACTCTGGGGGCAGTTGTTCGCCTTCTTCGTCTTTGGGACGGTAAGTGCGGGAGATTCCAGAAAGCAAAGCTGGCTTCTGGAGGGCTTTTTGGGCTTCTGCTAGTTCTTGGACCGATCGGCTTTTGATGCCTTTTTCGATCGCGATAATCTGATTTAAGCGTGCCATTGTTTGATGTTATTGATGCTGGACTTATCGAAAGTTTGGTTGATTTCGATCGAATTGTTTGTCGGGGGGTTTGGGGCTTTGAGGACTTAAGTCCTCACTACCAACATTCTGAGTAGTATAACATACTTCACTCAATCTACAAATTTTTGCTGGAGGCATTTGCCAAGAGGACGATCGCCCTTCCCGCCAAAGTGTAGCAAAGTTTACTTGTTTTTTACCCTGCGACTACCTCTAGAGATAGATGCGCGAATACCTCTAGGGGTGTGTTGCAATATCTTGAAATATTTCTTAATATATAGAGAACAAAGGGAATCCGAGGAGACACCAAAAATCCTTAAGCCCTTGGGGTGCCCCGGTAAATCAGATTGTTCGCCAACAAGGGCCAAATCAATGAATAATCAGCAAAACAACTCCGAAGTTTCAACATTTTTGTCAATGCTGCAAAAAGGCATTTGGCTGTTTGGGATTCTCTCTTGGATATTCGGGCTGACAGATAGAAGCATTGCGCTGTTTGCTGACGGATACCTCTCAGCGATCGATATTGTCCAGCTATTTACAGCTTCATTCATTTTCGCTAGTTGGCTGTTTTTAAGCCCGTTTCTGAGTTTTAAGTCCCAGAGTCAGCGACAGGTAGAAGACATTCAGCCGAAGGTAGAAGCATCTCCGTAGTTTTTTAAGTTGTAGTGTTAGTTTCGGGAGCGGTGATTCTTTCTTCTGAGGCAAAGCGCTCCGGCCAAATGCGATCGCAAAAAAACAAAGTTCCCGCCGTCACGCACAGCGGAATCGCCAACAGATTCAACAGCGGAATGCTCACCAAACCCAAACACACCAAACCAAAACTCCCGCTAGCGGGCAAACTCGTCCAAATTATCTCCAACTTCTCCTGAAAAGGCCGCCTCCGCCGCTCCAAAGGTGCATCTAAAAAATCTAAACAGACAATAGTTGCGCCCAAAGTTACGCCGCCCAAAGTGCTAAGAATAGAGCCGAAGCCAGGGATAAAATTTAGCAGTATCAGGGGTATGCCAACGCTCAACAAAATTTGTAATTTTCGCAGTTCAAAGGCGATCGCCCTTTGAATATCCCGAAAAACACTCGCCGCATTCATTGGGGCTTCTGCGGGCAATTGACCGTTCCGCAGCAGTTCCAATTGTTCGGAAAGTTTGCCGTACCAGGGCGAACCTAAAATCACGCCAAACTGTACTAACAAAAACCCGATGATTAGCAAAAGTCCTGACACTAAAAGTACGCGCAGCAGCCAGCCGAAAGCAACTGTCAACCCGCCCAAAAAGCTCAGCCAAGCTGGTAAATTGGCAATTAAATCATTAAATCGGAGGGATAAATCGGCTACTAAAACGTCTATTCCTGACAAACTGGGAAATAGCAAGCTTAGATAAAGTCCGGTACCAATTATAAAATTTAGTAAGACGGGAACTAATACATAAGTCCACAGTTTGGGAGTTTGCCAAATCAGCGTGAAAGCTCGAAAAGGATAGGTGAAACCTGCCAAGAGTCGAATTGGTGCGGTAATGGCGCTGCGGGCGGGATTTGAATTTAGCTGTTTTGACATATGCAGAAGGAAGTTCGGCAACGGATTGTGTAACGGATGTAACGGATGTAACGGATGTAACGGATAGAAGGAAGAAGTCATTAGTCATTAGTCATTAGTCATTAGTCATTAGTGCTGTCGCCTCCGAGCTTTCGGTACAACGTCATCAGGAAGAAGAACCCCCCCCTGCCCCCCCCAAGGGGGGAGGGAAGAAGGAAGAGGGATTTAGTTGTCTGGCGCGATCGAATTCAGAAGTAATAGAATCAAGGGTTTGAGGAATTAAGAACATCCTTACCGTCTTGGCGGTTGAGAGATTAGGGGTGAGAGTGTCATTTTCTATTATTATTGCCTATGAGGATTTATTGCAGGTTGCCCAAAAGTGAAGCTTTTTATTTACCATACCCCGGAACTTACGCCAGCGGACAAAATGCCGGCTTGCGCGATCGCAGTTGATGTACTGCGGGCGACTACGACAATGGCGACGGCCCTGAATAATGGGGCGGAAGCTGTGCAAGTTTTCAGCGACTTGGATAAGCTGATGGCCCAGAGCGAAAAATGGCCTGCAGACAAGCGGATTCGGGCTGGAGAGCGTGGCGGAGGAAAAGTTGATGGTTTTGACATGGGGAATTCTCCGCTGGACTGCCCGCGAGAAAAGGTGAGTGGGAAGCGAATTTTTATCAGCACAACTAACGGTACTCGCGCTTTGCAACGAGTGCAAGCTGCTGCAACTGTGCTGACGGCGGCTTTGATTAACCGGAAATCTGCGGTGCAGTTTTTGTTAAGTCAAAAGCCGGAAAGTATTTGGATTGTGGGTTCTGGTTGGGAAGGGAGTTATTCGTTGGAGGATACGGTTTGTGCTGGGGCGATCGCCCAAAGCCTGCTAGCAGAAAGCGGTATTCCGGCGATCGATTTTGCTGGTAACGATGAAGTTTTTGGGGCGATCGCTCTTTATGTGCAGTGGCAAGATCGGCTGCACGAATTGCTGGAAAAAGCCAGTCACGGCCAGCGCCTGTTGCGTTTGGGCATAATTGAAGATTTAAAATATTGCGCGCAATTGGATACTTTAGATGTGCTTCCCATGCAGCGAGAACCTGGTGTTTTGGTGAAGTCGGATTTTAAAATTTCTTAGGCTAATTTCAGGTTTCCATCTTGGGAAAAAACGGAAAATTGATTTTTTTGGGTTTGTAATGAGGATTTGAGTCCTGATAATTATAGGACTAAAGTCCTCACTACAAACAATGGAAGTTATATCAATTCCGGTTGCACTCATAGATGATGTTAGCTGTTAACTGTTAGCTGTTAACTGTTAGCTGTTAACTGTTAACTGTTAACTGTTAACTGTTAATTTACTATTCCGATGAAGAGAGGATTTGATATTAGTAGTTAGCGATCGAGATTTTTTTTAAATAAAGTACAATTAAAGATATTCGCTAGGGACAAAACTATAGCGGTTCGATCGCCTTGTGAGATATGCCCAATGCCCTATGACCTATGCCCTACTGTATTGTCGGCAATTAATCATTGCTGTCTCCGCCGCCGAACCGCTGAATTAAACATTCGGCTATTCGGGCGGATGCACCGGGTTCTCCCATGCGGCGCAAGCCATTTTCAGCGATTAGCTGCAACCTGTCGGGGTCGCGGAACAAAGACTGTACTGCGGCGGCAACTTCGGCGGGATGTTTGACTAAAATTAATGACGGCCCTAACAGGCGACTTTGGGCTTCTGCAAAGGCGGGGGTAAATTGCGGGCCGTTTCCGGGAATGGCGATCGCGGGTTTTCCTAAACCGACAAATTGTTCTGTAGCTGTTCCGGCCATTGCTATTGCTAAATCGGCTTCGTACAAACAATCGTTAAAACTTTGCTGACTTAAAATCAGCGTGGCTTTTCTCTGCACAAAAGTCAAGGGCAATAGCAAATTAGGAGATTCTTGCCGAATTTCTTGAGGGCTAGAAACGGGAGGCCGCAAAATACTTCCTTCTCGCCGCTCGGTTCTAGTTTCGCCGTCTTGTCGCCAGCCGAAAAATTCTAAAATAGGTCGCAAAGCTTCTAAGTTTAATTCGGGAGAAATGGCTCCGAAAAATAACAGTTTACGATCGGCAAACAAGGACAAAATTCCGGCGGCAGCCTCTACTATTAGCTGCCAGTTAGCATAGGCTTCCGGCGCTCTAGAGCCGGGGAGCAAGGTGATGACGAGCGATCGCTCCCTTTCCCGAAACTCCGTGTCAGGGCCGTACAAACTGGGGGCTGGGTTTTCCGGTTCGAGTCCGTCCATCATCGGGTTTCCGAGATCGCAAGCGGGAATTCCCAGCTTTTGTAAAGTCTCGGCGGTTAGCGCGTCCCTGACAAAAACGGCGCGACAGCGGTTTCTCGTCATCAACCAGCGTTCCCAAGGGAAATAAACCGATCGCGGCGACGAAATCCAAGCAAAAAAGCCGGATTTGCGAGCTAGAGGCCCGTTCTCGTCCCGCAAATAATAGTCGGACTTGGCGGTGCCGACAAAGGCGTAGGGCGCGCCGCCCAGCCAAGCAAACAGCAGCGGTACGATATCCCCGCAGGCTAGAATAACTGCGTCTTGATTCCCGGACTCTGTTTGCGATCGCACCCAAGCGCGGATCGCTTTAAACTGAGCTGCGGTCAACTGCAGCAGGCCGCCTTTAACGTCGCGCAAAAATTCCTTTCTATCCATGTAAATAAAGCCGCCCGAAGGCATCCGCTGCACCGGGCCGATGATGCGGGCGTTTTCTAGTTGAGCGAAAGCTTGCCCTTCGCCCACTAGCGGAAACACGGCTAATTCTGGGGGATGCGGGTGCTGTTGCAGTTCCCGCAAGATGCGAAGGGCGATCGCGTCTTCTCCGTGGCCGTTACTGAGACAAAGTAATTTCAATCCCAACTCTCTCAAAAACTCTGTTGTCAAAAAATAGCCTCAAACCCCTGAGACTTCAGTCTAGCGATGAAAGGCTACTTTACAGGTTAGTTTACCAGAAAATTCTTGTTTTAAATAGTACAAAACACCGTAATATCGACCCACATCCGGCGCGGCTCAAAATCTTTACTGAGGACTAAACTCCTCAGTAAAAACACATTTTAGGTCGGGTAATTTACCGGAAAATATCTGATATCAAAGCTGGCTTAAATATCTTTATTTCTTAACCTGCGGAGGCGGACATCGTTTGTGCAGTAGCGATTTCATATCAATTCCGGTTGCACTTTTGTTGACTGTTGACTGTTGACTGTTGGCTGCTGGCTGCTGGCTGCTGACTGTTGGCTGTTGGCTGCTGACTGCTGACTGTTGACTGTTGACTGTTGGTTGTTGACCCGAAAGCAGTTGGTAATTGGCAGTTGGTAATTGGTAATTGGTAATTGCAACTGACAACTAACAACTGACAACTAAGAAGAACCCGCACTCACAGGCACCGCCCCTAACAACTAACAAGGGCGGGCACTCACAGGCACCGCCCCTACCAACTGACAACTGACAAATTCCACCGATATTTTGTGGCAACTGGGACGGAAAATTAATGAATTTCTACCTAATTTATCACCTGACGGTGCAAGCGGAAACGATTTCAATCGTCTATTTTTATTTGATTCCCATCGATATACTGCTTTAAAATACTCCGAATTTGTTTGAGCTGAAATCCCTTAGCAAGTTGGTGCAGCTTGGTGGCAAACGGCATTAATTTTGGTTCCAAACTTTCCAGCTTGGCAATCTCTTGAAAAAAATCTTCAATGTCGCCCATAGCTGCGAGTTTCAAAAGTTTTGCTACCGACTCAGAAGCCGCAGGCAACAAAGCAGAACAAGCTGGAATCTCAGATGCTGGTGACAAAATGGAAGTTTTGCACTTTTTGCTTTCGGCAGATTCCTCGTAAATCCATTCTAGTCCCAAATGCACGCGCAACCGTTCCAAAAAGTGATTTGCTTCGATCGGCTTGGGAACAAAATCATTGCACCCTGCGAGGAGGCTCTCTTGCCGCGCAGACTCGAAAACACTAGCTGACAGAGCAATTAACACGACATCTTTGAATTCCGGCAACTGCCGCAGCCTCCTGGCAGTTTCTAAGCCATCCATCACAGGCATCCGCAAGTCCATTAAAATCACGTCCGGTTTAAATTCAACTGCTTTGCAAAGGCATTCTTGACCGTTCCGGGCCTCTGCAATTTCAAATCCCAAACGCCCCAGCAGCCTGCACAACAAAGCGCGATTTAGCTGATTGTCGTCCGCGATTAGCACTTTCCGCTTGTGGCCGACAAAACCGACAAGCCAGCGTTTTTCACGCAAAGGAGAAACCTCCAAGTACCGTTTGGCTGCGGGCAATTCTAAATCCAGCCAGAAAGTGCTGCCTTTTCCCAAAGTGCTGTTAACGTGAATTTCGCTGCCCATCAGTTTCGCTAGTTTCTGGCTGATTGAGAGTCCCAAACCCGTGCCTTCAACAAATGTATTTCCTCCTGCTTGGTGGAATGGCAAAAATATTTCTTCTAATTTGCTTTGCTCTATGCCAGTCCCGGTATCCTCTATTTGAAAGCGGATTTTTAAAGCGTGTTTTGCTGCGATCGCATTATGGGCGAAACGCATATAATTTTCTTTCAGTTCCGAACTCAAAATCGATAATTCGTAATTTTCTC
>NZ_JBARVX010000002.1:0-3188 GCF_049646505.1 Microcoleus sp.
GACTCCAGCAAATTCTTTGCCCAGCATGGTTTCTAGTTCCACGCGCCCCCTGGTATCTGCGGCATGAAATAAACAGAATCCTTCGATACTCGCCGTCCACAGCCATTCTTTAACTCCCATCACACACCAAGGGGTTTCATCTACATGAACGTTTGATTGAAGAGGTGCCCATTCCCACAGTGCTTTAATCGCTGGCTTGACTGCTGCTGCTACTCGTTGATTGGTTTTTTGGAGTGTTCCCACTCCCACTTCTATCCTGCCGAGTTCCCACAATAATTCAGTCAGCTTTGCGTAGGAAAGATGCCCGTAATTGCCTAGCCAGACTAAGAGTGCTTGGAGATTAACGCTCAAGTCTTGTCCTGGAATTATTCCCAGGGGTGGTTCTCCTTTTACTACTGCACCACATTCGAGGCATTTACACGATTGTGTCTGATATTCAACGACTTCGATTGGTTTTGCTACTAGACTTGCTACTTGCTGAGAGTGGATGTTAATTACTTGACTTAATTCTTTAGAGCCACAATTGAGACAGATACTGGGTGAGCTAATTTCGGTTCTGTCTACTCGTCCAAACCCTTTGCGGGTTTTTCCCTGATGACCTGGTTGTCCACCTGGTTTCTTTTTTTGCTCTGCTTCTGGTTTGACTGTTGCTTTCTCTGGTTTTTGGATGAGATCCGTTGATGGGGGTTTTGATGAAGTCTGACTGGTGGTTCGACTTTTGCCCGTAGCAATGGCTAGTTTTTCTTGTAATTCTTGAATAATTTTTTGCAGCCCCAGTACCATTTCTACCAGTTCAGCTTGGCTCAACTGCTCGATTTGGGTTTTTTCTGTCTGTCTGGTGGCTGGGGGCTTTTTCATTAGTTTATTTTACCAGATGCCGCCACTGAAGTTTTTTTGACCTGAATCCTTACCCCGCAAGTATAATAATGTTTACATAAGTATGTTGACACTAACGGGTAATGCGTGTAACGTTACTTACTATAGCACTCCAGAACATCCCCTGTTAGACCTCCAGATGGAGACTCACAAGATACCCAAAGGTTGCTATTACCTACCCTGAGAGGCTTAACCGCCTTCTCCCTATCTGAACCTCGACAATTAAACAGCTAATCTGACCTACCTAGTCGGGACGGTTAAGGGCATTCAATCAAACTTTTGTTAAATCATCAGAACCTATGGACACAATAAACCCGGAAATAATACCGGAAGGAAAACGTTTAAAACTATTTAAGTTTGATGAACGAAAAGCAAACTATACCCCCGTGGGTGAACTAGCCAAACAGCTTAAACGCAAGCCACAAACCCTAAGAGAATGGGCTAAATTACTGTTAGCTTATTCTCCCGATTTCTTTCAACATTTCAGACCACGCACAGCCTATAACCCTTATGTAGTCGAGTGGCTAACCCGTATTAATGATTACGATTTAAAGGAGCTATCAAGCGCACCTAGACCGGAAATCATTGAGGATTATATTGGGGTAAAGACAAGATACGCGCAAAATTTAGCACGACGTAAAGTTTTGTAAAGTAGTCATGTATTTATGTCTTTCAAACATTGCCTAGTTTGAGTCAATTTAGGCAATGTATAATGGAGAGAGAAACAGATCATAAAGCTTTGAGCCATTCTTATCCAACCACCTCAACTTCCCTTTTAGGCAAAGATGATTTCTCACCCTCCTCCCCCTGTCAAAGTAGCGTCTAAGCGAGAGCGGGAATATTTGCGTCCAAAGGAAGTGGAAGCAATGATCAAGGCAGCGCATTCATTTGGAAGACACGGAGTTCGAGATGCAGCCATTATTTTACTAATGTTTCGGCATGGGCTACGCACCGCAGAGTTAGTTTCTCTGAAATGGTCACAAGTTGATTTAAACGACGGCTATATAGAGATAAGAAGAGTAAAACATGGGCATGATAGCACTCATCCCCTACGCGCTCCTGAATTGAGGGCATTACGTCAAATTAAACGAGATTATCCTGAAACCCAGTATGTTTTCGTCTCCGAGCGCAAAGCCCCCCTGTCCACCCGAACTATCCGTCATATTATAGCCAGAGCCGGAGAATTAGCCGTAACCGAAATTCAGTTTTCGTTTCTAAATCACAAAAATTAATTACCCTGTAAACGGGGCTTTTGACCCGCTTTTTTTGGTAAACTTGGAGCAATTTCTTTCAATGCTATATTTGTGCGCTGTTATCAAGAACACCCGATTATAAGAATGTTGAAAAATCACTTTCTCTAACGTTCTTTTCAAGTTCATGTCGCGCTCGTATAGAGACTCAGGGCGCGGAGCCTATGACTCGCGCTACTGCGATCACCAAAAGTTGCCAAGACCCCTAATGTGAGCAGGAAATTGTCTTGTTTGCGAGCATGGGCGTTCTTGTTTGCAAGCAACTACAAATACCAGTGAGAGTAGCCGCTTCCCCCGCTTTATTTTCAACCTGTCGCCTAAAAGGAAGGGATTTGTTGTAGAATTCGAGGGCTTGCTGTTTGTCTCCTAATAAATCATAAATTCTACCCAGTTCTAACAAACTAACCGCTTGTCCTTGCAAGTTTCCCGCTTGTCAATAAAATCGTATAACCCTCTTACAGCAATTCTTGAAAATAGGACTAAAGATAGGATGATAATTAACGCTCCCTCTTCCGTCATTTTTGTTGATAGCAATATTGCTGACTACCAATCTCTAGTTAACAGCGTCGAACCAGAGACAAAAGTAGTTGTCTTGGATTCCAACCGCAATGGTGTCGAGCAAATTACTGAAGTATTAGCTAACTACGACAATTTAGATAGCGTACAAATTCTTTCTCACGGAGATTCAGCCGTTTTACAGTTGGGGAATAGCAGCCTAGATAATGGTAATATTGAGAGCTATGAAAACCAATTGCAACAGTGGGGAAAAGCCCTCAGTGAAAATGGTGATATTCTTTTATATGGTTGTAATGTCGCAGAAGGCGAACAAGGACAAGCTTTTATTAATCGCTTAGGAGAGATTACCGCAGCAGATATTGCTGCTTCTGAAGATTTGACGGGTAATAGCGATCTGGGGGGAGATTGGATATTAGAAGCCACGACGGGATTTATCGAATCACCTCTAGCGTTTCAAGTCGAGGCAATGTCTGCGTTTAATTCTGTATTGCAGACTTTTACAGTTACTAACGCTAACAATAGCGGTGCGGGTTCTTTACGACAAGC
>NZ_JBARVX010000003.1:0-21937 GCF_049646505.1 Microcoleus sp.
ACCCGAATGTTGATTTCAATCCGCCCGCTTACAACCCGAATGTTGATTTCAATCCGTCACCGTCTAATTCAATTAATCTCAACGGTTACACAATCGACGGCAACTTCTATCGGGAATTCTTGAAAACAGGTGGATTGGAGGGTTCGTTAGGCGCTCCTAAGAGTGATCAAAAGAGTCTGGGGGGAAATATCGTTCAATACTTTGAACACGGTCACATTTACTGGAATGGCAGTAAGGCGATCGCATACCAAGAAGGGACACCACTACCTAAGACATCGCCTAGTAATATTGGCGCGGTGGGTGTGGTAAAACCTATTAGTATTACAGCTATTGATGATAATTCAAGCAATCTAAATTCTGTGAAAGCTCCATTTTGGGGAACTATCACGGGAAACACTCGATTGGGAACAAAGTCTAATAATATAGGTCTTGTGTTTGCTGATGGATCATCGAAAGCAATCGCTCCAAGTAAAAATACATGGTTAGTTATTCACGGTATGACGAATAACCCACCTCCCCCTGACAAAGATGTTCTTAATGAACTAACAGACAACACATCACTGGCAAACGCAGTTTATGGATACTCACCAGACGACCAAGTTCTTGTACTTGACTGGAGAAGTGCAGCTTATTCTACGAACGCTTATTCAAAAATTGGTGCTTCTTGGATTGATTCAGTTGCAGATTGGACAGCCAATCTACTCAGAGAATCCAAAATACCAAGCTTAAATATCAATTTGGTTGGTCATAGTCTTGGTTCTTACGTTGCTGCTGAAATAGCAGCAAAAATTCCGGGTGGAGTCAATAAAATTATTGCTCTAGATCCGGCTACAGAAGTATTAGGATCTTATGACTTTGGAGGAGGACATTATTCCGATCAAGTCAAGTTCAGCGATAATTCTTCCTGGTCTTGGGGATTCTATGGCAGTGCGCTTGGATCTCCTGATCGCGCTAGAACTGCTGACGAGTCTTTTAACATAGACTTTGGGGTAAAACCCTTGTGGGAGACCCACGGTGCTGTTGAAAACCTTTTCACAGAAATGTTAAAACAAGCTAAGGATAAAAATACTTCGTCCCTTGGTGACATTTTTGGGCTTGACAAAATGAATTCAAGTGAAAAGCCTTGGGTAATTGACTATGGTATAAATTGGGAAGCGAAACTCATAGCACAGACAAAAGGTGATGGTTCTTGGATTTTGAAGGATATAGTACCCAATCCAGATTCATCAGAGTTTAATGGTGGTGGTGGTATCTGGTAGCTGATATGGCTATAACACTTAAAACATTGAGGGTTATCAATAAATAGGCAATCGCCCTTTCCCCAAACAAGAGCGATCGCCCGACGCTAACTCTCACCAACAACAAAAGCGATCGCCCTTTTGGAACTATCCGAAAGGGCGATCTTCTTTTATTTGAGATGAAAGATCGATCGCCCTTCTTGCATCCGCGTTAATCTGCATCCATCTGCGGTCAAAAAAGATCGAGATCCCTTTCTAATAATTCAGAAGGGCGATCGCTATTTGGAATGAATTCGCGATCGGTTTTTTGTTAAAAGGGCGATCGCTTCTACTTGTATGATGGAATAACCGCTTGCATCTGGCAATTTCGATGACCAACCCCATCCAGCAAGAAGCCCGCCAAATTCTCGATAATCTCGCCTTTACCCCCTTCGATCGATGCCATCCCCTCAGCCGCGACTTCGACACCATTCCTGCTAAAGTTGGTTTGTACGCCTTTCGACATCGCACCGAAGGATTGCTCTACATCGGCAAAGCCAAGAACCTCCGCGATCGACTGCGAGGTGGTCACAAAGCCTTCCTCTGGGGCTGGCTCGATCGCTACGATCCAGATGATGTAAGAATCGCCTTTGTTACCCTCAACCAATGGCAAAAACCAGGGTTATTATATGAATTAGAAACCCTCATCCTTCAAGCTACAAATCCTCCGTACAACGTTAAAATCCCCAGAGAACAATGACTCAGACCCTCAAGATCCAACACTTACCACCAGAAGCTATTCATTCGCTGATGACCCATTTGCCTGACTATGTGAAAGTCGCCCTGATGGAAAAAGCTACACAGCTAGAATGCTCTCTGGAAGCTGCGATCGAAATGGCACTTGCTAGTTTTCTAGACTCAGAAGCTTTCAGCTTTGAAGATTGCCTATTATCGCAACGTCTTAAGGAATCAGAATTGGTAGAATTTCCCCAAAAGAAATAGAGTGCGATCGCCCGTTTTACAATCAAAAGAGCGATCGCCTTTCTTGCATCTGCGTTAATCTGCGTCCATCTGCGGTGAAAAAAGATCGATCGCCCTTCTGACATCTGCGTTAATCTGCGTCCATCTGCGGTAAAAAAAGATCGATCGCCCTTTCTAATAATCCAGAAGGGCGATCGCTTCTGCTGAATTTATGATACGATTACCTATAAGTTACAGCTACACTTGCCCACTTCTTTTGATATAAAGGAGTAAAGACCGTGAAAATAGAAGAATTACTGCAAAGAAAAGGAATTATTCACCGCGATCCAGAAGTTATGAGCGGTGTCCCCGTATTTGTCGGCAGCCGCGTCCCTTTAAAGACTTTTTTTGACTACCTGGAAGGTGAAAGCGGTTTCGCAGAATTTATTAATGATTTTCCTTACCTAGAAAGTCAGGCAATTAAAGTGCTAGAAAATCTCACTAAGATGATGCTCTCGCTAGAAAGTGATTCAAATGCTTATATTGCTTGATGAAAATCTCTTGAGTCAAAAACTGAAGCAGCCTTTCTTAGACGAGGGTCATTCAATCAGCAATGTTTATGACATGGGGTGGAGAGGGCTAAAAGACAGGGAAATTCTGGAGAGATCCGAGAATCATCCTTTTGATGTTTTTATCACGGCTGATAAAAATCTTCCCTATCAACAAAATCTAGCAAGTTATGTTATTAGAATTGTGGTCTTAGATTCTAGCAGTACAAGACCCGACCATCTTGTACCTTTGATGAGACAAGTTAGCACTATGATATCGTCCCTGCCAGCAGGTTCGGCAATTCGCATTAATGATGCTGGGGATGTTGTTTCCATTAGTCTTTGATCGATCGCCCTTTCTAACAATTCAGAAGGGATCTCGCCCGTTTTATAATCATGAAAGGATCTCGATCTCTGAGTATTCCCGCACCCAAAATCCAATTTCCATGAACTATGTCATCAGGTAACATCCTAACTGTCACAGATGTTCTCAATTTCCTTGTCAGTGGAATCGATAAAATCACCCTCGAAACAGAACTTACTGCTTCCGGTTGGATATCCACTCCAGCTAGAGGAGGATCAAAAAGCGGTGCGGGTACAATTTGGACAAGCCCAGACACTCAATACAGTGTCAGAATTATGACTCAACCTGATGGTTCATCCTATGCTCGCGTTTACAATGGCCCAGGAGGTGGCGCACCCGCAGAACAACCCCTAAACGCATCAGGAAAACCCGGAAGTCGTGGAGACACACACTTTATTCTGCTCCCTTAACCCCATTTATTCATCAGACTATGAACTTTGAAGAAATTTGGCAACAATACGATTTTACCGAATCAGAACTGCTATCGATGGGGTGGCAATTTCCCTATGATTATGTCCTCAATCTCAACTACTATTGGCAACTCAATTCAACTAATTCTACTTCTGAAGTTGCTACCAATGACCAATTTTTAAACATTATTCTCAAAACCTGCATTCGACTGGATGTACAACTCAACCCCAATTCTGATGAGTTAAATGAAAAACCTGCGAACCTCGGTACAATCGTCGGCTGGGAGCAAGTTACTCCCTCTCCTTGGTTAGAAAATCTATCCCTTTCTCCTAATGAGTGGCTGCATCTGTTATTTGAAATTGGTGGAAATAATAAAATTGAAGCTGTTTGTCGATCGATCGCGATCGAACAATTGGTCAAACAACCTTTAGCACTCAGTTAATAAGTACCAAAAATACCGATCGCCTCTTAACCTATTGATTATTTCTTCTTTAAAAAGCTTGAAAATTACAAAGCAAACACGATTCTGAGAGCTAGATCAATTTTTATTATCACCTCTGGTTCAAGTTCACCTCGGATATCTACCCCACGAGAACTATAATCAATAGGGCGCGTTTGCAAACAATCAGCAATAGATTTTTTTGTCAATCCATTTCTTTCAGACGGTTCAATCTCCACATTACTTTTAATCTTGGCTTTTTTTTCACTCCAAGCAGTAATTGGAACAACCTGGATTACAGGAACTCGCTCATTATAAGTATTGTTGGTCACAACAACACAAGGTCTAATTTTCCCCGTTTCAGAACCCTTCGTTGGATCGAGATTAACTTCAATAATTAAACCGCGTTTTAATTTTATAGCTTCAGCCATTCTTCTAAACCTAATTCCGTCAATTCTTGCAAGTCTGTATCTTCCTCATAGATTTCTGCATAGAGAGCCGCAGATTCTTCCAATCGCTCCACTTCTAATGCTAATTCCAGGCGTTTAATTGCGATTCTAACTAATTCACTAGCATCTTTAAATCCATAGTTTTGACAGAGTTCTAAAAATTTTATCTGAGATTCATCTAGTTTAAATGTTTGCTCTTTCATGGGAAAATACTAGGAAAATTAGGGAAGTTAGTTGTGTTAAAAATGTTTTGAAGAAACCACTATTTATATGATAACATACATTCGCAGATATCGCCAAAAAACTAGCAAGTATTAATAACACCCTATTTACTCTAACACTATGAAAAAAACTATCATTGGCATCATGGGCCCAGGCGAAAGTGCCACATCAACCGACTTAGAAAACGCCTATCAACTCGGACAACTCATCGCCGAAGCTGGATGGATATTGCTAACTGGCGGCAGAAATCTCGGCGTGATGGATGCCGCCAACAAAGGTGCAAAATCAGCTAACGGTTTAACAATCGGCATCCTTCCGGGAAACGATACTCGCGGCATTTCCGAAGCTGTAGATATTGCCATTGTCACCGATATGGGAAACGCCAGAAATAACATTAATATTCTTTCTTCAGATGTGATAATTGCCTGCGGTACGGGCGCGGGCACAGCTTCGGAAATTGCCCTAGCCATCAAAGCTCACAAGCAAGTTATTTTGTTAAATCATAGCTGGGAAAGTCAACTTTTCTTTAAAGATTTAGGCAAAATTAACATTTTTGTGGTACACAATGCTGTAGAGGCTATGAATCAAGCTCGCGAAATCCTAGCAAATCCCAGATGAAATTCAAGATGAAAGTAAGCAAATTCAACTTTTGTGCGATCGCAATTTTCCTAACTCTGGGGATTTTCGGCAGTACCAAAGCAGACGGAGGAATTGCACAGTTAAGCTTCAGCAACCAATCCACTCAAACTTTAGCACAAACCCTCCCTCCACCTCCTGCCGCACAGCCTGTTACCGAACCAGAAGCGCCCCCGATTCTTAGCGAATCCGCGCCGGATCAAATAGCTTTAGCAACCCATTTGCAGACGATTAAAGCTAAAATGTACGGTGCTTACTGGTGTCCTCACTGTCACACGCAACAAGAACTTTTCGGCAAACAAGCATTTACCGCAATTACTTACATTGAGTGCGATCCCAGAGGCAAAGATGCTCAACCGGATTTGTGCAAAGCTGCGAAGATTCAAGCTTATCCCACTTGGGAAATTCGGGGAAAATATTACACCGGCAGGCAATCTTTGGAAAAACTTGCTCTTTTATCCGGTTATAAAGGCAGCAGCAATTTTGTGCCACAACTTCCTTCTCCTTAAATATATCTAAATTAGTGGGCGATCGCACTCGCCCACTAAAAAACCTGGTTTTTGAACCGAAATTCACGGTTGCGAGCAATTATTTTGCTTAAAAACCCGGTTTCTGGCCGCCCCTGCGTCTAGGAGTAGAACTGTAATACCATTTTTATAAAGATGTGGTGTAGATGAAGTTTTAGCTCCCCCCCTTAATAAGGGGGGTTTGGGGGGGGTAATATCTAGCGCTACTTTATGAAATTGGTATAAGGTGCGGAAACCGTTAAAAATATGACTTTTATGAATCAAACTTCTGAATAATATGAATTGACATCACAGCGAGCTGGTTATTTAATTGTAATTAGGCGGACATATCTATTGAAATTTCTGATTGGCACTTATTCAGGAGACTGAAACGATGCAATTACAATCTAGCAAAAAACAAATAATTTTTAGCAGTTTGCTGTGCTTCTCGGCAATTGCATTTCCGGTAGCGAGTCAAGCTATAACAGTACAAGAAGTACCGAATCACCGACAAGTAAATAACACTTGGGTAACAGATAAAGCAAACATTCTCAGTGACAGCACAGAAACTCAGCTAAATCAGATGATTGCGGAGTTGGAGGCAAAAAACGGCTCGGAAATTGCTGTTGTGACAGTGCCCGATACTAAACCATCTGCAACACCAAAAGCATTTGCTACAGAATTATTTAACTTTTGGAAAATTGGCAAAAAAGGTACAAATAACGGAGTTTTATTGTTGATTTCGTCGGGTGAACGCCGCGTTCAAATTGAAACAGGTTCGGGGATTCAAGACATTTTGCCCGATGCGAAAACGGTAAGTATTATTCAAACTGAGATTGCGCCCAGATTTAAACAGCAGGACTTTGACGGGGGTACATTGGCGGGGACAAAGGCGTTAGTTAATGTTTTACAAACTCCGATCGCAAACGTGCAATCTCAAACCGCGCTGCCTTTGGTTCCCATAGTACCAGGTCAAGCGCTAACACCGTCGCCAATACCTGCAGAATCACCAGTTGTTACGAATAGTGGCTTTACAGGTGAGCAGTTGAGATTTTTCTTTGGTTTTGTATTTATAGGATGGATAATTTGGTTGACTAGATCCTCTGCTAATAGTAGCAGTAGTAGTAGTATCAGCAGCGATTACAGCAGTAGCAGCGATTACAGCAGTAGCGACTCCGGCGGTAGCTTTGGCGGGGGTGACTCTGGTGGAGACGGCGGCGGTGGAGATTGGTAATAGTTCTAAGGTGCTGTTTATTCAATTTTGAATTAGATCGTTTTCCCTAGAATGACCACAATCATATTGGTTTGTAGTGAGGAATTTAGTTTTATGATGGAGGCGGACTAAAGTATTCACTACAAACCAATTTTAGGATTAGTTTTTAATCAGAAAAATACTCTTCAACTATTTTTAAAATCCGGGAGGCTGCTAAACCGTCGCCAAAGGGATTGATTGCCATTGCCATTGCGTCGTAAGCGGCAGAATCACTCAGCAATTCTGTGGCTTCTGCGGTAATTGTATCAGGATTTGTACCGACAAGTTTAGCTGTTCCGGCGGCAATTGCTTCGGGTCTTTCTGTAGTTTCTCGCAATACTAAAACTGGCTTGCCCAAACTCGGTGCTTCTTCTTGCAAGCCGCCGGAATCTGTGAGGATTAAATGACTTCTCTGCATGGCTCCTACTAATTCGGCGTAGTCCAACGGTTCGGTTAAAAAGATTCTTGGATGGTCGCCTAAAAGAGATTTTAAAGGTTCCCGAACGGTTGGATTTTTGTGCAGCGGTAAGAGTAAGGCTGTGTCGGGAAATTTATCTAAGATTTGGATGAATGCTCGCGCAATTCCTGCTAAGGGTTTTCCCCAATTTTCGCGGCGGTGGACTGTTGCTAAAATGGTGCGGTGTTTGCTCCAATCTAGGTTGGGAATGTTGCATTCTGGTTGGCGTTTGGCGACGGATAGCAAAGCGTCGATTACTGTGTTGCCTGTACGGTGAATTTCTCCTACAACGCCCGATCGCCCTAAATTCTCTGCAGCCAGCGCTGTTGGGGCAAAATGCAGCCTTGTGAGCTGAGATATCAACCGCCTGTTAGCCTCTTCGGGATAGGGATTGAACAAATCGTCGGTTCGCAATCCGGCTTCTACGTGACCGACTGGTATTTTCTGGTAAAATGCAGCTAAAGCTGCCGCAAATGCTGTTGTTGTATCGCCCTGAACTAATACGATTTCTGGCTGCAATTCCTTAAAGCAAGCTTCCAAACCCTGCAAGCTGCGGGATGTAATGTCGGTTAGGGTTTGCTGGTGCTGCATAATTGCTAAATCGCGATCGGCTTTCAGGTCGAACATTTGCATTACTTGCTCGACCATTTCTCGGTGCTGACCGGTTAAAATTACTTGGGTGTCAAAGATTGGTGAATTTTTGAACAGTTGAATTACAGCGGCTAGTTTGATTGCTTCCGGGCGAGTTCCTAGGACGATACAAACGCGGTGTGTGGCTTCGGGCATGGTAAAGTTGGGTAGTTGAGATTTACGAGGCTGTTAAGGGCGGAAGATTTTATAGCTGGTTTGAATCGTTGGTTAATAAGATTTTTTTTTAACCGCAGAGGGCGCAGAGGGCGCAGAGAAGGAAGAAAAGAGAGAGATAAATAAAATAGTTTTTTGACGATTTTATATCTTTTCTAGTCGGAATTTTTGTACATTTTTATTTGTTAATTGGTCATGCCCTATCGCTACATTCTATTTTACAAACCTTACGATGTTTTAACTCAGTTTACTGACAATTCCAGTGAGACTAAACGGAGTACCCTGAAAGATTATATTCCGATTCCTGATGTTTATGCGGTGGGAAGGCTCGATCGCGATAGCGAAGGTTTGTTGCTGTTAACCGATGACGGACAAATGCAGCACCGCCTCAGCGATCCAAAATTCGCTCATCCTCGCACTTACTTGGTTCAGGTGGAACGGGTTCCAGATGCAGGCGCGATCGCCCTTTTGCAAACTGGTGTCACAATTCAAGATTATCGGACTCGATCGGCAAAAGTGCAATTATTATCGGCAGAACCCCAATTGCCGCCCCGCCAGCCCCCGATTCGATTTCGCAAAAACATTCCCACAGCTTGGTTGGAAATGACTCTCACAGAAGGCCGCAACCGCCAAGTGCGCCGGATGACCGCAGCAGTAGGGTTTCCGACGCTGCGGCTGGTGAGAAGCGCGATCGGGCATTTGCAACTAAATGACTTGAAACCCGGTGAATGGCGCGAATTAACTCAAGCTGATTTGAGATTTGAGATTTGAGATTGCAGAATTACAGTCAACAATCAAAAGTCAGTAGGGGCGGTGCCAAGAGTGCCCGCCCTCAACAGTCAACAGTCAACAGTCAACCGTCAACAATCAAATTCACCCCCCTTAGTCCCCCCTTGTTAAGGGGAGAAACAAGAATAATCTTGCTCCCTCCCCGCGGGAGGGGAGGGTTGGGGTGGGGTGCTTTGGATTTTTGCAAGAGTTCTAGTCAACAATCAACTACTTTCTGGCCGGCAAAATAAAACTCTCGTTTCCATCTTTATCTTTTTTTACCTGAGCTCCCAACTTGACAAGAGCTTGCTTCGCCCTTTGCCGCACCAACTTATCGGTTGTTTGAGAATAAACCGTACTCCAAGCAGTAAACCGCACCGGCACGCTATCTGGATCTCGGCGCAAAAAGTCAGCAGTTGCTCGAAAAATGGGCGCTAATTTCGGCCCGTCGGCTGTGTTTTCTACCCACTCAGCGGCCATTTCGTGAGAGCGAATTGAGTCGGGAATATCCCCCAACAGCAGCAACTCATCAATACCTTTGATTCGCCACACTATCCACGCTTGGGGATGAGTTTGCGGCGAAAGGGCGCTAGTACCTCGCTCGATAAACTTAACAGCAGTTTCCGGCTTTCCCTGATAAAAAGAAACGGCCGCCGACAGAAACAGGTAGATGTCAGCCCACTTGGGGTCGCGCCGCGTAATTATGTCAAAATAATCTTGGCTGAGATTGTAGCCCGTCACGTCTCGCGCTTCGTCGTCGCCAAAATACTGCAAAAATTTCAGAAATGTCCAGTCGGCAATTAAATTGTCAAACCCAAAACTAGGAAATGTTTTGAGCATTTTCAGCCGCAGGGCTTCTTGCTGGGCGGCTTGCTTGAAACTGGCAGCAGACATTGCAGAGAGCGACTTTTGGTTCTGAACGCTAACTGGGGGCATTCCTCCCAATTGCTCGATCGACTGCATGGCAATCACTCCCGCCAGCGCTGCTGTACCGATAATTCCATTGGCAAGCAGGCTCAACCACTTATTGCGCGAAAATTGTTCGATTTTAGCTTCCACGGCACATTCAAATCCAAGTTTTAAATTAAGTTTATTAAAATACAGTAATGATTGGTTGGCGATCTGCTGTGAATCTCGTTAAACTATTCAGAGGGATGGTAGAGCCTCCACGCAATAGTTTAAATGGTAGTTTGAGATTTTTTAGCAATATAAAATCTCAAATCAAAAATCTAAAATCGAATTGAGCCAAAATTCAATGAATCAAGCCCGCAGACGCTTTTCTAAGTTACAGGCAGCCCTGTTCACTGGGGCGATGGCCACAACCGCTTCGATATCTTTACTCGTTCCGGGTCTGAGCCAATCAGTCCGCGCCGAGCTTCAAGATAGCCCCAAAGCTGTCTTAGACGAAGCTTGGCAAATTGTGAACCGGGAGTATGTCGATGGCAGCTTTAACAAGACTGATTGGCAAGTGGCCCGCCAAGAGTTGCTGAGCACAAATTATACCTCTCGCGAAGCTGCCTACACCGCTCTCCGCAAAGCCCTAGAGAAATTAAATGACCCTTACACGCGCTTCATGGACCCGAAGCAGTACGAAGCGCTGACGAATCAAACCTCTGGGGAACTCACAGGAGTGGGGATGAGGCTGGAACAAGACGAGAAAACGAAGGCGATTAGAGTAGTCGAACCGATGGAAAATTCCCCGGCCCTAAAAGCAGGGATTCAAGCGGGCGATACGATTTTGGCGATTGATGGCAAAACTACCAAGGACATGACTGTCTCGGATGCGGCTCAGATAATTCGGGGCGACGAAGGCACGAAAGTCTCGCTGCGGATGGCTCGTCCGGGCAAAAGCGAGTTCGATCTCACTCTGACTAGGGCGAGAATTGAGGTAGCTGCGGTTCGCTACAGCCTCAAGAATGAAGGGGGCGAGAAAGTCGGTTACATCCGCTTGCAAGAGTTTAGTTCCCACGCGGGCGAACAAATGGAGGTGGCGATTAAAAAGCTCTCGGCTCAAAAAGCTGACGCTTTTGTTTTGGATTTGCGCGGCAATCCCGGCGGGTTGCTGCGGGTGAGCATTGATATCGCGCGGATGTGGATGGATACTGGGTCGATCGTCCGTACAGTCGATCGAGCCGGAGATTCTCAGGAAATGGTGACAAATCGCACTGCGATTACTGACAAGCCTTTGGTGGTGCTGGTGGACGACAACTCGGCCAGCGCCAGCGAGATTTTGGCCGGTGCTCTCAAGGACAACAAGCGCGCAACTGTGATCGGCGGTCAAACTTTTGGCAAAGCTTTGGTGCAGTCGGTGCATTCTTTGGCTGACGGTTCGGGATTGGCTGTGACGATCGCTCACTACTATACTCCCAACGGTACTGATATCAGCCACAAGGGCGTTACTCCCGATGTCAAAGTCGAAGTCAGCGACGCAGAAAAGCTGAAATTAGCTAACAAACCGATGTTGGTTGCGACTAAGGACGATCCTGTTTACGCGCAGGCGATCGCACTTTTGAAAACTACCGCTTCGTCAACTCGTCCCGTTGCTGCTAACGAGGCTCTTGTTCCTAAGAAGTAGTTGAAACCGTAAGTTATTAACAATTAACTTTCAGATAAAACCCGCACTGGCGGGTTTTATTTTGGTAATTTGATTGAGCTTGGTATCAAGTGCGATCGCTTCACCGCGATCTCAAATCCTCTCTTCATCGGAATAGTAAATTCACTGTTGACTGTTGACTGTTGACTGTTGACTGTTAACTGTTGACTGTTAACAGTTAACATCACCAGGAGTGCAACCGGAATTAAACTGAGCTGCGGGCGATCGACTGCGATAAGGTCGATCGCCAAAAAGCCCTCTTGTCAGCATTCCTAATTTCAGGGATTTTGAAATTCCCGACTTCCCTGATAGCCAGATAAATCAGCTAACTCCTGCAACGATTTTTGCCCTTCGTAAAACTTACCGTTAATTTCCCAAGCCGGAGTCCCTTTAATCTTCGCAGCTTGGCAAAGATCAGGCCTCGCATTTTTCCCTTGAGGATTGCACTCGATATAATTGATAATTCGAGCCGCCTCTTTGCCAAAACTTTCCTTCTGCGCTTGACAGTGAGAGCAGGTATAAGATCCGTACATTTTAGCTCCAACTCTTTTTAAATGTCGCGCTAAAGCAATTTCAGAAGTACCAGAAGATGTTGTGGTATTCATGCTAGTCTCCCTAGCAGTACCGAGATTATTCACATCAGCATAAAGAGCCGAAGAAGAAATCAGCACTAACATAGATACCAGAATTCCTATAAAAAATAGTTGCCCGATATCATCCCACTCGCGACCGATTAATGATAATACAAACAAGCTAGTTGCAAACAAAGCAGACACAATACAGTAAATACAAGCTGCTTTGATATCAACAGCCAGTACATACATCAGATAGCCGCTGAAAATCGTCATAGCTGTGCCGCCAGCAAACAAAAATAGTCCCGTCCAAGACTCTAATTTAGAGCGGAAACTCTTCTGTTCTGTGGGATTAACAAGTAGGGGAGCTACGGCAAAAACAATCATGCTCAAATAGCCCAAAAAACCGAACAAAGAAAGAGGCAAACCAAAAACATAGGCATAGGGACTCGAAAGCACGATATCGCAGCCTTCGATCGGACAAACTGCCGTTCCGTTGGATAACTTGACTGCTGTTAGATAGGCAGTTACCGCAGCTCCTATCGAGGCAATTCCTGCCATAATCGGACGGGAATAGCGGTGAATCCAGGGCATAGAACGTTGACGAAGCATAATATTTGTGACCTCAGAATGTATGTTTCAATTGTGCGTAAGGTAGGCAAGACTAACCTCAAAAAACTCTATTTCAACACTCTAGTAGCATTGAAAATCGCAGCTAAAGCCACCCCAACATCGGCAAAAACGGCCTCCCACATAGTAGCCAACCCAAAAGCACCCAAAGCAATAAATATGCCTTTAACTGACATGGCAAAAATGATATTTTGCCAGACAATATTGTGAGTTTTCCGGGCAATTTGGATCGCTTCAGCCACCTTTGACGGTGCATCTGCCATAATCACAATATCGGCAGTTTCGATCGCCGCATCCGAACCCAAACCCCCCATCGCTATGCCCACATCAGCCCTAGCAAGCACTGGTGCATCATTAATTCCGTCCCCCACAAAGACAATTTTATCGCCTTTTTTAGATTTGGCGATCAGTTTTTCGATCGCCTCAACTTTTCCTTCGGGCAATAACTCAGCTAAATAGGAATCTAAACCGAGCTTTTTCGCAACACTATCGGCTACAGCTTGATTGTCTCCCGTCAGCATCACGATGCGCTCTACACCCTGTTTCTTGAGGTCGCGAATCGCCTGTACTGCGTCGTCTTTAAGCTCGTCAGCAATCAAAATATAGCCAGCGTAGCGGTTGTCTACTGCCAAATGCACGATCGTACCCTCAGCATTGCAGGCATCGTGAGGGATGTTTTCTCGGTGCAGCAAACGGTCATTTCCCGCAAAAACAATTTGATTGTTGACTTTGGCTCGAATGCCGTGTCCCGCTATTTCTTCGTAATCTGTCACCTCCGAGGAATCTATTTTGCCGCCGTAAGCTTCCAGAATAGATTTCGCGACTGGATGATTGGATTGAGATTCTACTTTTGCGGCTATTTCCATTAACTGAGATTTGGAAAAACCATTATGAGGTACAATTTCTGCTACTTTAAAAACTCCTTTTGTCAGAGTTCCTGTTTTGTCCAAAACAACTGTCTTAACTGCTGTCAGCGTATCTAAAAAAGTCGAGCCTTTAACCAAAATACCGCGCTTGGCTGCACCGCCAATTCCCCCAAAGTATCCCAGAGGAATGCTAATTACCAATCCGCAAGGGCAGGAAATAACTAACAAGACTAAGGCGCGGTAAACCCACAAAAATCTGTCTGCATTAGTTGCTCCAGAAATGAACAAAGGCGGAATTAAAGCCACTGCTAGGGATGCAAATACTACAAAGGGCGTGTAGTAACTGGCAAATTTGGTGATAAATTTCTCAGTTTCAGCTTTTTTGCTTCTGGCATTTTCTACTAATTCCAGAATTCGAGAGATTGAAGATTCGCCGAATAGTTTGGTAACTTTGACGGTGAGAACTCCTGTCTGGTTAATTGTTCCTGCTAAAACTGTTTCTCCAACTTTCACGGTTCGAGGTACTGATTCTCCGGTTAGTGCAGAGGTGTCAATCTGAGAGTTTCCGTCGATAATTTCGCCGTCTAAGGGAATTTTTTCTCCCGGTTTGACTAGGATGATGTCGCCGACGGCTACGGTTTCGGGCGAAACTTTTTTGATGTCGCCATTTTGCTTGAGGTTGGCGCTGTCTGGGCGAATTTCTAAAAGCGATCGGATCGATTGACGCGATCGCCCCACGGCAAATTCTTGAAAAAGTTCTCCGATTTTGAAGAACAACATCACCCCGACTGCTTCAGGGAGTTTGTGAATAGCGACAGCGCCGAGTGTTGCTACAGTCATTAAGAAATTTTCATCAAACACTCGGCCTCGCAGAATGTTGCGGCCGGCGCTGGTTAAAACATTCCATCCGCTCAAAAGATAGGCGGGGATGAAAACCAGATATTCAGCTATAGAATAGGGCGTGTTGTGCAGTTTTTCTTCAAAAATTAGACCGCCGACAAACAGTACAACGACCAAGATCACAGGAATCAATTCTTGCTTGAGGTTGAAATCTCCGTTCCCGTGGTCGTGTCCGTGGTCGTGTCCGTGGTCGTGTCCGTGGTTATGATTCTCATGGCTGCGATCGTCCTGGTCCTCGTGACCACAGCAGCCGGAATCGCTCGATTTGGCTTTTTGCATGGTGTTTCCTGGGTTTTTACCTACGCATGATAGTATGAATAGATGTTCATATTATATAGGAAAAAGACAATGTACTAGATTTTGAATTCAAAATCTAGCTATTTTTGAGAAAAATATTGTTAAGTTGGTAGGGAATGTTACTAGGTATTAAGAGTAATAATTATTCTCAGTTGACGGTTGAGAGAGAGAACGATTATCGGCAGCGGTTAGTTATTAATTAAGCCGCCGGATAAATTCTAAAGGCAAACCATCAGTATCGGCAATAAAAGCTACTTCGTAAACATTTTGCCCGATCGCCTGTTGAGTCGGTTCTAATAAAACTTTCAAAGGTTGAAACTGGTTTGGTTGGTCTTTAGCTGCTTCCTCAAACTGTTTTTTGAGAGACTGCAACCAAGTAGGCAAGTCAGTTGTCGCCTCAGTTAAATCGAAAGATAAATGATAATACCCAACATAATGCTCGTCACCGAAAGCATCCGGTGCGGGTTTTGGTTCCGGGATTTGAATTAGTTCGATGCGTCCGTTGAGACCTTCCATCCAACAGGCTAGGGTGTAACCTGTGGTAAAGCGATCGCTCACAGTAAACCCTAACTGTTCGTAAAAGGCGATCGCCCGGTGAATGTTAGCAGTGCGAATGGAGGCGTGGTGCATTCGATTTTAGATTTTAGATTTTAGATTTTAGATTGGGGAATTGGGCATTGGGCATTGGGAATTGGGAATTGGGAATTGGGAATTGGGAATTGGGAATTGGGAATTGGGAATTGGGAATTGGGCATTGGGAATTGGGAATTGGGAATAACCAATAACAAATAACCAATAACAAATAACAAATAACCAATAACCAATAACCAATAACCAATAACCAATAACCAATAACTAATGACTATTCAAACAACCGAAAATACGGATATCTAGTAGGAACTCCCGGCTCTTTTTCCAAATCAAAATTAATCACTTCCCAACAAGGGTTTTCTTGGGGATCTGGGCTAAAATCCACAGGCAAACCGTACAGCTTCGGGCGCGACGACGATTCCGACTGGCCCCGCCAAGGCGTGCTGCGTTCCAAATAAGTGCTGATTAAGTCCCGATAGCGTTGGGCCACGATTACGCGAGTTGCTCGATAGCCTTGAGTATAAAGTCGATCGAGCGCTTCGTGAATTTCAAACCGAATCCCGTCGGGGTGGGTGTGCTGGCGATACCATTCATCCTCCCAGCGGCGCCAGTGCCGCCCCGACTGAAGGTGAACCAGGTCTCCCGTTTTTGGATCTGCCTCAAATGCCCCGTGACGCGGACACAAATAGGTATCCGTGAGTGTTAAAGCCGGAATTGTTTGGCGACAGTGGGGACACTGAATTTCCGGGCCAAACATCGGGTATTGCAAGGCAACTTCAATCATTTATTTGCGTCCCAGCATATTTATCGGCAAAAGTGGCAAATAGTCTTATTATATCCCGTATCAACAACCAGCTAATCTGCTAGAAGTATCGCGATCGACCAAAAAGATGAGCAATCTCAACGAACCTCTGCCTTTACTTCCTGTTTATTGGCCCAGGCCGGATCTCTCCCAAGCTGCTTTTGTCGCTTTTGGCGCTGTTGTCATCGGCAGGGTAGAGGTGGCTGCGGGCGCTAGTATTTGGTACGGGGCGGTGGTGCGGGCGGATGTAGAGCGAATTGCGATCGGTAAAAGTACCAACATCCAAGATGGAGCAATTCTGCACGGCGATCCGGGAAAACCGACTGTGTTGGAAGATTTTGTGACTGTCGGACACCGAGCGGTGATTCATTCAGCTTACATTGAACGGGGGTGTTTGATCGGGATTGGGGCGATCGTCCTCGATGGAGTGAGAGTGGGCACAGGCTCGATCGTCGGTGCGGGGGCGGTTGTGACGAAGGACGTTCCCCCTCGCACGCTGGTTGCGGGAGTGCCTGCGAAGCGGCTGCGAGATGTCTCTGAGGAGGAATCTGCGGAGTTGGTGGAACACGCTAAGCGTTACGAAAAGTTGGCTTTGGTGCACGCGGGAAAAGGTTCTGATTTGGGATTTGCGTAAGGAAGGGCGATCGGGTTTGTCTTAAAACTGTCACATATCATATTGAAATATAGAATTAACGCTGTCCCGAAAAATGGGATAAAGCGCGATCAATTCTTCCGTTATGTGAAAACAATGCTTGTCTAAAGGCAAAACGATAATTTCTTCTTCTACTAAAATCGCCAAAAAATATTGTAACAACGAAATACTACGAGGAATTAAGTCGGTTGGTGTTGAATTAACTTTGTCTCGAATACATTTAATAGCCTCTTGAATTTTATTCTCTTTTCCAGCCCTGGCAAGAATACCATATAAGTTATCGCAAAAACGGCTCATATCTTTTGGTTGAAATTCTTGGGGAATTTTTTGAGCAAATAGCTTTTGGGTAGCAACAGCTATTTGACGCTTTCTTTTGATTTCAGGATACTCATGCTCTTGTATAGTAGAAGCTATTTGTTCAAATGCCATAATCATGGTATCTAGCTGTTCAACAGTAGCTTTAATTTGTGCCGCTAAACGGAGTTTCTTCCAATCAATCTCAGCACTTTTATAAACCAAATCGTGAGTGGAAACTGCCCAGGCGTGTTCAAAAGCACTTTTTATTTGAATTTCAAACAGAATATCAAATATACTTAACAAATTATCTAAATCTGGATCTTCGGCTCTTCTTAAGCGAGCATAAATTCTGGTTGAATCAAATATAAAACTATCGGGAGATTTTTTGTTTTGTCCTCTTTTTACAGTTTTATTGACATCAAAAGTATTTTGACAAAATTCAATCACTTCTTGTTCTTGTGATATACTTGGTATAATAAGCGTACAAGCAAATAAGTCATTTAATTCAGACCATTTCTTGAATCTACCTGTCTCGATTTTTTCCGCTAAAGATTCAATAGTTTTAATTCTCGAAGTCAGTGCATATCCTTTGTCGTCACAAAAATTCAGCATGGTTGATTTGACTCGCTTTGCAACTTCTTCAACCAGGGGATGATATTGTTGATACTGGCGGTCTAAAATAGGAGGATAAATCATAAATTTGATAATTTACCAATTAATCACAAATTAATAGTTCCTAAAATCACTGATTTTAAAAGATTAATTCTAGTTTTAGTTTTTTCAATTCCTGACGAACTCAATGAAGTTGTGATGGCATCATAATAGGCTTGGGTGTCCTGATTTTTTATGGCTGTTTCAGGAGACTTTACCGATTCCATCAATTCGTAAATCCTTTTGCCGACATCGGCAGTTATATTTAAGGATTTTTCACGATTTAGTTCTGCGATTGCACTAAATAACGAATAAAAATCCGCTTGATTTTTGAGCTTGGTTTTAGATAAGTTTATATTTTCTGGCGAGCAATCTAACAACTCTTTTATTGATAAAATCACTTGTTTAAATTCAGATTCCATTTCATGTTGCTCGTCCCAAGCTAAATCCCGATCGTTAAAAGCTTTATCCAAATCATCCTGACGATAAGATTTAACTCCTTCTTCTAGAAAAAGTAAAAGTCGAGTCACAAACTCTACATCTTTCATTTGTTTTCTATCTTTTGCAGGAATTGACGGAAAGTTGGGCGGGAGAATTGAATCCATCCAGTCAGTTAAATCTTCTACAGTAGTAATGAATCCGCCATTGAATTTTGCATGACGCAGTTCTTGATGTGTTAACTTACTAACATTACGGTTAATACGGTCAAATATATCATTGATAATTGCTTCATCGTCGGATGGGACATATTCAACAGCAAACTGATATTTCCAAAATTTTTGCTTGAACTCATTGTCTAAGTCTGTGAAATATTTTCCTCTAATTCTTGTAATAGTTGCTGTTTCACTTACAGGAAATTCATTTTTAGCAAAGTCGAATAAAGTGGATAACCTTTGCTTTCCATCAACTATACTATACTTAGAGATACCTTCAGGAGTAATCTCTTGATACAAAAAAATTGCCGGGGCAGGATACTCATTAAGTACAGTATCAATAAAAAAGTCTTTGTATTCTTGATTCCAAACACTGCGTCTTTGATAAGGTGGCTCAAGATCGAGCAGGTGTCTTGTGTAGAGATCCCAAAACCAAGAAACCGTTTGAAAATTAATGGCTCGACTCATCTGACTTTTTCCGTAATAGAGTGAACTGGTAATTTAGATTATACACTATACTGATTGGGGCATAAGAGCAAATTTAGGTGAAAAGCTAAATTTATTAACAATCAGGATTGTTAAGCTCGATCGCACGCTAAGATTAATCCCATGAATAACGATCGCACATCCAATCCAAACATCCCTCCACACACCTGGAAACGTCCCATCGGCATCGGTTGGGACAATCCCTACACAGTCCGCTACGCCAGCAATCTCGACGACGGCCCCTGGCACGGAATGCCTCTGGGCGGGTTCGGCGCAGGCTGCATCGGGCGATCGCCCCGCGGCGACTTCAACCTCTGGCACATCGACGGCGGCGAGCACATTTTTCGCAGTTTACCCGCTTGTCAGTTCAGCGTTTTTGAAGAAACAAAAGGCAAAAAACAAGCTTTTGCACTGTGTACTGAACCGCCGAAAGATGGAAGTTTATCTAGTTGGAAATGGTATCCTTGCGAAGGAAGTTCGGCAACGAGCAATGTACGGGATGTAACGGATGGAATTCTGAAGGCAGACGGAAGAAGGGAAGAGAAGAAAAAATTTCAATCTTCGGGGACTTATCATGCTTTATATCCGCGCAGTTGGTTTGTTTACGAAAATGTGTTTGAAGCTCAATTAAGCTGCGAGCAATTTTCCCCAATTTTGCCAAACAATTATCAAGAAAGCAGTTATCCAGTTGCAATGTTTGAATGGGTGGCGCACAATCCTACAGATGCGCCGATTACTCTTAGCATCATGTTAACTTGGGAAAATATTGTTGGTTGGTTTACTAATGCTGTACCCCCCGTACCCCCCCTTACTAAGGGGGGGTACGGGGGGGTTCCCGTGATGGTGCGAGATGATGGTAGTCCATTTTATGACTATAAACCCAGGTGGGGAGAAAGTGGCGGGAATTTAAATTTGTTGGTGGAAGATTTTCACCGTATCGGTTGCGTGATGACGCGGTTGTCTGCTGGTGACGAACCGCAAGAAGGAGATGGACAGTGGGCGATCGCAACTATTACCAATCCGGCGGTAGAAGTATTCTATCAAACTCGCTGGAACCCGGCGGGGGACGGCGATGATGTTTGGCGCAACTTTTCTGCTGAAGGTTTCTTGTTGGATGACAGAGACGAGACAGCCGCAGCAGCCGGAGAACAGTTGGCTTGTGCGATCGCAGTTCGCTTTACAATTCGACCGGGTAAAACTCGCAAAATCCCCTTTATCATAGCTTGGGATTTGCCCGTTACTGAATTTGCATCTGGAGTTTCTTATTACCGCCGCTATACCGATTTCTTCGGGCGCAATGGCAAAAATGTGTGGCCGATTATTCGCACGGCGATGAAGCATTCCGATACTTGGCGCGAAAGTATTGAAGCTTGGCAAAAACCTATTTTAGAACGCACAGATTTGTCCGACCGTTTCAAAATGGCGCTGTTTAATGAGTTGTACATTTTGACTGACGGCGGTACTCTTTGGAGTGCGGCGGACGAACGCGATCCCAAGGGTCAATTTGGGGTTTTAGAGTGCATTGATTACCGCTGGTACGAAAGTTTGGACGTGCGGCTTTACGGTTCTTTTGCTTTGTTGATGCTGTGGCCGGAATTAGAAAAGTCGGTAATGATTGCCTTTGCTAGGGCAATTTCTGCGGGAGACGATACGCCGAGAATTGTTGGCTGGAATCAAGCTGCGGCGATTAGAAAAGCTGTTGGTGCGACACCGCACGATTTGGGTGCTCCTAACGAACATCCTTGGGAGAAAACGAATTATACTAGCTATCAAGATTGCAATTTGTGGAAGGATTTACCTTGCGATTTTGTGTTGCAAGTTTATCGTGACTTTTTGTTGACTGGCGGCACAGATTGCGAGTTTTTGCAAGATTGTTGGCCGGCAATTGTTGAGGCTTTGGCTTATCTGAAAACCTTTGATGAGGATGGCGACGGAATTCCTGAGAATTCGGGTGCGCCGGATCAGACGTTTGATGATTGGCAAATGCGGGGAATTAGTGCGTATTGCGGGGGTTTGTGGTTGGCGGCGCTGGAGAGTGCGATCGCGATCGGCGAAATCTTAGAAGATGCAGCACCTGAGATAATTCCAAATCCCCAAGAGAAGATTGTACTATATCACAGTTGGCTGTTACAAGCAAGACCTAGCTATCAAGAAAAACTGTGGAACGGTCAATATTACCGTTTGGACAGCGAGAGTAAATCGGAAGTGGTAATGGCAGACCAATTGTGCGGCCAATTTTACGCGAAGCTGTTAGGATTGCCGGATATTGTGCCGCCAGAATGTGCTGTCAGCGCTTTAGAAACTGTGTACGATTCTTGCTTTTTGAAGTTCAATGAGGGCGAGTTCGGTGCGGCGAATGGGGTAATGCTGAACGGTTCGCCGGAAAATCCTAATGCGACTCATCCTTTGGAAGTTTGGACGGGGATTAATTTTGGGTTGGCTGCTTTTTTGGTACAGATGGGAATGGAGGATAAAGCGTTTAAATTGACGGATGCGGTGGTGAAGCAAATTTATGAGAATGGGTTGCAGTTTCGCACGCCGGAAGCGATTACGGCGGGGGGGACTTTTCGGGCGAGTCACTATTTGCGGGCGATGGCAATTTGGGCGATTTACTATGTTTTGAATCGTAAAACCGCAGATGTTGGCAGGTGAACGCTAATTAACGCCGCCTCTGATTTATTCATCTCTCTTTTCTGGAGGCTTTGCGTCATCAGCATCTAGAGTGGTTCGATCGTTCAACAGCAATCGTAAACTATGCGATCGCGGATAGGTAGTAAGATTAAATTCATAAAATAGCGCTACATAATTTCTACCCCCCCCAACCCCCCCTTGTAAAGCAGGGTGGATTAATTGTCAGGGGGGAATGTATGATAGAAGAGGCAATCAAGTCTGCCCTGGATGGGTAGATTATAAT
>NZ_JBARVX010000004.1:0-15018 GCF_049646505.1 Microcoleus sp.
ACCGACCCCGCCCTATTCGACAGTATTAAATCAATTGCACGGGATACAGCCAACACAGCTCAAGGTGCAGTTAAACTAACTCAAGATTTATCGGATCTCACTCAAACTGCCAAAGCAGAAATAAAAAGCTTGAATCAATCCGTCAGGGGAGACGTTGGCACTTTAAGTAAATCAGTAACTAACGAACTAGGAACTTTAAATCAATCTTTAAAAGGAGAAGCCAACAGTTTAACTAAATCCTTACAAGTAGAAATAAACAGTTTGAATCAATCCTTAAAAGGAGAAGCTAGCAGTTTAAATCAATCTGTCAAGGGGGAAATATCAGGAGTCGCCGCAGATGTTTCTAAAGTAGCAGCTACAGCCGACACTTCCACAAAAGCCGTATCTGCAGCTGCGATCGATTCTGCTAATTCAGTAACTCAAGCAGCCAATCAAATTACCTTGACAGCCAACCAACTCAACGCTTTAGTAGCAACCAACCGCGCCAGTTTAGTCTCGACTTTAAACAACATCAATCAAAGCAGTCAAGAATTGCGGGTAGCTGTCAGCAGTTTGAGTCCGACAATTAACCGCATCAACCAAGGACAACTGCTGAACAATTTAGAAATTCTCTCAGCCAATGCCGCCCAAGCTTCTGTTAATTTGCGAGATTTGTCCAGCCAGATCAACAATCCCGCCACTTTGCTATTATTGCAGCAAACTCTAGATTCAGCACGAGCTACATTTCAGAACGTGCAGAAGATTACTTCTGACGTGGATGAATTGACGGGAGATCCGGCAATCCGCAACAGCATTCGCCAATTGTTCAAAGGATTAGGAAGTTTATTTGGTTCAACAGAACAACTGCGACAAGAAGTTAAAGTAGCTCAAACATTGGCTCCCCTTTCCGAGAAAGTACATGCAACTGCAACTGCGGAAAATTTATCTGTTCCGCCGAGTTTTCCCAGCTTGCACAAAAAACACAAATTGCCTGTTATACCTTCTCAAAATGCAAAACCTGCAGCACCCATTGTGCCATAAAACACTCCTGAAAACATGGTATAATTCAATAAACAGAATTATTACTAGGTTCGGATTTTTTTCTAACAACTAAATTATTTTAGTTGTTTTAGGGTGTATTGGCTGTCAGAATGTTGCGGCGAATGACTTAGATCCCCAGCACCCGAAGCGCACCCTAGGATTAGTTGTCCGTGCCAACCAGGCATTAAAGTTATTGTCCAGATTTTATTCACAAAAAAGTATTTCAATCGCAACAAGGAAAACCAATGACGCAAACATTATCGAAACAGGAAAAACCCAAAACTCAGTATACTGTAATTTGGGAAAAATTGCCAGATGATTTTAAATTACCCGACGATCCTGTGGAAAATATCGACCAACCACTTTTAGCCGCCGCCCTGCGAGAAGCTTTGGAAATCGCAGGATTTATCCTAGCTTCAATGCTCATAGCTTCCAATTTTGGACTCTGTGCCAAAGTTAACGACAAAACAGTAGTAAAAGCACCAGATTGGGTATTTGTTCCCTCGGTATTGCCAGCAGAACCAGGAGAAGTTCGCCGCAGTTATACGCGCAATGCTGAGGGAGAAGTACCCGCAGTAGTGATGGAATTTTTATCGGATACTGACGGCAGTGAATATTCAAATAAACCTACCTATCCTTACGGAAGATGGCGGTTTTACGAGCGAATTTTGCAGGTGCCGATTTATGTAATCTTTGAACCTAAATCGGGAGTTTTGGAAGTATATCGACTCTCGGACTCGGGAGAGTACGAACTGCAAGAACCGGATGCTAATCGGCGATTTTGGATAGAATCAATGGGTTTATTTCTAGGGGTTTGGGAAGGTGAAAAATCTCAGAGAACGGGTTATTGGTTGCGCTGGTGGGATGAGGATGGCAATTTGCTGCTGTGGGGTGCCGAACGGGTGGAACAGGAACGCCAGCGCGCCGATGAGGAACGCCAGAAGGCCGAAGATGAACGCCAGAAGGCCGATCGACTAATGGCATATTTGAGAAGTCAGGGTATCGATCCTGATGGCATTTGAAGGTGCGGGAGGTCGATCGAACAAAAGTTAATAAAATTGAGAAAGCAATTGCGCTGTCAAAGGCTTAATCTAGAAAAAGGATAAGGAGAAAACATGACACAAACAGCAGTCAAAAACTCAATTACTGATAGTTGCCTGACTCTAAGAGGAGTGAGTTGGTCACAATTAGAATCGCTAGAAGCCGCTTTTGAGTCGGTCGGCGGTATCAAATTCGCTTACTTAGATGGAATTTTAGAAATTATGACAGTTAGCCCCGAACATGAAGAGACAAAGAGTACCCTTAGTGTTTTGTTAGAAGCATACTTGAGAGAGAAGGACATCCGATTTTATATCAAGGGCGGGCCGACTTTGGGTAGTAAAGAACTGGGGGCAAGAAAAGAGCCTGATGAGTCGTATAATTTGCAGACTAAAAAGGCAATTCCAGATTTGGCGATCGAAGTTGTATTCACTAGCGGTGGCATCGATAAACTTCAACTATACAAGCGGTTGGGGATACCAGAAGTTTGGTTTTGGGAAGATGGGGTACTGAGTATCTATTATTTGAGGGAGGAGTACGAAAAAGTCGATCGCAGCGAGTTGTTGCCGGAGTTAGACATTGCTTTGTTAGTGAGATATGTAACTTACTTCGATCAATATGATGCTGTTACTGAATTCATCAAGGCTTTGCGGGAATAGTTCAAATCAACTAAAATTAAATCTAATTAGAATAAAGGAGCGAGCGACATGGTTCAAGCCTTAACAAAATTAGTCACATTTGACGAATTCATTGCATGGTATCCTGAGAATGCAGAACATCGCTACGAACTGCATAATGGAGTAATTGTTGAAATGCCCAAAGGAACTGGCAAACATTCAGAAGTTTCTGGATTTCTCAATATAGAAGTTGGCGTTATATGTCGCAATGCTCGATTGCTTTATTTCATTTCCAAGGAATGTGTCCTTAAGGGCGATCGCACTGAATCAGGATACGAACCAGATATCATCGTTCTCGATCGCCAGCAAGTGATAAATAAACCGCGCTGGGCAGCAGAATCGATTGTCACAATGGGTTCTTCAGTGCGTTTAGCAGTAGAAGTTGTCAGCACCAACTGGCAGACTGACTATCTTACAAAACTGCGCGATTATGAAGAAATGGGCATTTTTGAATACTGGATTATCGATTATTTGGGATTGGGCAGAAGACGCTATATTGGCAATCCCAAACAACCGACGCTTTGGGTATATCAATTGGTTGACGGGGAATATGAGTTGACGCAGTTCCGGGGAGACGAGAGAATTGAATCGGCTGCTTTTCCAGAGTTAAAATTGACAGCTCAACAGGTGTTTGAAGCAGGAATTGTTAATGAATAAGGAGCGAGTTCGCCATGACTGCAACGTTAGAAGAAAAATTATATAGATCCTTGCTATTTCCAAGGTTAACCTGGGAACAATTCAAGACTTTAGAAGGGATGCTGGATATTCCAGGGGTTCGGCTGTCATTTTTAGATGGGATACTGGAGATTCAGAAAATGCCTGGAAGAAAACACGAAACAGCCAAGGGACGTATCGGTGCGTTGGTAGAAACTTACATGATGGCGGCCCGAATCGATTTCACCCCTACGGAGTCTCTGACTTTAGAAAATGAATCGCGCTTGGTAAAGTGTGAAGCAGACAAGTCTTACGAATTGGGTGCTGATAGAGAACGTCCCGATTTGGCGATCGAAGTAGTCGTCACTAGCGGCCCAATTGATAAGCTAGAGGCTTACAAACGGCTGCAAATCCCTGAAGTCTGGTTTTGGGCAAACAGCCGACTGTCTCTGTATGCTCTCAGACAGCAAGGATATGAAGAGATTGCGAGTTCCGAATTGCTCCCACAACTCGATATTCCTTTGTTTGTGAGGTGTGTTAATATGCCGAGTAATGTTGAGGCTGTCAAAGAATTTCGCAGTGGGTACCGCGATTTGTAGTCAAAAATGGCATGGTAAATATACTACATTTGTTGTGGCACGGGCCTCCCGCCTGTCAGCTATCTGCAATTAAAAATAAAATTTGATTAGCTACAGCCAAAAAGTTTATAATAAATCTACAACTCACAGGAAGCACGATCGTGACAGCAGTCGTTCCCACCCTAAAAAATTCTGAAATCGTATACCCTAGCGCTGACGGAGAACCAGTGGCAGAAACTTACGACCATGTTTATGCAATTTTAACCACTTTAGAAGTCTTAAAACAATACCTGGCTGAGCGTCGAGCTACTGTTTTAGCAAACCAATTTTTGTACTACGCTCAAGGTTTTCCAAAATTGCGTGTAGCACCTGATGTGATGGTGATTTTTGATGTCGAACCGGGCGGCAGAAATAATTATAAAATCTGGGAAGAAGGTCAAGTACCGAAAGTGATTTTTGAAATGACATCACCGGGTACAAAGTCGGAAGATATAATTAATAAAAAAGACTTGTACGAGGGGATAGAAGTTGAGGAATATTGGTTGTTTGACCCTAGAGGTGAATGGATTCGGGAACAATTGCGCGGGTATCGATTGGGGGAAGATGGGTATGAATTAATCAGAGATAATCGCAGCGAAGTATTGCAACTGCGGTTAGAAATAGAAGGAAAACTGATTGGATTTTATCGTGAAGATAATGGGGAGAAATTATTGATTCCCGATGAATTGGCTTCAGCTTTGCAAGCGGAACGGCAACGGGCAGAAGCGGAACGGCAACGGGCAGAAGCCGAAAGTCAACGGGCAGAAGCCGAAAGTCAACGGGCTGCTGAACTCGAAGCTTTGTTAGAGCGTTATCGAGATCGGTTTGGAGAATTATCACAGGATAATGCCTGAAGAGACAGGAGTGCGATCGCACTTTACCGAGATCGCACTTCAAAATTCTCGGTTAAATATTGTTGACAAGTCTAATTTTTTGTGTTAATGGAATCTAGAAATTTAAAACTGATCGTTTTGCGATCGAACTTGGGCAATCTAGATACAGGTGCTTGGTGAGTACCTGGAAAACAGCCACGCTAAGGGTTAGCAATGGAAAGTATACAGACAAAATCGAGCGATCGTCGGGTTCGTAAGGGCAATGGAACAAAGCAGATTTTTGCGTTAGTATCGATGGTTGGGTTTGCTGGTTCTGCGATTTTTGGTATTGTGAGTCTGTTCGGCAGCGGTTTGAGCAGCCAGCACCGACAAAAGCAGGCGACGGCGACTGTTTCTCAGGAGTCTTTGCTGGCGGCGCAGGAACGGGGATATGAGACGGTTTTGCGGCGGGAACCTCAGAATCTGACGGCTCTGGAGGGGTTGGCAAATGTGCGGTTGCAGATGAATAATAAGGTGGGGGCGATCGAGCCTTTGGAAAAGTTGGTGAAGCTAAATCCTGGTAGAGCTGATTATAAGGTATTGTTGGGGCAGGCGAAGGGGAAGAAGTAGCGGAAAGGGCGATCGGTCAAGCCCAAATCGAAACACAGACCAGTTAATATGATTTTATCAAACAAAAAATATTCTTATGTTCTTTCTTCCAAGTTTAAAAAAAAGCGGCCATTTAGATAGAGTTCACATCACGGTATGTATTGTTGGTTCGCGCAAAATTGAAAAGCAGGATGATTATGCCAGTCAAAACTGGGATATTTTCGCGCCTAACTTAACTATTTACGGATTTGATGCAGATGTAGAAGCTTGCGAGCAAGCTAATGCTGAGTTAGAAGCTAGAAAAGTCAATTGGAATGAAAAACATATTCCCTCAGCTCTTAGCAATACAGAAGGAAAAGCCACACTTTATGTCACTAAATATCCTGGATGCAGTTCTTTATATCCCCCCAGTGAAGATTATATAAAGCGCTTTTCCGGCAACTCAGAACTTATCCAGCTAAAGTCTACAGTAGATTTATCCACTACCACGTTAGAAAAATTTTGTCAAGCTGAAGGTATCAAAGAAATAGATTTTCTCCACCTAGACGTTCAGGGAGGAGAGCTTAATGTTTTACAAGGAGCTGATGGGATATTAAATAATAGTGTACTGGGATTGATAACGGAAGTTGAGTTCACCGAGATATATGCAGGTCAACCTTTATTTAGCGATGTAGATATTTATCTCAGAAATCAAGGTCTGACACTTTTTGACTTTGGGAGTATGTATCGCGATCGACGCCGCGACATCCCAGTCATTTCACAAAGCCATCCCGGAGCTTTAATTTGGTCAGACGCTTTTTATTTTCGCGATTTGATGCGATCGAATTTAGATCCAAACTTGAAAACACCAGAAAAACTGCTCAAACTAGCTTGTCTGGCTGACGTGATGAAATTTCCCGATTATGCTCTGGAAATTCTAGAGTATCTAACTTTAAATCATGGCAGCGACCCCAAATATAATTTCGCCAATAATATCATTGAGAGTCTGGGTCAAGTTCCAGAATTGACGACACAAGGGCTAGAATCGCTACCGATAGTTGCTAGACTTCGAGAATATATAAGTCTCGATCGAGGATACATTCAGAATACTGCCGATCCGATAATTCCAGACTTAGAAACTACTCTGGTTAGAAACTGGAAGCCTAGTTTTATTTACAAAGGAAAACATCTTCCGTACAACCGAATTGGGTATAACAATACTGGCGAGCGAGCCATTGAAATTCCAATTGCTTTAAATTTTATAGCAACTTTAGAAAAGAAAGATAATATCCTGGAAGTTGGCAATACGCTGTCTCATTATGAAAACTCATTAAGCGAATATATTGGGATTAGACCGAGGCGGATAGTTGATAAATTTGAAGTTGTTATGGGTGTAGACAATGTAGATTTTATGGACATTCCCTCAGAGGAAAAGTACGATGTTATAGTTTCAGTTTCTACTGTCGAACACATAGGACAAGGAATTGAGCCGTCTTCACAAGCCTATGGCGAGCAGATTCAAATTCGGGACATTGAAATGCCCCTGAAGGCGATCGCCAAAATTTATGACTTGTTAGCGGTAGGAGGTAAAGCATTAATTACAGTGCCGTTTGGCAAGCTGATTGACGGCGGATGGTACATTCAGTTCGATCGACTGTACTTAGAGACTTTAATAACTAAATATCAAATTCCGCCCGCCGCCATTTCTACAGTTTTCATGAGAATTTTAGACATGGAAGTGCCCAGCAACAATCCCAGGGAAATCTGGATAGAGGAACAAAAAGAAAACCTTCAGAATGTCGAATATAACTACCCTTATCCTTGTGCAAATGCTATAGCATTAATAGAGCTTAAAAAACTTTCGGAAGCCTTTTCTTTAAACCTAGATGTTCCTTCCACAGCCCTAAGTTATCATCAACCTGTTTGTGAAAGAGCAACATTTTTCCCAGAATTAATCAAAGATAGTTTTTTGCTGCTGTTGTCACAGCTCAGAGATATTAACTTAATCTGTTTTCCTGATTGGGAGCAACCCGAAGAATCTCTGTGTTCAGATATGGAAAAAGTCATTAGCTCAATTTTGGCTCACCCAGATCGAAGTCGCATAACTTTGCTAATATATTGCAGCAATATTTCTGAGGAAGATGCAAACTTCGTGTTAGCTGGTGCAACAATGAACGTTTTTATGGAAGAGCAATTAGAGGTTGATGATGAACCAGAATTTCATTTAATGGAAAACATTAGTCAGGTAGAATGGGCAGCTTTGATACCTCGCGTCTGTTCGGAAATTGTCTGGGATGACTCCAATAAACAGGCAAGCGCCAAACTGGAATCGAAAAATATTCCTGTCTGTGAATTAGAAAACTTTAGCAAGCAGCGAATTGTTCAATTAGAAACAGGAGCTTTCGTTCTGAGATAATCACTCTTGTACTATTGCGATATTTCCAAGTATCACACAGCAACTATGGTAATTGTCATTGATGGTGTATTTTTTCAGCTATACAAAACCGGAATAGCGCGTGTCTGGCGATCGTTATTAGAAGAATGGGCAGTCACCAATTTCGCTGAATGTATTGTGGTTTTTGACCGTGCGGGTACTGCCCCCAAAATTCCTGACATTCAATATCGTACTGTCTCGCCCTATGACTACAGCAGCACGGATGCCGATCGCGAAATGTTACAGCAAGTTTGCGATGAAGAAGGTGCAGATTTATTTATCTCAACTTACTATACAACGCCAATATCAACCCCTTCTGTATTCATGGCCTATGACATGATTCCTGAAGTTTTGGGTGCCAACTTTGATGAACCTATGTGGCAAGAAAAACATCGCGGAATTCGCCACGCATCTTCCTACATTTCAATTTCCCAAAATACAGCTTGTGATTTAGTCAAGTTCTTTCCCCACATTCCTTCTAATTTGATAACTGTAGCTCATTGCGGAGTTGCGACTAATTTCTCCCCCGCTAGTCTAGAGGAAGTTAACTGTTTTAAAACCAAGTACGGGATATCCAAGCCTTATTTTCTTTTGGTAGGTGCAGGAAGCGGCTATAAAAATGCAAATTTGTTCTTCCAAGCTTTTGCTCAACTTTACAGCAGACAAGGCTTTGAAATTGTCTGTACGGGGAGCGGCATATTATTAAGCCCAGAATTTAGAGCTTCTACATGGGGGAGTACAGTGCATATGCTGCAACTCAGCGACGAGGAGTTGAGACTAGCTTATTCAGGTGCGATCGCACTGGTTTATCCGTCGAAGTATGAAGGTTTTGGGATGCCAGTTTTAGAGGCTATAGCCTGTGGCTGCCCTGTCATTACTTGCCCTAATTCGTCTATTCCTGAAGTTGCAGGAACCGCAGCTTTATATGTGAAAGATGATGATGTTGACGGGCTAGCAGATGCACTTTGCGAAGTGCAAAAACCTAAAGTTCGCGATTCATTGATTGCTGCAGGGCTGGAACAATCAAAAGAATTTTCGTGGTCAAAGATGGCGAAAAAAGTTAGTTCAGCACTGATTGATGCAACTCTACTGTGTTTAAACTTGCAAGATATTAATCTAATTGTTTTTCCCGACTGGTCGCAGCCAGAAGAGTCTCTTGGTTTAGAATTGGAACAATTGTTGAGGGCGATCGCAATTCACCCAGACAAAAGCAAAATGACTCTACTGGTAGACAGCACCAACATTTCTTACGAAGATGCCGATTTAGCTTTATCTGGCGTAGCGATGAATCTTTTAATGGCAGAAGATTTAGATGTTTCCGACGGGCCTGAAATTGTACCGATCGGACTGTTGAGCGAAATTCAGTGGGAAACGCTCAGGCCGCGCCTGCATGGGAGAATTGTATTGGAGAATGAGAATAAAGAGGCGATCGCACAAGCAAAAGCGGAGAACATAGCCTTATTTGAATTAGACAGCTTAAAAATATAAAATTCAAGCCACCGGCCGGGCGGGTTTATGAGATTGTCGGTTTTCGGCAATTATTATTGGTGAACCCGCCCCTACAGGTATTTACGATTATTTAATTTGCGGATTCTAAACAAATTCCCCTTTCGCAACCATCACAACTTTCCCGCCAACCAACACTTCTATTTCACCGTTTGTTCTCTGAGATTGCAACAGCAGCAGCGAAGGTCGATCGATTTCGTAACCCTGCTCAACTTTAATATCGATCGCATCCTGCCCGAAATAACCGTAATTTACCAAATATCCAGCCAAACAGCCGTTAGCACTCCCCGTCGCCGGATCTTCGGGAATTCCTAGGGAATCGGCGAAAACTCGGACGCTCAAATCATTAATGTCGCTGTAAGTTTCGGGACAAAATATTAAAATTTCTTTCGCTTCTGTCGTATTAATTAGTTCAAAATATTTGTCTGAGTTGACTTTAGCTTTTTTGAGCGCTGCGATAGTTTTTAATGGTACTATGATAAACGGCACTCCGGTGGAAACTTCTTGAATCGGAAATTTTTCATCGATTTCATCTGGTTCTAAATTCAGGACTGTTGCCAGAGTTTTGGCTGATAAAACTTGACCGAAATTAGGCGAATTTTGTCGCATCCACAAAATGTCTGCCGATTGATTGCGATAATTAAAAGTAACTGGAATTTGACCGACGGCTAGATTGAGAATTACTCGATCGACCTTTTCGCCAATTATCTCTTGCTGCAACACAAACGCAGTGCCCAACGTCGGATGACCGGCAAAGGGCAATTCCTTCTTGGGCGTGAAGATACGCACGTCGTAGCCGTTATTTCGCCGATCGGGCGATCGAATAAACGTAGTTTCGGAATAATTGATTTCCCTCGCTATCAGCAGCATTTGAGCCTCAGAAAGTTCGGCAACTCCCGTACCGCAAAATACAGCTAGCTGATTGCCAGCATATTTTGACTCCGCAAACACGTCAACGATATAAAAATTCATATTTCCCTCTTGCAACAGTAGTTTTTAGTCAGGAGTTCTCAGAAACCGGGTTTTTTACGACAATACTTCGTTTTCACCCTCAAATTATCTAAAAAACCCGGTTTCTTTGGTTGTACGCGCTCACAAAGCCTTCCTTCTTCCTTCTTCCTTCTTCCTGATGACGTTGGACCCAAAGCTCGGGAGGGACAGCAAAACATGACTAATGACTAATGACTAATGACTAATGACTAATGACTAATGACTAATGACTAATGACTAATGACTAATGACTAATGACTAATGACTTCTAATTACTTCAAACAGCGAATAGCCTGCAACATTCCCCTGGCTTTATTCAGAGTTTCTTCATACTCCATTTCCGGGTTAGAATCTGCCACCAAACCAGCACCGGCTTGCACAGAAACCGAATGCTTGTCACCACCTAAAGATCGCACAACCATAGTCCGAATCGCGATCGCGCTATTCAACTGTCCCTCAAAATCATAAAACCCGTAAACCCCAGAATACGGGCCCCGGCGACAACCTTCCAACTCGTGCACAATTTCCATCGCCCGAATCTTCGGAGCACCGCTAACAGTACCCGCAGGAAAACCAGCTTTCAACAAATCCCAAGCAGTCTTATCTTCAGCCAATTCTCCCACCACATTGCTCACAATGTGCATCACGTGAGAATAACGCTCAATTCCCATTAATTCGTCAACTTTTACAGTACCGCTGCGGCAAACTCTGCCTAAATCATTTCTGCCCAAATCAACTAACATTACGTGTTCCGCAATTTCCTTCGGATCTTGCAGCAATTGGGCCGCCAAAGCATCATCTTCTTGAGGAGTTTGGCCCCGGCGGCGCGTACCCGCAATCGGCCGCAAAGTTGCGATCTTTTTGCCATCTGCAGTATTTTCCGCCTTCACCATAATCTCTGGACTCGAACCGATAATCTGCCAATCTCCGAAATTAAAATAAGCCATGTACGGAGAAGGATTGATCAATCGCAAAGAGCGGTAAAGTGCAAAAGGATCGCCGCTGTATTCAGCTTCCAGCCGCTGGGAAATCACAACCTGAAAAACATCTCCCGCTGTGATATAATCCTTAGCTTTTAATACATTGGCACAATACTTTTCGGGAGTAGTATTGCTGGTGTAACTCAATTCTGTATTTCCGGTTGTGGAACCGGCATCTTGTGTGGAACGGGCATCTTGTGTGGAACGGGCATCTTGCCCGTTGCCGGGAGGAGTCCATTTTATCAGAGTAGATTGCTGGGAAAGCGGCGATTGCAGCTTGTTGACTAGCTGAGAAACACGATCGCACGCTTGGGAGTAAGCATCACCCAAATCAACGCCAACCTCCCGCAAATCCGCATAAGCTACAGCCCAAATTTTCCGTTTCACCTGGTCAAAAATCAGCAAATTATCAACCTGCATCCACAACCCGTCCGGCAAATCGTTTTCTGCAGCCGGATGTACGGGAACGCGCGGTTCGATCCACTTAATTAACTCGTAACCCCAAAAACCGAATAACCCGCCAATTCCCGACGGCAACTGCGGCAATTTCACCGGTTTGTAAGGCTGCAAACACTCAGTTAAAGCAGCAAAGGGATCGCCCGTAAATACTTTTTGGGAACCGTCGCGGTAAACTTGAGTTGTGCGAGATCCCTTTGCCTCCAAAATCCACAGCGGATCGCAGCCTAAGAAACTATAACGCCCGATTTTCTCCCCACCTTCCACCGACTCCAGCAAAAAACTGTAAGGTTGACCCGCACAAACCCGATACCACGCAGACACTGGCGTATCCAAATCAGCAACCCATTCTTGATAAACAGGAACAAAATTGCCTTGTTTTGCCAGTTCGGAGAATTGTGAGAAATCGGGAAACATCATATATATAACTTAGCTATACAATCAATAAACAAAAGACGGAAGCCAACATCCCTCCGGCGGCTGGTACTCGCCAACTGCCATCACCGCCATCGGCTTGAGGGCGCGCAGCCCTTCTTCCAAGCACCAGCGAAACAAGCTTGCATACCTCAGCGGCAAGTGAAAAGCCAGCACTTCATCGGAACTGTACGCTGCAGCCCCCAACAGCAAAGCCTGCATATCGGCTTCGGTTTTGGCGGCGCTGTGACCGAAAACAGATACCGCACAAGTATAAGCCACAATCCGACCTTGCTGGAAAGCAACGAAGGGGGAAAAGTAATTCAGGGCGTATTCAATGTCGGAAGTTCGATCGCACCCGCATACTTTTTCGCACAAAACCCGACATTCGCCCACATCCTCACTGCTGAGCGGCCGCACCTCAAACCCGTACTGCGGCTGGCTGCGAAACTTCCCCTCCATTAATACAAAAGGTTCCTTCACCTCAAAACCCAGAGAGGCGTACAGCGACAGCGCAGGCAGATTAAAAGATTCTTGCACCAAACGGATGCCCGCAGCGTCCTGTCCCCGTTCCAGCAAAGCTTTCATGATTTGCCGTCCCGTCCCTTTTCCTTGAAAAGTGCGATCGACACTGACGGGCCCGATGCCGCGAATCGGGTTGCGTTCGTCCATAAAACCGCAGCCCACAACCTCACCGGAGTTTTCAGCTACGATGCCAAAAAACGACGGGCTGCCGATCAAAATGTCGGTGATTTCTGTGGCAAAATCGAGTGTGGGAAAATCTGTCGGGAACTGATGGCGATCGGAAATACCTTTAAAAGCTTCATAATTAATGCGAGCGCAAACATCGATATCCCCAGGAGTTGCTCGCCTGATTACCAGATTCATGGTTAATCTAATTATTAATTTTTATTAATTTTTAATTGCATTTGAAGTTTGCAGTGGCGATTGGGCGATCGAGAAAAAGCTTCTGCCGTCCAAGCGCTACTACAAACTAGAAAATGCAGGCTGAGCTTTTCAGGAAATACTACCCGAAAACAGCTCAGCAATTAGCTAAAAACCTAAACTTCGTAGGTCTTCTTACCGGTAAACTTCACCTTGATCGGATCGGGATTGCTGCCAATATTGCGGTCAATCTTACCGACGTAAGGACGACCTTCGTTCACCTTCTCAGGGAACACGCCATCCTTGGGATGCAGGTACTCAGTAGTACCGTCGGGAAACACGCGGTAAATTTTGTAGTTCGCAATTTTGAATTTCGCCCGCAGTTGCTGGCCGCCCAAAGCGATGCACTGCTCCTTCCGGGGCAGATACAGCAAGTTGTCGCCTTGACGCATAATTGCAGCGCCACCCGTAGGCATTTCAAACACCTGCTCCTTGGGGCTAGTCCAAGTGATAGCATACTTCTCTTCAACTAGCGCCTTGGTCAGCAAGCCGCCGGTGCTGCCGCCGAAGATTGGGGGTTGTCCAGTCAGTTCTTCTGCCATAGATATATCCAAAGGATTTTACGGCATCCTATCATCCAGACTGCGCGCTGTTCTCAAAATTGTAAGGAAAGTTAACAGTTTTTGGGCGATCGATCTTTTCTGATAATTGCTAATTAGTATTTAATAATTGATAATTGGTGATTTTTACCAAACTTAGAAAACAGAATAAAAAAGCAGGAATCAATAAAAAAGCAGCATAAAAAACAGCTTTTCGTTGGGTGGTTGTGGCGCACCTTACCCCCCTAATGGCGCACCTTACCCCCCTAAGTCAAGAACAGGCAGGATGCCTGTTCCACAAAATCGACTTCTTCCTTCTTGCTTCGGCTATAAGTCCTAAGTCAAGAACCAATTAGGGTTATAGCCGCGGGGAATTTGACTCAAAGCAGTCCAAGTTTGTCTGTTGACAATCCCCTCAGCCTCAATCCCAAAGCTTTTTTGAAATGCGCGAACAGCCGTCTCCGTCAAAGTAGAAAATTTGCCGTCAATTTCGCCGCTGTAGTGCTGGGAAACCCTAAGAACTTGTTGAACAGTAGCGACTGCTTCCCCAGAACTGCCGAATCTGAGTACCGGCATATTAACTGGAGAGTTGGTATAAAGCCCCTGCCAAGTGAGCGGCCCGACAATGCCGTCCGGCGACAAGAAAACCCGAAACTGAAACAGTTTCACAGCAAATTCAACTGCTTTGTTAAAAATTCCTGCTTCAGGCTGCCGGTAAACGCGCAACTTGGTTAGCAGTTGTTCGAGTTCCAATACCGCTTGACCTTGAGAACCTAATTGCAGTTGCGGATTGTTGGCAATAGCTTCGGTAGAATTCATCTGAGTTTTAAGTGACACAATCAATTTTGTAACCTCTAGGTTGGAGTATTCTGTTTGCAAAAAAGGTTTTCCGGGCGAAACATTTGCATCCTCAACTTTTCGCGAATCAACACTGGTGCTGGCAGTGTCTCAACAGATTCGATCGACTTTTACCGTCTCAAGACTTGTGCCCGTTTCGAGTTAATTCTCGTAAGCCATCCCTAGCGCCAAACCCCAAATTTTGCCTAAACACTCGGTTTGACATAGCAAGCCTGTCCTGAATCTGCTTCGATACTTTCGATAGTAAAGCCGAACACCGCCCGGCCGCATCACCTGTAAGGTCGATCTGATAGGGTGAGGGTTGAGGGTGAGAAGAAAGCCGCAGGGGGAGGCGGGTTCTGCGCTGAAAACTTTTCTGTGTTGAGTAGCTTTCGGGTGCGGATACATTAAAACAAGACTTACGCAAAAAACCGGGTTTCTTTCAAAAAGAGTCGCTTTTCTCGATAAAATTTGACGCAGAAACCGGGTTTTTAATCTTTCGTGCGTAAGT
>NZ_JBARVX010000005.1:0-5129 GCF_049646505.1 Microcoleus sp.
GCTTTTTGGCTGAAGTTGCGCTGGAACAGTCGAGGTGGAGTCAAGCCCGCCAGCTAGCCGAATTGGCTTTGGCGATTTTGGATCAAACGCCTAACGATTTGAGATTGCTGATTGAAGATTTGAGATTGGGATTTGAGGGAAATTATCCAGAATTTGTAGCTACTAACGAGTCTACCAGCGAATCCAAATCTAAAATCCAACATCCCAAATCCGATCGCAGTTCGTATCTTTTACTGTTGGCCAGAAGTTTGCGGCAGCTCGGCCAGTGGGAAGCGGCGGTGCATTCTTTGGAATTGGCTAGAACTCAAAGCGAGCCGAAGTACGACCCCCGCCTTTACATCGATATTTTGACCGAACTGCAAGCGGTTTATTTCGAGCAGGGAGAATATCTCAAAGCTTTTCGGATTAAAAAAACCCAGCGCTCGATCGAATATCAATACGGATTTAGAGCTTTTATCGGAGCCAGCCAATTGCAGCAGCAGCGACAAGCGGTGAATCCTTCGAGTCCTTCAGCTCAAAATCAAGCCGCCATAGCAGCTTCCATGACGGCTTACTCCCGCCAAACAGATATCAATAACTTGCTAGAAAGAATTAGCAGGGACGACCATAAATTAACTATTATTCACGGGCCGAGCGGAGTCGGAAAAAGTTCTCTAGTCAACGCCGGCTTAGTACCTGCTTTGAAAAATATTACTCCGGGCGCGCGCGATACCTTGCCGGTGGTAGTCAAAGTTTACGGCGACTGGCTGGCGGAATTAGAAAAGGCTTTGAACGGGGCGCTCTACGACAAGGAAGCCGAAGAAGAAAGAAAATTAATCGCCAAAGGGGTACAGGAATTAGACAAAAGAAGTTGCTCGGTTGTCGGGCCTTCCCGATCGGAAAACTCATCTTTCATTATAGAGCAATTGCGCGAAAATGCAGAAAATAATTTGTTGACCGTGCTGATTTTCGATCAATTTGAAGAATTTTTCTTTGTTTCGACTTCCGTAGCACAAAGGCAACTTTTTTATAACTTTTTGCGATTGTTTTTAAATCTGCCTTATGTCAAGATAATTTTGTGTTTGCGCGAAGATTATTTGCACTATTTACTGGACTGCGATCGCTTTCCCGACCTCGACGCTATTAACAATAATATCCTCGACAAAGGTATTCGCTACCAACTGCGAAGTTTTTCGATGAAAGACGCGCGAGCCGTGATCGGACACTTAACAGAACGGGCAGAATATTATTTAGAGCCGGCACTGATCGATGCCTTTGTTAAAGATTTAGCAGACGAACTGCAAGAAGTGCGACCGATCGAATTGCAGGTAGTAGGAGCGCAACTGCAAGAGGAAAATATCACGAGTCTGGCGCAGTACCAGCAGTTAGGCGACAATCCCAAGGCAGAATTAGTCAAGCGATCGCTCGAAGGAGTAATTTCTGACTGCGGCCCGGCGAATGAAGATGCAGCTTGGAAAATCTTGTTTTCGCTGACGGATGAGAGGGGCGTGCGTTTGATTAAAACTAAACACGAACTCTCGTTGGTGACGGGCCACCAGCCAACGGATGCCCGAGAAAATGAATTATTGGCGATCGGCAGCACCGGCCGAATGCCCTTACAGCTAAAGTTCGCCAAAGACCCCAAAAGTACACAAAATAAAACCGACAACCTCGACTTAATTTTAGACATTTTAGTCGGTCACGGTTTGCTATTTCTGCTGCGGGAAGCGCCGGAAGACCGCTATCAATTGGTACACGACTATTTAGTGCGGCCGATCCGCCAAAGATTCGGCTTGGAAGCCAGACTGCACAAAGCAGAAGCCGACAAAAACATGAGCCAAGCACAGCTCTACCGAGCCAATACTTTTCTCAAACAACTGCTGGGAGTAGCTGCGATCGGGGTACTGCTGCTGACGAGTTCTACCATCGCGGCTGCAAACTTTTGGTGGCGGGCCGTCGGTCAAAAACAAGTAGCTGTCGCTCAAACTCAGCGAGCCGAAATCAACACCCTAACAGCAGCTTCAGAAGCTCTTTATTTCTCAAACAACAAGTTTGACGCGATGATGGAAAGTTTGAGAGCGGGTAAAAAGTGGAGGCAGATCGAACACTCGCAAGAAATGCACGCGCTCAAGGACACCGAAATTCTGATTGCTGCTGCCCTCCAGCAGGCAGTTTACGGTGTCAAAGAACTGAACCGCTTGGAGGGACACGGGGATGTAGTTTGGGGTCTGAGTTTCAGTCCGGACGGTCAAACAATAGCTTCTGCGAGCGTGGATAAAACAGTCAAACTTTGGAAAACTGACGGCAGTTTGCTGGCAACTTTCAAGGGTCACACTAACAGCGTCGCCAGTGTGGTTTTCAGTCCGGACAGTAAAACGATCGCCTCGGCAAGTTTAGATAAAACTGTGAAACTTTGGAACACTGACGGCAGTTTGCTGGCAACTTTCCAAGGTCACGCTGATAGCGTTACCAGCGTTGTTTTTAGCCCGGACGGCGAGACGATCGCCAGCGCATCTAGAGACAAGACTGTGAAACTGTGGAAAACTGACGGTACGCTGCTGCGGACGATCGAACAAATAGCCCCGGTAAATTGGCTCAGCTTCAGCCGCGACGGGAAAATAGTCGCTGTGGCGAGCGATGACGGTACTGTCAAACTGTGGAGTTCTGACGGCAGGTTAATCGCTAATTTGTGGCACAGCGAAAACAGAAAACCCTCAAAAGTTTACACCGTCAGTTTCTCCCCCGACGGTGAAACGATCGCCACTGCGGGTGAAGACAAAACGGTGAAAATCTGGAGCATTGCTGGGGCGGGCACGGGGGCACCGCCCCTACGCCCAGGAACCAAAAAAAAATCAACAAAGGCTAACGGCGAACTGCTAGCAACTTTGCGGGGACACAGCAAGTGGGTGTTTGGCGTTAGTTTTTCCCCCGACGGTCAAACGCTGGCTTCTGGAGGTGCCGACGCAACTGTCAAACTTTGGAATCTGGTTAATGTTGGCGACAAACGTCTCGCCGATGCTAGCAATATTAAACCGGAAAGCCGCTTGCTGAGAACTTTTGAGGGACACGCCGATCGAGTTACTCAGGTGAGTTTTAGCCCCGACGGCAAAACTTTGGCTTCGGCAAGTTTTGACAAAACAGTCAGGCTGTGGCGGCTCGATGACGTGCCCCTAAAAACCCTCGACGGACACCAAAACCGGGTGCAAAGCGTTATTTTCAGCCCGGACGGTCAAAGGCTGGCTTCTGCTTCTACGGACAAAACTGTCAAAATCTGGAGCCGCACGGGGGTTTTGCTGGAAACCTTGGAGGGACACGCTCAGAAAATCTCCAGCGTCAGTTTCAGTCCCGACGGCCAGCTACTAGCTTCTGGGAGTTACGACAAAACGGTGAAAGTCTGGGGTTTGAAAGGAGATGGCATCAGTAACAGTATTTTGCCTTGTCCTTCGGCGCCGCTGTTCCCCTGTTCGCCTTCTTTGCTTTTCACTCTTGACGACCACACGGACAGCGTGATGAGCGTGAGTTTTAGTCCCGACGGCGAGATTCTTGCTTCGGCTAGCAAGGACAAGACTGTGAAACTCTGGACGAGAGGGGGCAGGTTGATTAAGACTTTGACGGGACACAAAGGCTGGGTGACTGGGGTGGCTTTCAGTCCCGACGGAGAGATGCTTGCTTCTTCGAGCGATGACGGTACTGTCAAACTCTGGAATCGGGACGGCGGTTTGCTGAGGACTTTTGAAGGGGCTCACAACAGTTTTGTGTTGGGGGTTGCTTTTAGCCCTGACGGTAAAATGCTGGCTTCGGCTGGTTACGACAATTCGGTGAAGCTGTGGAAGGTGGACGGGACTTTGGTGGCGACGCTGCTGAAGGGTTCTAGCGATAGCGTGACTAGCGTGAGTTTTAGCCCGGATGGTTTGTTGGTTGCTTCGGGCAGTTACGATCGCAAGGTGAAGTTGTGGAGCCGCAGCGGGACTTTGCTGAAAACTTTGACCGGTCACAGGGATAGCGTGATGAGCGTGAGTTTTAGCCCGGATGGGAAGGTTTTGGCTTCTGCTGGGCGGGACAATCGGGTGATTTTGTGGAATTTGGATCTTGATGATTTGCTGGTGAGGGGCTGCGATTGGGTTGGTGATTATCTGAGGACTAATCCTAATGTGAGCTCGCGCGATCGGCGTTTGTGCGAGGGGGTAGCGCCTACGCCTAAACCTCAGTTTTAGCCCTTGGAGTGCCTATAGAATAGTTTTTCATCAAAAAAGACACAAGGCAGTAGGAAAGGAGACTGGTCTGAAAAACTATATAGAAAGATTTAATAATACGATGAGACAAAGAATAGACCTCTTGCAAAAGTCAAAAACTCACCCCCCTCAGTCCCCCCGCGGCTTCGGGGGGAAGCAAGAAAAATTAGGCTCCCTCCCCGAACTCGCGGGGAGGGTTGGAGAGGGGTCTCAGCATTTTTGCAAGAGGTCTAATATCTCGATTGGTGAGAAAAACTCTTTCATTCTCGAAAAAAATCTCCAATCATATTGGGCTATTTGGTATTTTATTCATGAGTATAACGCCAGTTTATCTATCAATTAAAACCCTAGATATTCCTTGCTATGCAGGACTACCTATCATTTTGCAGCCGATCGCAAACTTGAGATTTGACATGGCAAATTTTCGATCGCTGTGATAAGCTAGCCTTAGATTTTAAATATAATGCTTCTTTATGATACCACCAGAATCTTGTTTAGAAGAGTTCAAAAAATCGAGCCACTTATTACCAGATTATGTAGTCATATTTAATTTAGCAGATACAAAAAGACGCGGTATTTACTTAGGTCACAGAGGCGTAGACAAGGATATAATCGCCTTTGATAATTTGTTAAAAAGTTGTATTTATTCACAAAGATGCAAAAGAGTTCACTGGGATATATGGATCGGTTGTCTTGCTGAACGGCAACTCAATAACATTCCAGGTTTGATAGGGAATTACGCACAAGAAGTTCCTATATTTGCAGGGTGGGAATGCAGGGCGATCGACCCCAACGGAACTTCAATATTTATCGAAGAAAAAAGAAACGTTTTAATCAGTCGCGCTGTCCGCTGCGGTTACTTGTGGGTTGAAAATGTTAATGAGATAATTATAAAAGTAAATGAATTACTCGATCGAG
>NZ_JBARVX010000006.1:0-10479 GCF_049646505.1 Microcoleus sp.
ACCAACTTCTCTTGACATCCGATCCGAGTTGTGCTGAACTGTCAGCGGAATTAGAGGAGTTGTTGCAGCAGCAAGAAAAGTACGTTAGCACTTTAGCCTCCGCCCGCGCCCAAGTCGCCCAAAAACCCGATGATTGCTGGTCTTATTACAATTTGTGGGAAGTTTTGGTTAAGCAAAATAAGCTGGTTGAAGTTGAGACGTTGTGCCACGAAGTTGTGGAAGCTCAACCGGAGGCTTTTTGGCATTATTTGAATTTGGGGGAAGTTTTGACTAGACAAGATAAAATTGCTGAGGCGATTCGTTGTTATCAAACTGTTAGTTACAAACAAAGTTTGGCATCTATTATCAGTAAGAGGACAGGCAAGATGCCTGTTCCACAAGATACAGATACAGGCAAGATGCCTGTTCCACAAAATTGGAACTTAAAATCTGTGAAAGTTCCTAATTTTATAATTATTGGTTCTCAGCGGTGCGGCACGACTTCTCTGTACACTTATTTAGCTCAACACCCACAAATTTTGACTCCGATTAAAAAGGAGATGGATTTTTTATCTTGGCACTTTGAAAGAGGAATTGATTGGTATTTGGCTCATTTCCCGCCCATGCCGCAGGGAGGCGAGTTTGTGACGGGTGAGGCTAGTCCGAGTTATTTTGACTGTCGGGAAGCGCCGAAACGTCTCTACAGCCTGTTTCCAGAGGCTAAGCTGATTGTGCTGTTGCGAAATCCGGTCGATCGCGCGATTTCTCATTTCTACCGCTTAAAGGGCTTGAATTGGGAAGGGCGATCGCTCGATCGGGCAATTAGCGACGAAATCGAACGGTTGAATCAAAATCCAGAATACATCATCGGCGAAGAACCGGGGAATTATTTAGCTCGCGGTAGGTATATAGAATTTATTAAAAATTGGCTGGCTTTCTTTCCCAGAGAACAGTTGTTAATTTTGAAAAGTGAAGATTTTTATGCCGGTGCAGCGGCGACTGTTCAGCAAGTTTTAGAATTTTTAGATTTGCCGGAATATCAATTACCTGAATATCAAAATGCTAATCCTGGTTTTTATCCGCGAGTAAATGAGTCGGTTCGCTGCTGCTTGAGCGATTATTTTAAACCTTACAATCAGGAATTAGAGGAGTATTTGGGGAGAAAGTTTGATTGGGAATAAGATAACACGGCGGTTGAAACCGCGTGGATACGAACAAAACCTGCCGACGCCGGTTGAATAAAAGGTGATTAAAGTTCGGTTATTCTCTTTACACTGCGTCCGGCTGACGAAAGTTTGTGTAAACCTGGTTTCAACCGCCGTCTGCTAAAATGAGAACAACTTGTAATGAGGTAATACTAATGCTGACAATCGAGCTAGATACATTACTTAAAGAACAAGCACTCCAACGCCAAGATCCCGAAGAGCGCTACATCACGGATACGGTGAACTGGGAAGAATACGAGACACTGGTACATCGGATTGGAGATGCTGCGGGATATCGAGTTACTTATTTAGATGGAGTTTTAGAAATTATGTCACCTTCTCGCCGCCATGAAAATGGTAAAACTCGCATTGGAAATTTGCTGGAAATTTATTTTGTAGAAGCTGACATTGAATATTTCCCTTTTGGGTCTACAACTCTGCGGCAAGAGGAAAAAAGTGGCGGTACGGAACCGGATGAAGCTTACTGTATTGGCACAGATAAAGAATTTCCCGACTTGGTAATTGAAGTGATTGTTACCAGTGGCAGCATCAATAAACTGGAACTCTATAGAAGGTTGAATGTGCGAGAGGTTTGGTTCTGGCGAAATGAGAGATTTTCGATCTACCATTTGCGAGAAGAGATTCCGGTTGAGTTTGTATCAAACTGCGGTTATGAATTAATCGCAAACAGCGAATTGCTACCGGAACTTGATATCGAGCTGTTGACAGAATGTGTCAAAAATCCTCATCCGCTAGCAGCAGCAAAGGCATGGAGACAGAATTTGCGTTAGCGAAGCTTGCAGCTATGGGATCGCCCTAAACAGCAAGTTTTCAATCTGCTCGATCGCCAAGCTGTCGCAAAGACGAGCAACTGACTCGCGCGCAGCAGTCCCAAGAAAAAACCCGCCCCCCCTTGACAAGTCATACTCGTTATGAGTACGCTATAGGAAGCAAAGGAATTTAACCCAAATACCCAAGGATTCAAAATTATGCTGCCTAACAAAGAAGGTAAAAGAGTACCCAAAGTCACCTTTCGCACTCGCAAAGACAACGAGTGGGTGGATGTCACCAGCGATGACTTGTTTGCAGGCAAAACCGTAGCGGTGTTCTCGCTACCGGGAGCATTTACTCCCACTTGTTCCTCAACACACCTCCCTGGCTACAACGAATTGGCGAAGGTTTTCAAAGAAAATGGCGTAAATGAAATCCTTTGTATGTCCGTCAACGACGCTTTTGTGATGAACGAATGGGCAAAAGACCAAGAAGCAGACAATGTGACCTTAATTCCCGACGGTAACGGCGAGTTTACTGAAGGCATGGGAATGCTGGTAGACAAAACAGATTTAGGCTTTGGGAAGCGGTCTTGGCGCTATTCGATGCTGGTCAAAGATGGTTTGGTTGAGAAAATGTTTATTGAACCAGAGGAACCGGGCGATCCTTTCAAGGTGTCCGATGCTGATACGATGCTCAAGTACATCAACTCTTCAGCAACCAAGCCGAAGGTGGTTTCGCTATTTACAAAAATGGGCTGTCCGTTCTGCGCTAAGGCTAAGGCCATGCTGACTGAAAAGGGCTTGGATTATGAAGAAATCCTCCTGGGCCGGGACATCACAACCCGATCGCTCCGGGCGGTAACTGGCGCTACAACAGTGCCGCAAGTATTTATCGACGGCAAGTTGATCGGCGGTTCCGAAGCCCTAGAATCTTACTTGGCAGTTGCTTAGTTAGGTAAAAATACTTAGCCGGCAAGCGCACAGTGCACGCCTTACTCGTTGTAAGGTTGGCACTGTGCGCTTTTGCTGTATTTGGCGGTATTTAGCCCGATCGAGCTTTCGGAGTCAAAAGTTCGATCGCGCTAAATACCGCCTCTCGTGCAACAATGTATTGCTGAAACAATATTAAAAAAATCAAAAATGGGAGTCACCTATTGTGGATTTGAGTCTCGTAGCGTCAAATATCTTAAATCCACCAGTTTTAGCTTTTTTCATGGGAATGGCAGCAATTTTTCTCAAATCCGATTTAGAAATTCCCGCCCCCATCCCCAAACTGTTTTCCTTGTATCTGCTATTTGCGATCGGATTTAAAGGCGGCGTCGAACTGTCCAAAAGCGGCATTGACCAGCAAGTCGCCCTGACAATTTTGGCAGCAATGCTGATGTCTGCCCTAGTACCAGTTTATACTTTCTTTATACTGAGAATCAAACTCGACTCCTACAATGCAGCGGCGATCGCAGCCACCTACGGTTCCATCAGCGCCGTCACCTTTATCACCGCAACCTCCTTCCTCACAGCACAGGGCATCGACTTTGACGGTTACATGGTAGCAGCGCTAGCATTAATGGAATCCCCAGCAATTATCGTCGGTCTAATTCTCGTCAGCGTATTCGGCGGCGAAGAAGAAAAACGCGAAATTGTTTGGTCAGAAGTGATCAAAGAAGCCTTTCTAAACAGTTCAGTATTTCTGCTAATTGGCAGCCTCATCATGGGGATACTGACAGGAGAACACGGCTGGGAAGTTTTAAGTCCCTTTACTCAAGATTTGTTTTATGGCGTTCTGACTTTTTTCTTGCTAGACATGGGCTTGGTTGCTGCTAGCAGAATTCAAGATTTGCAAGATGCAGGAATTTTTCTGATCGGCTTTGCAATCCTCATTCCCATAGTTAACGCAGCCATTGGTTTAGTGATAGCCAAAATAATCGGAATGCCGGAAGGAGATAGCCTGCTGTTTGCCGTATTGTGCGCGAGTGCTTCTTACATCGCAGTACCGGCAGCAATGCGGCTGACGGTTCCCGAAGCTAACCCGAGCCTTTACATTTCAACAGCCTTAGCAGTGACGTTTCCGTTTAACATCATTGTAGGCATTCCCGCGTATCTATACGCAATCAATATATTTTGGAGGTGAACCGATGGAGACAGTTAAAAGAATAGAAATTATTGCGAACTCGGTGGAACTTCCAAAGATTTTAGACGGTTTAGAAAAAGCTGGCGTTCCCGGTTATTCAGTGATTAGGGGTGTCGCAGGCAAAAGCACCAGGGGTACTCGATCGCGCGATTTAGCAATGACAATGCTGGATAATATTTACGTACTGGCTTTTTGCGAACCCGATCGAATATCGGCAGTTGCAGAACATATTAGACCCGTGCTAAATAAGTTTGGCGGGTCGTGTTTTATTTCGGATGCGGTGGAATTGCTAACCACTAAATGCGTCGGGTAGCGATTAGTCATTGGTCATTAGTCATTAGTCATTAGGCATGGGGCATTGGGCATGGGCATTGGGCATTGGGCATTAGCATTTTGTAGGGGCGGGTTTAGAAGAGGATATATGATACAAATGACTAAAAAAAAGGCTTGCGCCCGCCCACTCAGTCATTAGTCATTAGCATTTTGTAGGGGCGAGTTTAGAAGAGGATATATGATACAAATGACTAAAAAAAGGCTTGCGCCCGCCCTCTCAGTAAGTAGTCAGTATAGCGGTTCTCACAAAGGTGAGGTATGCTTTTAGGCTCGATGCTTTTAGGCCCGATGCTTTTAGGCCCGATGCTTTTAGGCCCGATGCTTTTAGGCCCGCGAGAGCACCTCATCTTTCTGAGAAAGGCTATAGTCAGTAGTCATTAGTCATTGCTCGTTACCAGGCTCTGCCTGGTAATGCAGCTCCAGAGGCTCTGCTTCTCTTTTCCTAGCACTTCTAAAGATGGAAGAGTGTAATAAATGTTTAAATTATTAAATTTTCGTTTCTAATCGGTTTTTGCTTTTAGATAAATCTTTGATTATCACTTTCGCCTGATTGAAAAAAGCCGATTTTGAAAAAAAATCTGCGCCGGCTATTGTTATAGAAAATTTACAATTATCGAGCATCAGCCATCAGTCCTTAGCAGGCGGTCATTTCAGGATGAATTGCCCTTCGCCGCCGCCGAATTCAGAATTATTAAGATATAGAAAAGAATCAGTTACAAAAACAGCCAAGCGTGGTAAATTCTAAGCCACAACAAGCGATCGACTAGCGAGATTTTCAAGAGGAGTTTAACAATGGCTGCATTAAAAGTCGGCATCAACGGATTTGGGCGCATCGGACGGCTAGTCATGCGCGCCGGCATCAAAAACCCCAACATCGAATTTGTCGGCATTAACGACTTAGTTTCGCCAGAAAACCTGGCTTATCTTTTCAAATACGACTCCACCCACGGAATTTATGACGGCGAAGTTGAAGGTAAGCCAGACGGTATCATCGTTGACGGAAAATTTATCCCCTGTACGTCAATTAGAAATCCAGCCGAATTGCCTTGGGCTAAAACAGGTGCAGATTATGTTGTAGAATCTACGGGATTGTTTACAGATTTTGAAGGCGCATCAAAACACTTGACGGCGGGAGCAAAACGAGTAATACTTTCAGCACCGACTAAAGACCCGGAAAAAGTTCCAACTTTTCTAGTAGGCGTCAATCACCACAAATTTGACCCGGCAAAAGATACTGTTGTTTCCAATGCTAGCTGCACTACGAATTGTTTAGCACCAATTGCCAAAGTTATTAACGATAACTTCGGTTTGGAAGAAGGTTTAATGACTACTGTTCACGCGATGACTGCTACTCAGCCTACTGTAGATGGGCCAAGCCAAAAAGATTGGCGGGGAGGACGAGGCGCGGCTCAAAATATTATTCCATCTTCGACTGGTGCGGCGAAAGCTGTTACTTTGGTGTTGCCGGAATTGAAGGGAAAATTGACGGGAATGGCTTTGCGAGTCCCAACTCCTGACGTTTCTGTGGTGGATCTTACTTTTAAAACGAGTAAGGAAACTAGCTACAAAGAAATTTGCGAGGCTATGAAAAAAGCTTCCGAGGGCGAACTAAAAGGCATTCTTGGATATACTGAGGATGCGGTGGTTTCGACGGATTTTGTGGGCGACGCGCGATCGAGCATTTTTGATGCAGGTGCGGGACTTGAACTGAATTCTACGTTTTTTAAAGTCATTTCCTGGTATGACAACGAGTGGGGTTATTCTTGCCGCGCGATCGATTTGATGCTGTCGATGGCCGAGAAGGACGGAATTTTGAATAATTGATTTTTTGGGGGGTGGCATTTTGGGCGGGCTAGAAGCCCACCCCACAAACAAATTCCTATGATTTTTTGTGGAACGGGATCTGCGGCCCGTTCCTGATAATGTTATCTAATGTGAGTTAAACTTTTTTTATTTCTGATTCGATCGCACTTTAATCATGTCAGAATTACCACCGCTGAATCACGAAACTATTTGGGCTATCCTCAACGAAGAAATGGACGATGCTGCTGTTAACAGATTAGTTTGGCTGTATCTGGGCTACCGCTGCGATGCCGAGACTGGGGTGTGGAATAATGAAAATGTTGCTAGCGAATGGTGCCAAGATTACCCGGAACCGCCGGATTTTATCGATTCTAGGCCTGCGACGGTGAAATTGACGCGATCGACCCCTCCAGAAAACAAGCAGTTACTGAAGGAAAAATTGGGGTTTAAGGGCTATAAAATAGGGGAATTCGGGCCGAGACAGACTCGCAGGGCGACGATGGCTAATTGGTTGATGGGTTTCGTGGAAGCTGGGGGCTTGAAACCTTGATTAAACTCTTCCTCTGTTTCTCTGTATCCTCTGCGGTTATACCAAATTTATAAAACAGCGCTACATATCTACCCCCCCCAACCCCCCCTTATAAAGGGGGGGAGTCAAACTTTCGGTAGTAGCATAACTTTATGAAATTGGTATTAATTAAAAAAAATTTAGAATTTTAGCAGTCAAAAAAGACTAAAACCGATTCCCGCATTCCAACTCGATCGCCCGCAACCCTGACATCCGCCGGTTCCGTGTACTATTCTAGAATCGGAACAAAACCACTGTGAGGAAAAATTTATGAAAACAACCACTATATCTGGCTTAACCGGCATTTCTCTAGCTGCGCTAATGCTAGCAGGCATTTCAGTCAATGCGATCGCCGCACCGGCAACCACCCAATCCCCAACCCAAATCGCCCAAACTACCGCCAAAAAGCGCCTCGTCGTCATGGACTTCGACTACGGCACCACCAACAGCTATTACACTTCTTACCGGGGAGTCGGCGCAGCCAAAGGCATCAGCGAACTGCTAATCAACGAACTCGTCAACAATGGCACCTATACAGTAGTCGATCGCAGCAAACTCGAACAAGCGCTCAAACAACAAAATCGCACAGGTTCAATGGATGCCGGCACAGCAGCCGAAATTGGCAAACAATTAGGAGTTGACGCGGTACTAATCGGCACCATTACCAAGTTTAATGTTGAGAAACAATCCGGCGGCGGCAGTTTCATGGGAATCGGCGCCGGCTCGCAAAAAACCAAAGCTACCGTTCAAATAGACGTAAGGTTAATCGGTACAGATTCCGGGGATATTCTTGCCACAGCTAAATCAGTAGGAGAAGCGGATCAAAGCGATTCCAATTTTTCTGTCCGAGGTATTGGCGGTAATTCCGGCAGTAGCAATGAAGACGGACTTTTGAGCGCGGCAGTTGATAAAGCAGTATCCCAAATGGTGACTAAACTGGCAGAAGTATCCAAAAAATTGCCGTAAAATAATCATACCAAGTTCGGGTAAAAAATTCGGCATTCCTCAAGATATCAGGATGGGAAAGACGAAGTTGTATTAATTGATTTACAGCATATTCCATTGAGATGCACTACCCCAGAAACCGGGTTTCTCGAACAACCATCAGTTGACAGTTCTCTAACTGTAAAGAAACCAGATTAGGAGTGCGTATTTCACAAACCCTGAATACGCTGTACGTCAGCGAAAAATAGCAGACAGTGCCTCAAAAAGTGGATGTTTCATCTCTCTCTTCTCTTCCTCTGCGTTCTCTGCGCCCTCTGCGGTTAAATAATTCCGATGCAACCGGAAACGATATCAGCCCAAAAAATATCCTCGACTATTGAGAGTGACAAAATGTTTTTTTCCGAACTGGTTCGGATTATTGCCAATCGCCAAAATCTTGATTGACAAACTCCTGCATTCTCTGCCAAACTCGCTCCAGCAAATCTGGCGCGCTAACATCAAACCATTCAATTTCAGGATATGCTCGAAACCAAGTTCGCTGTCTCTTGGCAAATTGCCTCGTGTGCAAAATTGTTAATTCCTTAGCTTGATTCAGGGTAATTTCGCCAGCCAAATATTGTTGGATTTCCTGATAGCCCAGCGTGTTCAATAAAGGCAAGTCGCAGCCGTATTTTTTAGACAAAAATTCTACTTCACTCACCCAACCGCGTTCTAACATTTGTTCGGTGCGCTGTTTGATGCGATCGCCCAAAACATCAATATCACAATCCAACCCAATTTGTAAAATAGGATAATTGGGGGGATTTTCGCCCTGCTGTTCGGAAATAGAGCGCCCGGTGACATAAAATACTTCGAGTGCTCTTAAAGTTCTAACCGAATCGTTGAGGTGAATTTTTTCTGCAGCAGAGCGATCGACCTGCTGCAAGATCGCGTAACATTGAGATTGTCCGAGTTCCGCCAGTTGCGATCGCAATTGGGGCACCGGTGCTACCCTCGGAATTTTCAAACCCCTGACAATCGATTTAATATACAAACCAGTCCCTCCCACCAATAACAGCGGGGGAGAAACCGGAAAATCTACATCAGCAATTATTTTTTGAGCTTGCTGCTGGTAGTCGGCGAGTGTTAGAGTTTCTGTCGGATCGCAGATGTCAATTAAGTGATGCGGTACCAAAGCGCGATCGGCCCCCGTCGGTTTTGCCGTTCCGATGTCAAATTCGCGGTACACTTGACGGGAGTCCGCACTCAAAATTGCCGATCGCAGTCGTGAAGCCAAAGCCAAAGCCACCCCCGACTTCCCCGTCGCCGTCGCCCCACAAATCGTAATTAATCTAAACATAAGCCGTCGCAGATTTCCCTATAAAAACCGTCAAATCCTCTCCTAGACTCTCTTCCTCTCCACTTTCCCCTCTCTCCATCCACTCATTCACCGCGCTACACCAGGAAATTCGCGAAGCAATCTCACAACTATTCGCCTCCGTCCCCCTAATAAATTTCCATTTAGAATGCCCTAGCATCGCCATTAACCGTTTTGTGCTATAATTTTAGGAGTTTTTCCATTTTAGAAGCTTTTGGGGCTTTAGACCTCATTATTGGAGCTATTGTTGTATGACTGGCAGCTACAGCGCCGACCAAATTCAAGTTCTCGAAGACCACGAAGCAGTTCGCAAACGACCGGGGATGTACATCGGCAGCACGGGCCCGCGAGGACTCCACCATTTAGTTTACGAGGTTGTTGACAATTCGATCGACGAAGCGCTGGCCGGTTACTGCACTCACATCGAAGTTGACCTCAACGCTGACGGTTCCGTTACCGTGACAAACAACGGCCGGGGAATTCCCACCGAGATTCATTCCAAAACTGGCAAATCATTCTTGGAAGCAGTTTTAACGGTTGTCTGCTTTGCGGGCAGGAGTGGCGACGGCTACAAGGTTGCTGGAGGTATCCACGGAGTTGGGATAGTAGTTGTCAATGCTTTGTCTCAATGGTTGCAGGTAACTGTTTGGCGCGAGGAGCAAATTTACAGCCAGCGTTTTGAGAAAGGCATCGCCGTTACGCCGCTGACAGCTAAACCCAGTTCCGAAAACCGCACGGGTACGTCGATTTGTTTCAAACCAGATGCGGAGATTTTCAAGAGTGGCACTCAGTTCGATCGCACCACTCTTGCCCTTCATCTGCGGCAGCTTGCTTATCTCAATCCCGGTTTGACAATTATATTGACTGACAACCGCTTGGAAATGCTTGGCAGCAGTTCTCCCTGCATCGAAACTTACTGCTTCCCCGGCGGTATCCGGGAATATGTCGCCTACCTGAACTCTGATGTGGAAACGCTGCACGAAGATATTATTTACATTCAGGGCGATCGAGACGACGTACAAGTAGAAATAGCCTGTCAGTGGCACCTTCTGAATCAAGATAATTCCTACAGCCGACTGTTTGGTTTTACTAACTGCGTTCGGAATATCGATGGTGGCACTTACATTAACACCTTTCAATTGGCAGTGAGGCGGGTGGTAAGTGCGATCGGCCACCAACTGGGCAAACTCAAAAATACAGACCCAGTTTTAATGGGGAATGAGGTTTTAGAGTGTGGCTTCACCGCAGTCATTGCCGTTAAGGTAGTCCTGCATAGCAAGGAAGATTAAGGATTTTAATTTATAAGTAAACTCGCGTTATACTCATGAATAAAATACCAAATTACTCCTATATGATTGGAGAGTTTTTTAGAGAAGGAAAGAGTTTTT
>NZ_JBARVX010000007.1:0-23842 GCF_049646505.1 Microcoleus sp.
GAGAAGAATTATCTTCAAAGGCGGAAATTCCATCACCCCCCCTTAGCAAGGGGGGGCAGGGGGGGGGTTCCTGGGAAATTTGCGACATTCCGTGGCATCCTGATATTGTGCCCGTCGTAGCCATCCCCGATTTTGAACTTTCTACAGCCGAAGCGCGCCAGGTTTTGCCAACAGAGTACAGCAGGGCTGATGCGATTTTCAATGCCGCACACCTCGGTTTGCTGGTGCGGGCTTTGGCTGCGGGCAATGAAAACTGGTTGCGTGCCGCTTTGCAAGACAAAATTCACCAGCCTTACCGGCGATCGCTGATTCGGGGATATGAAGCGGTGCAACAAGCCGCCCTGAATGCAGGGGCTTGTGGAATGGTAATTAGCGGTGCCGGGCCGACGCTTTTGGCTTTAACTGATGTTACTAATGCTGTGGCGGTTGTGAGGGAAATGGCGGCTGCTTGGGGGGAATTTGGGGTGAAGGCTGATGTAAGGGCGATCGGGCTTGATACTCAAGGATCGCAAATCTCCACTTAATTATTGGTAAGGTGCGTACCCAAGAGGGCGATCGCATCTTAAAAATTCGCCATCATCTAAAAATATTAAGACTACCCCCGCTTGACATTCCACAAACGTTTATGTAAGAATATCTTACATAAGGTAAGAAATAGGTCGCGCCATGAACTCAAAAGATGTGGAGGTAAAGCTCGTAGAGGTGCTTCAGGAGATCCAAAGCGTTAGCGGATACGACGGAAGCGGAATCATGGCAAACACCTGTCCTCTTAATGACCTTGAAGGGTTTGACAGTATGCTCTGGCCTGTCGCGATTGGTATGCTTGCTACTGCACTGGAAGTAAAAATTCCAAACGACAAAAACATTTTTCTCTCGAAGGATGGCAAGCGACAACTTACCATCAGCGAATCAGCAGCTATAGTCTGCGCGATCGTCAATAAAGGAGAGACTTAGATATGAGTCAGACAGATAAAAAAAAAGCAATTATCGCGAACCGTATTCGTGAAGCTCGTAAAATGGCCGGTCTCTCGCAGGCTCAGGTAGCCAAGATGTTGAGTCTTCATCGGCCCTCCGTTTCAGAGATAGAAGCTGGCAATAGAAGCGTTTCTGCTGAAGAGATGGCAAAACTTGCTGAGATTTTTGACGTGAGTTTGTCATGGCTAATAGGTGAAGGAGCAGAAAAAGTAGATGTCCGCGATAACAAACTTCAGCTTGCAGCCAGAGAACTTCAAAAGCTGAAACCAGAAGACCTCGACCGACTTCTAACAATACTTGCCTCAATGCGAAGTGGAGGAGAAAAACTGTGACCAATAAAACTACTTACTTCAATATGAAGCGAGAGAAACAAACTTTGGCTCAAGAGGCAATGCACAAATCAATAGAAGTGCGGACGCAAACTGGTTTCGATCTCAAAAGTCCGATCTGTATTTATGGTTTGTGTGACCAGCTTAATGTCAGAGTCAAGTTTGTTGACATCAGCAGCATGGAAGGGATGTATTGCAAAGAAGAAAAGCCGCAAATCTTACTTTCAGCACTGCGACCCTTTCCGCGACGCACTTTTACTTGCGCTCACGAACTCGGACACTACATTTTTGGACACGGTTTAAAAGTTGATGAGTTGATAGAAGACTCAAAAACCTCAAAAACTTTTAACCCAGATGAGTTTTTAGTTGATTCCTTTGCAAGTTTCTTGCTAATGCCCACTTTGGGAGTGCGAAAAGCTTTTGTCGATCGCCGATGGGATTTTACTTGTGCAACACCAATTCAGATTTTTACTATCGCCTGCAATTTTGGTGTTGGGTACGAGACTTTAATCAATCACATGACTTATGCCCTAAAAATGATCGATCGCACACAAGCTTCCTCACTTCTCAAAATTAAGCCCAAAACTATCCGACAACAGATACTCGAATACCCATCTTCCGAGCCATTAATTATTGCTGACGAACACTGGTCAATTCCTACCATTGATGCCGAAATCGGAAGCCAACTGTTATTGCCAAGCAACGCAGAGGCAGCTAATCAGACTATTACTTTTCAAGAAGACCGTCCTAATGGTCGTCTTTTTCGAGCTAACCGTCCCGGCATCGTGCGCGTCTACTGTCGCAATACAAGCTGGGCAGTTTTTGTTCGCGTTTCCCGCCATCAATTCGTTGGTTTGAGTCAATATCGACACCTTGAGGAACCAGAAGATGATTAGTAGTTTACCTTTGATTATTGAAGAAACAAATCTCTCCCACGCTTGGAGTCGTGCATTTCTCCATGTCATCGATAATCCGGGCAAGAACGTTTCGCCACTTTTAATAACATTAACGGGTTTTACCAATGGTATGCCCAACGAAGACCCAGCTATTCGAGAGGCTCTTGATAATTGCCTCAAAATTAACAGCCAACAGTCAGTTCACACCGTTGCAAATACAATCTTTCCTGCTTCATACTGGCAAAGGTCTAAACACGATCGAAATAAATTATTTGATACCTACCTCGAAACTTTTCCCAGAATTCAAGCTCTCGCGCCCACTAAAAACCATCGCGGTCTTTACTTTGAAAGATTAATTTCATATGGTTCTGGACCTAATAATGGCAACCAACTCGAATACATTATTTCTCAGTATAAGTCAAATCCCAACTTTAGGAAATCGATGTTTCAAGCCTCGATATTCGATCCGGCACGAGACCACATTTCTACTGCACAAATTCCCTTCCCTTGTCTCCAACACATCAGTTTTATGCCGAAGAAAAAAAGCTTAATAATGAACGCTTTTTATGCTACCCAAAAGCTTTTTAACAAAGCTTATGGTAATTACTTAGGTCTGTGCAGACTGGGAGATTTCATGGCTCATGAAATGGGACTCAGCTTCGAGCGCCTAAACTGCTTTGTTGGCGTAGCAAAAATAGACAATATCAACAAAACTTCGCCCACTATAGAGGAACTTAAAAAAGTGGCACGTCAGGCAGTATAATTAAGAGCGACCGCACCGAAATCCAGCCGGATTTAATATGATAAACAAACGCTCAAACCAAGCAAATGCAAATCTAGCTCTACAGAGCAAACAACTAAGTCTTGAACTTGGTAATTATGGAGAAAAACCCAGATATGCTCCGACAATAATCTCGCACATTCTGCCTGCCAAGCCTACCGTTGTGTTCGATAGTTACTGGCGATTTGCCGCCGAAAGGCAGAAAATATTTTTCAAAAAATTAGAGAACGCACAAATACCTTGGACTGACGATCGCATTCTTTCCACATACAAATTTACCAATGCCTATAGAGCATCCGATCGCACAAGCCAGTACCTAATACGCAACGTCATTTACCGGGATGACCTTCCTGCTTCAAACAACGAAGTATTTTTTAGGATTATGATCTTCAAATTATTCAACAAAATAGAAACTTGGCAGCTTTTAGAGAAAAAAATTGGTTCCATAATTTACGCTGAATATTCATTCGATCGATACGATAAAGTTCTCACCGAAGCCATGAAGTCAGAGCAGACAATTTATTCCGCTGCATACATCATGCCATCAGGAGGAAAAACTCTAGGACACACTACCAAGCATCGGAATCACTTGAAATTGATCGAGATGATGATGGCTGACGAACTGCCTCATAAGCTCGCAGACGCACCGAATATGCACAAGGGATTCGATTTGCTGCGCGAATATCCAACCCTCGGTGATTTTTTGGCTTACCAATTTATTACCGATGTTAACTATAGCGAGATTACCAACTTTAGCGAGATGGATTTTGTGATTCCTGGGCCAGGAGCACTGGACGGTATCCGCAAATGTTTTCTCGATTTAGGCGGGCTGAATGAACCAGAAATAATTAAGTTTATGGCAGATATTCAAGAATCTGAGTTTGAGCGACTGGGACTTGATTTTAAGTCGCTATGGGGAAGAAATCTGCAACTTATTGACTGCCAAAACTTGTTCTGCGAAGTCGATAAATATGCTCGGATGAAACATCCCGATATTGCCGGAATATCAGGTCGCACTAGGATCAAGCAGAAATACTCAGCTAACACGCAACCCGTCGATTACTGGTATCCGCCGAAGTGGGGAATTAACCAGGCTATTGAAGAATACAGAACAACCAAAGCTCACACTCAATCTAAGTCAAAATAGAATCTCAAGGAGTGAAGTATGGATTTTCGCGAGTATCAAGAACAGGCGCTGAAGACGGATCGAGTTCCTACCAAAAGCGGAGACGGAATTATCGTCCCCCTACTTGGTTTGGCAGGTGAAGCGGGTTCGCTGCTCACCGAGTACAAAAAACACCTTCGAGATGGAGATGCCCACAAGCTTTTCAAAGATGCGATCGCAGAAGAGTTAGGAGATTTGCTCTGGTATGTTGCCAACGTAGCAAGCAAATTCGATCTCGATTTGGAAAAAGTTGCAAAAGGTAATATTGAAAAGTGTCGCGCTCGTTGGGGATGGAGAGATTCAGGAGAGACAGATGTCAGCACTACTGGATACATATTCGACGGTGGCTTTCCCCAAAACGAATGTTTGCCACGGCACTTTATAGTCGAGATTACTGAAGTGAATCAAGGTGGCTCAGTTAAAATGAGGGCATTCATCGACGGACAACAGATTGGGAATGACCTCAGTGACAACTCTTATTCCAGCGACGGCTACCGCTTTCACGACGTTTTTCATCTCTCTTATGTCGCAGTTTTGGGTTGGTCGCCAGTCATCCGCAGCAACCTAAAACTCAAGCGCAAAAGCAATCCCCGCATTGACGAAGTAGAAGATGGGGGGCGAGCAATAGCTATTGAGGAAGGCTTGTCAGCTCTCGTATTCAGCTATGCTAAGGATCACAACTTTTTAGAAGGAGTTCTCGCTCTTGATTACCAACTACTGAAAACTATCAAAAATATGAGTTCGCATTTAGAAGTTGCTCGGTGTTCGCTTGGTGATTGGGAGAAGGCGATTCTTGCAGGCTACGAGGTCTGGCGAAAAGTGGAAAAATATCGAGGAGGAACAGTTGTTGTTGATAGGGGCGCACACTCAATAACCTATGCACAAAAATAACAATCTTTAGGGTTAAAGTAGCGAGATAAAGAGTTAAGTAAGTGGGGGTTTACCAACAGCAATGGCACTCGCCACTGCATATGATTGCGTATGACTTATACTCAAAAACCATATGGCAATACCGAGTTCTGCAGCGATTTCTTGACATCTTCTATACAGAACTACTGACGGTTTACCTGTTGGCAAACGTTGGATTTCAATATCAGTCCAAGAAATTCCTTGACTCCACCCAGTACCCATAGCTTTAAGCACTGCTTCTTTGGCTGCAAAACGACCTGCGAAGTATTGGATTCGGTGGGAATCAGAGCCAGCAATACTGCTCTCTGTTGCCGTAAAGCAGCGGGTTTCAAAATGATTTCCTGACCGATCTATGAGTTGTTTGATGTCTTTGATTTCAACAATATCAATGCCGTGACCGAGAATATTCATACTGTTACTTCATGGGCACAGTTAACTCAAGGAATAATTGAACTAATTAATCATTTTGACAGAAGCTGATGCAATGTTTAATGATTACCTGGAAGCTAGTCAGTACAGATAAGAAAGAGGAGTTGTATTGCTTCTAACATACAGCGGGTGGCGCGGATGGCCTCTCTTGGTAATTCCCAAACAGCAGAGATTCTCACAGCCAGTTAACCAGGAGGAAACGGTTTGGGAGCGATTCATCAAATTACCCCGATTGCCCCAAGCCACAATAATTCGATCGGCTCGCTCCACAGCTTCTTGGAGATAGCGGTCATTTTCAGGCCCCACGGGATCTAATACCACGCGCAGAATATCTGGTCGCGGGGCACGGTAAGCGAATAAATTGACTACTTCGATCGAACCGCAACCCCAAGAGCGGGCAAAGCCTAAGCATCGGCGGAGGGTGGGATCGTCAGTATTTGCATCCGCACGACTTGGGTTGAGCATAACAAAGACGATCCTGGGAGCATTGGTGTCCCACTCCCGCCACAGCGAGTAGCGGTAAAGTCCTGTGGGATCGATCGCTGCACCTTGTTTCATAATTTGTTTCATTTGAATGCCCAGGCAAATTTTAGGCGTCAGACTTCGCTTCTGTCAGCTCAACAATCAATTTCTTATAGCAACCGCCAAGACGGTCAGGACGTTGTTAATCGCTGAAACCATCGTTATTATTGCATTTTATTTCTTCCTGATTCTTCCTTCCGCTTTTCCTCTGCGGTTAATTTAAAAATTTAGTGATTTTGAAGACAATTCCCGACTCAACACTCGATCGCACTCCTCAATTTTCCACCGGATCTAAAATTCCCCTAAAGTTCCACCGCCTTTGGCAAAACCCTTCCCAAGATAGAAGTTAGGGGGCGATCGGTCTAATATTCGATTTTGACAGTCATCCCTACTCGATCGAGCATTACAGCCAAAGTATCGGCGGTCGATCGGGTAAAATAAAATTAATTATCTCGCGATCCTGTTTCTTGCAAAAGTTCCTTTGCCCAAACCAGATTTTCTTCGGACAGGGGCGGTACAGGTTCTCGATCGTAACCGATCCGATAATCATAGCCGGCGCGATCGTAAATACCTGCGAACAATTCTGGTAAATTAACAATGGGTTCTACATCTTCCTCGCGCAATGGCAGCGGAAATATAGGTAGAGAATCCTGGAGATTAAAAGCATAAAGTTCGGCAAAAGGGCGGCGAGGGCTGCGACTGACTAAAACCCGATAATCGCTTTGAATGGAACTGTTGAGTACAGGCATCGGTTCCCAGCTTCGCAACAAGTCGATTTCCACTAAATTAGTTAAGCTACCTAAAATACTCTGGCGTTTTTTGAAATAAGTAATTCTGCCTTCTCCGCTGCGTTTGTTGACAGGAAAAAGAATTTCAATTGCCGTGACAACTTGTTTAGTTGCCATTTCTCGCACTTCCAGGTAAGTTTGTTTAATTTTTTCAGGAATAGGCACTTTGACGGTAGTAGGAAGTGCGATAGTTACAGTGGCAACTGAACGGGTGGGAACATCGGGGCTATTAGATTGACGTTTAATCGCCACATCGGGGATACCAACTAAAAGCGAGTCGCCATTACTTTTACTGTCGGTATCGGTAATTTCATAGATGCGTTTGTCGATCGCAATTTCATATTTAGGGCGAATTTGGGGCATGATGCTATCAGCGATCGCGACAATTAATCGATTGTGAGTTTCCTGCCAAAAATCCGGGTGTTCTAAGTAGGGGTCCATTCCAGGAAAGGGTGAGGGCATAGGACAGCATTCCGATGTATTGATTTTAAAATCATTTTAGCACTGGGTTCGATGTATCGAAACCGAAAATATAATTTGGCGGCGGTTAGATGAGTTAAATATCACCCGGAACATCTCTATACTTTCAAGGCATAAAACTTAGAAATACTAAGCCGATCGCAGATTTGATATTGGCTGCAAATGGCAAAGGAATTGTCCAGGATGGACAGTTGACGAAGCGCCGTTAATCTTAACTAACTTAGAGACTTTACCGTTCGCGATCGCAGCCTGCAAGCAACAGATGAGAATTGAGAAAATGTTCCGCGATTGCAAAACAGCAGGCTGTAATGAGTGAGGGGACAAGGTTAACAGAAGACCGATCGATTAAAATGATTCTCTTAATCACAATTGCCTGTAGTCGCGACATTATTGAACGTACTGCAGTCAAAAAGAAGTATTTACAAAAGATTTTTTGCATTAAGCAATCCCAAAGAACATATCGCAGACGCAGTACATTCGGGAGAGGCAATGATAGCCAACAGTGGGTTAATTATCTTGAAAAATATGCTAAACCTGTGGAATAGCTAATGAAATTAACTCATAATAAGCGTCACTTTTATCAAAAAAGTCTCTGGTCTAGAAGCGACGAATACAAAGTTTCTAGCTTAGCTGTATTTGTCGCCCCCCAGATAAGCCATAACTCAAAATTGAATTATTGTCAACGGTATTTTTTCGGAAATATCGAAGCTTAAATAAAAATTGCTAGCCCAGATGTAGGTAATATCCCACTTTATTCAGTATATTTGAAAATGCTAAGTTAATTAAAGATTTTATGAATGTAACGCATAAGTCTTTACATTGTCGATCGCAATTTTGTTATTCTATTAGTTGAGTTTCATTCGATCGGCTAAATTTTTGTACCACAGTCCTACCCCCTAAACAGAACGGCAGTTTCCCCATGAGAATTTTAGTCACAGGCGGTGCGGGTTTTCTCGGTTCCCACCTAATCGATCGCTTAATGGCCCAAGGACACGAGGTAGTCTGCCTCGATAACTTTTACACCGGGACTAAACGCAATATCCTCAAATGGCTGGACAACCCGTATTTTGAGCTGATCCGCCACGACATCACCGAACCGATTCGGTTAGAAGTAGATCAGATTTACCATCTGGCCTGTCCTGCTTCGCCCATACACTATCAGTACAACCCTGTCAAGACAATTAAAACAAATGTCATCGGCACGATGAATATGTTGGGATTGGCAAAACGGGTGAAAGCTAGATTTTTTCTCGCTTCTACCTCCGAAGTGTACGGAGATCCTGACGTACATCCCCAAACAGAAGAGTATCGCGGCAACGTTAATTGTATCGGAATTCGCAGTTGTTACGACCAAAATACTGAAATTTTGACAGAAAACGGCTGGATACCTTTTCCCAAATTACAGCCGGGAGTCCCCGTAGCAACCCTCAATCCAGAGAATCAGATTGAATACCACGTTCCCGATGAGTTAATCGTACAACCCTATGTGGGTAACTTGCTCCGGTTTGCCAACACTAAATTTGATTTTTGCGTGACTCCCAATCACTCGATGTATGTCAAAAACAGAACAGGAAAATTGAAATTTATTCGAGCCGATACAGATTTATATTGGCATCATCAAAGAGCCATCACAGGAGCAGAGTTTTTAGGATCTGAAAAAGAATGGTTTGAATTAGGAGAACCCCCGCGCAATGCTAAAGTAAACGTCGAACGGGTGCGGATGGATGATTGGCTAGAATTCCTGGGTTACTACATTTCTGAAGGTTGCGTCCATGTCCGTAGACGAGCGCGAGTAGTTAATGGCTCCAATTATGATGTTGCTGATTACAACATATTGATTGCTCAACAAAATCCAGAAGGACGGACAGCTATAGCAGAGTGTCTAAAGCGCACTCCCTTTAAGTTGTTCGACTCGGACGACCACCAATTTCGGATTTGTAGCAAACAGTTAGCAGAAATTCTGCTGCCACTGGGCAAGTCTGGCGACAAATACATACCGCGAGAATATCTGAATCTTTCTCAGCGACAGTCATTAATTTTGTTCAAAGCTTTGATTTTGGGAGATGGCTCTGAAAGAGGAAATGCCTACGCTTATTACACTAAGTCAAAACAATTAGCTGACGACGTACAAGAGTTGGCAATGCGCTGTGGCTATGCCGCAACGGTGGTAAATCATGCAGTTGGTCGCGACCTTTATCGAGTTAATATTCGGCCTGCAAAAGATGCAAATCTGGTGAATCCCGAACCAGTTCGCTATGCTGGCAATGTTTACTGCGTCAATGTTCGCAATCACGTTATCTGCGTCCGCCGGAACGGCCGGGCTGCTTTTTGTGGCAATTGTTACGACGAAGGAAAACGAGTAGCTGAAACCTTATCTTTTGATTACCACCGGCAAAATGGGGTAGACATTCGAGTTGTGCGAATCTTCAATACCTACGGTCCCCGGATGTTGGAAAATGATGGCAGAGTTGTGAGCAACTTTATTACTCAAGCTTTGCGAAACGAACCGCTGACAGTATACGGCGACGGTTCCCAAACGCGGAGTTTCTGCTACGTTTCTGATTTAGTGGAAGGATTTATTCGCTTGATGAACAGCGACCAAATCGGGCCGATGAATTTGGGAAATCCCGGCGAATATACTATCTTAGAATTGGCACAGAAAATTCAAAACATGATTAATCCTGGGGCAGAAATTATTTTTAAACCGCTGCCGCAAGATGACCCGAAACAGCGACAGCCGGATATTACTCGTGCTAAAACTTGGTTGGGATGGGAGCCGACTGTGCCGCTGGATCGAGGTTTGGAGTTGACTGTAAAGGATTTTCGCGATCGCATTGAGGGAAACAAAAAGTAGAGACTCAAGAGAAGGGGAGACTCAAGAGAAGTGGGAGATTGGGAGAGTAGGGGATGAAAAAAATATTCCCAATTCCCAATCCCCAATCCCCAATTCCCAATTCCCAATTCCCAATTCCCAATTCCCATCTAACTTATTTACTTTGAGGACATTTCTATGCGTGTTTGTGTCATCGGTACAGGATATGTCGGTTTAGTCACCGGCACTTGTTTAGCCCACATCGGCCACCAGGTAATTTGCGTAGACAACAACGAAGAAAAAGTCAAATTAATGAAATCGGGACAGTCGCCAATTTTTGAACCCGGACTGTCTGAATTAATGCACTCTGCATCTGCGTCGGGCAATCTAGAATTTACTTCGGATTTAGCAGCAGGAGTGGCTCACGGAGATATTTTGTTTATTGCGGTGGGGACACCTCCTTTGCCTAGCGGGGAAAGCGATACTCGCTACGTGGAAGCGGTGGCGCGCGGCATCGGCGCTCACCTCGACGGCGATTACAAAGTCATTGTCAATAAATCTACAGTACCGATCGGTTCTGGGGACTGGGTGCGGAGGATTGTCCTCGATGGTTTGGCGGAACGTCAAAAAGCTCAAACCAATGATGCGGCTACGGGCGAGGAAGTGGCGGCAAAAACAGGCGTGCAATTTGATGTGGTTAGCAATCCAGAGTTTTTGCGGGAGGGCTGCGCTGTTCGCGATACGTTTAATCCCGATCGCATTGTTCTCGGCAGCAATTCCGGGCGGGCTATGGATATGATGGTGCAGCTTTATAAACCGATTGTCGATCGCAAATTTGCCGAAAATCCGTCTTTGCCGGAGGTGCCTGTGGTGATGACTGATATCAGTTCGGCGGAGATGATTAAGTACGCAGCTAATGCTTTTTTGGCTACGAAGATTAGCTTTATTAATGAAGTAGCTAATATTTGCGATCGCGTCGGTGCAGATGTTACCCAAGTAGCCAAAGGTATCGGTTTAGATTCGCGGATTGGCAACAAGTTTCTGCAAGCTGGCATCGGTTGGGGCGGCTCTTGTTTCCCCAAAGATGTTTCAGCTTTAGTTCACACTGCTGAGGATTACGGCTACGAGGCGCATTTGCTGAGAGCAGCGGTGGAAGTTAACGAACGCCAGCGGTTGATTGCTATTGAAAAATTGCAGCAAGTTTTGAAGATTCTTAAAGGTAAAACAGTCGGACTTTTGGGTTTGACTTTTAAGCCGGATACTGACGATTTGCGGGATGCTCCTTCGCTGAATTTAATCGAGAGTTTGAACCGATTGGGAGCGAAAGTTAAAGCTTACGATCCGATTGTTTCTCAAACTGGGATGCGTCACGGTTTGTCGGGAGTTTTGGTAGAAACTGACGCGGAAAGATTGGCTGACGGTTGCGATGCTTTGGTGTTGGTGACTGATTGGGAACAGTTTCGCAATTTAGATTATGAAAAAATGGCGAAGTTGATGGCTCACGCGGTGATGATTGACGGCCGCAATTTCTTAGACAAGAAGGTTTTAGAAACGGCTGGTTTCCAATATGTGGGAATTGGAAGGTAAAGAAAGAGTTTTGAGGATAATCTCGTTTTCGTAGGGTGCGCTGCGGCGCACCTTACATTTGCTGGTGGAGAACAATCGGGGGTAAACCCGCTTGCTTTAAAAATTTTCCATCAAGGTTTTTTCTTGAGCGTAAACATCTCGTAGCTGTTGCAGTGCTGAGGCTGAAATTACCGATTTAACTGTAGCGACTAATTTACCCCATTCCAGCAAGCTGTCAACTGAAACAGCGGCTTTGAAGTTGTACGTATAGAATTTAGTCCAAAATTCTGGTGCTTGGGTGCGTTTCCAGCGTTTGTACCATCCGAGGAAATCTCGAGCGCAGGGCTGTTTTACTTCTAAGATTGGGGGGAAATCGGCGTAGCTGACGAATCTGCTGAGGCCTTTGGCGTGCACGTACACCATGTTGTGACAGCATTCGATCCGGTAAATTTGGTCTGGTGTGATGTTGAACAGGAGTGCTACTGTTTCTTCGGTGACAAATCTCGATCGCGGATTGACCATCGATGATTTGTGAATAATTTTTGATGCGCCGATCGCTGACGATCTTAACTGATTTTCTGATATCATTGTAGTTGCGTATCCTGGTTGTAGGTAAATCTATCTGCTAGGTGCGATCGACAGAAATTATCTGTCGGCATTAATTTTAACTGGCGATCGTCTTTAGTTGGCATACCGGGGGCGATCGCTTTTTGATATATTATACTAAATCCAAAATTTTGTAAATAGTAAATATGAGCAAAGGCTTAGTTAGGTTGCGGGTTCGAGAGTTGGCGGCCGAGAAGGGATGGACGCTCAAGGAAGTTGCCCAGCGATCGGGCGTGGGGTACAGTACGATTAGCAATTATGCCCGCTCTCAAGGCATGGCGATGGTTGACTTTGCAGCAGTGCACAAGTTGGCTCGCACTTTTGATGTGATGATTGAAGATTTTGTGGTAATCCTAGAAAAGTAGCTGAGCGTTTTTCCTAAATTCAATATCAGATTGTACCATGTTTTGGATTAAATTTAAGATCCGTTTACCCTGCTGACAAGTGTAGATTTTTTGGCCGCAGGTTAGTACAAAGTCAACTAAACCAGAAGAAAATCACGGTACTCAAACGAAATACCGGCTGCGGGAAAAACCTGAATGCTGAAAAATAAGCACCTCAAGGATTTGTCAAGTATCGTCTCCAAACAAATGGCTTACCCGTAAGCCGGAAAGATGTGCCCGATAGTGGTAAATTTGGAAAAATCTTCCTTCTTCCGATTTCCATTTCTCTTGTGCCTTCTTGCTTGGGGGCAATTCTTGATTTATCGTAACAGTTGCCTCAAGCCTGAAGTTTTATGATTGTGGCAAATCAAGTTTCCGGCTAAAAATCCGGACGCACTAAACTCTACAACCGGGGATTGCTAAAAAATGATGATGAAAGCCCAAGATATTATGACAACAGAAGTTGTTACCATTCGCGGTTCGGCAACGGTAGCTGAAGCAGTGGCGATGATGAACGAACTTTGTCTGCGCGCGTTAATTGTGGAACGCCGCCACGATCAAGACTCCTACGGTATCGTTACGGAAACGGATATTGTCTATAAGGTAGCAGCCTACGGAGTAGACCCGAAAAAAGTCCGCGTTTTCGAGATTATGACCAAACCGTGCATTACAGTGAATCCTGACTTGGGCGTCGAATATGTGGCGAGGTTGTTCGCCAATACCCGCATCCGCCGAGCTCCGGTGATTAAGGACAAACTGCTCGGCATTATTTCGGTAACGGATATCTTGACAAAAAGCGATTTTGTTGATAAGCCGAAAAGTGTTTTATTTGAGGAAGAAATCGAAAGGGCGATCGCGGATGCCAGAAATGCCTGTTCCCAGAAAGGCGCTACTTCTAGAGAGTGCGCGGTAGCGTGGGACATTGTAGAAGAAATGCAGGCTGAGGCTTCTCACCAGCGATCGATGAAGCTTGAGAAAACGGCTTTTGAGGAATATTGCGAGGAGAATCCCGAAGCTGCCGAAGCGCGAATGTACGACAGTTAATTTAGTCAATAGTCATTAGTCATTAGTCATTAGTCATTAGTCATCAGTCATTTTGCCCGCTCCCGAAGTGGAAGGGTAGTCATTAGTGCTGTCCCCCGGAGCTTTCCGTCGAATGTCATCAGGAAGAAGGACACAGGATGCTCAGAAATGGGGTTTTTGCGAAATATTTCGTTTGAGCGCACAGATTTGTTAAAAAACCCGGTTTCTCATAGTCGGCGCGCCCTACACGCTATACCTAAAATCTTTCTGGTTGGAAAATTACAGTAAACAAATAAACTGCGAGTCCGATGATTATTAAACCCAAAAGGCTTAAACCCCATGCAGCTTTTTTAGTTAAACTTTCATCTGTAGCGGCATACACAGCGGGAGCTATTATCAAGTTAAAACACATTACTAGAAATAGCTGCACCGGGATTGGGTGGCGCTGCCACAGCATTTGTGTTAATTCAATTGTTTCTTGAAAGTTCCTGGGCAAAACATCATTGATCAAATCGTTCCGTTTCATAATCCCTCCGATTTTGGCGATCTAAAGTCGAGACATATCCTCTATATCTGCGTTTCCAGGCTATACCAGGGAACGAGTTTAAAACGAGGCGATGACTAATTATTGATGACTAATGACTGATGACTAATGACTGATGACTGATGACTGATGACTTCTTCTATGCCAACCCGACGGCGACAATCAAAATATCGATAACTTTGATGGCAACAAACGGTGCAACTGCTCCGCCCAATCCGTAGATTAAGATGTTTCGCTGCAACAGTTGATTGGCACTTAACGGGCGAAATTTTACCCCGGTTAATGCTAGGGGAATTAATGCGGGAATAATTAAAGCGTTGTAAACTAATGCGGATAAAACGGCTGATTGACCGCTGGCTAAACCCATGACGTTTAATGCGCCAACTGGGGCAAACATTGCCGGAATAATTGCAAAATATTTGGCGATGTCGTTGGCTAGGGAGAATGTAGTCAGCGCGCCGCGAGTAATTAGCAATTGTTTGCCGATTGTCACTAAGTCAATGAGTTTTGTGGGGTCAGAATCTAAGTCCACCATGTTTGCGGCTTCTTTGGCGGCTTGGGTTCCAGAATTCATCGCGAGTCCGACGTTTGCTTGGGCTAGGGCGGGTGCGTCGTTGGTTCCGTCTCCTGTCATTGCTACTAATTTACCTTCTGCTTGTTGCTTGCGAATTACTTCGATTTTGTCCTCTGGAGTTGCTTCGGCTATGAAGTCGTCAACTCCGGCTTCGTCGGCAATTACTGATGCTGTAATTCGGTTATCTCCGGTGAGCATGATGGTGCGAATTCCCATTTTTCGGAGTTGGTCAAACCGATCGCGAATTCCGGGTTTAATCACATCTTTCAAATAGATAATTCCGTAGGTGTCGCTGCCTTGACAAACAGCTAAAGGCGTGCCTCCAAGGCGGGAAACTCGCTCGTAAGCTTCATCGAGATCCGGGCCGAAATTGCCGCCGCGCGATCGCACAAAACCCTTCACCGCATCCACCGCACCCTTGCGAACCTCCGTACCATCGGGTAAATCGGTACCCGACATCCGCGTTTTGGCCGAAAAATCAAGCCCCGCGGCTCCTCGATCGTTGGTGCGATCGAACTCGGCGACTGCGCCCAACTTTTCGGCCAAACGGACGATCGACTTTCCCTCTGGCGTATCGTCAAACACACTCGCAGTCAGCGCTACCTGCGCCACTTGTTGCAGCGAATGACCGTTTACCGGAATAAACTCCTCGGCTAAACGGTTGCCCAGCGTGATCGTCCCCGTTTTGTCCAAAATCAGCGTATTCACGTCGCCACAAGCCTCAACGGCGCGCCCAGAGGTCGCTATCACGTTAAATTGAGCGACGCGATCCATCCCCGCAATGCCGATCGCGCTCAACAAACCGCCAATGGTTGTTGGAATCAGCGCCACCAGCAGCGAAATCAGCGTCACCACGCCCACAGGAGTTTTCACATAATTGCCGATCGGCGGAATCGTTGACACCACAATCAAAAACACCAGAGTCAGCACGGCCAGCAGCACAGTCAGCGCGATCTCGTTCGGCGTTTTCGAGCGTTCTGCGCCCTCCACCAGCGCGATCATCCTGTCCAAAAAGCCCTTACCGGGGTCGGCCATCACCCGCAGCGTCAGTTCGTCAGAAAGGATGCGTGTCCCGCCGGTAACGGAACTGGCGATGTCCGAACCCGGTTCCTTGAGCACTGGGGCGGATTCGCCGGTGATCGCAGATTCGTCTACAGATGCGACACCTGCGATCACTTCGCCGTCGGAAGGAATGACATCGCCTGCGATCACTTTAATTTGGTCGCCGCGTCTCAAAGATGTCGAACTTACTTCTTGAATTGAACCGTCTGGTAGGAGTTTGCGGGCTGTGGTGTCGGCTTTGGTCGATCGCAGCGCGTCTGCTTGTGCTTTGCCGCGCCCTTCTGCTACTGCTTCGGCAAAATTAGCAAATACCAAAGTGAAGAACAAAATAAACGTGACTAAACCGTTGAACACTCTCTGATTGTTTCCGGGAACCGGGCCGAACAGCGTGGGGTCGATCGTTAATAATGCAGTCACAATTGTGCCAACCCACACCACAAACATTACTGGATTTTTCAGCATCACCCGCGGGTTCAGCTTGACAAAAGCTTCTTTAAAAGCTCTTTGATAAAGACCTTTTGTATTTGCTTTGGGCGTGTGTTTGCGAGACTCGCGAGAGCCTCCACGGCGGTTTTTTGGGGAATCGGGGGTAACCATCTTGTTGATTTTAGATTTGGGATTTTAGATTTTAGATCGGAGGATTTGGGATTTTAGATTTTAGATCGGAGGATTTGGGATTGTGACCTTTCCCATCAGATTCAGATCCCCCCCAGCCCCCCTTAAAAAGGGGGGAGCATGACCGTCAAAGTCCCCCTTCTTAAGGGGGATTTAGGGGGATCGAAGGCGTCGCTAAAGGTGAAGGATTTATGTCTGCGGGTACATTTATCGCCGGCGGTTCCAACTTAGCGCTGCTAATTTCAAATCCTTCAGCAATTGGCCCCAAAGCTAGGACTGGAAAAAATGTCAGCGCGCCCAGAATTATGATTACTCCTGCGGTTACGCCGGTGAACAAAACTGAGTCTGTTCTGAGTGTTCCGGTTGTTTCGGGAACCAGTTGTTTGTTTGTCATGCTGTCAGCTAGCAACAGCATCGCCACAATTGGCACGTAGCGCCCCATCAGCAAACTAAAACAGGCGCTTAAATTCCACCAAATTCCTGTTGCTGCGGGTTGAGAATCTCCTAATCCTTCAAAGCCAGAACCGTTGTTAGCTGCGGCTGAAGCGTATTCGTACATTACCTGGGAAATGCCGTGAAATCCGGGGTTGCTGATGCCGCTCAAGCTGTCGGTAAAGGCGAGGGTAATCGCGCCGGGAATTAAAACTGCGATCGGGTGAACTAACAAAACCACACTGGCTAAAACTATTTCCTTTTTTTCAATTTTGCGTCCCAAAAATTCGGGCGTTCTACCCACCATCAGTCCGGTGAGAAACACGCTCAAAATCAGGTAAATAAATAAGTAAGCTGTTCCGGTTCCTTGTCCGCCCCAAACAATTTGCAGAAACAAGTTAAACAGAGTAGCAAAACCTGCGGGAGGCATTAAAGAATCGTGCATTCCGTTCACGGCACCGCACATTGTACCAGTCGTAGTCACCGCCCAAAGTGCAGTTTCTGCCCAGCCAAACCTAACTTCTTTTCCTTCTAAATTTGGTTGTACGGAACCCAGTAAATTATTAACTTGAGGATTTCCTTGGTATTCGCCAACTGCTGCAATGCCAATTAAGGCAACATAAATTATAAATACCATCCAAAAAATCAGCCATCCCTGTTTTTTGTTGTTGGCAAATCTGCCGTAGGTGTGAATCAGTGCTGCTGGGATGGAAACCATTGTTACTGTTGCCAGCAGGTTAGTAAAAGGGTTGGGATTTTCAAAGGGGTGAGCCGAGTTAATCCCGAAAAATCCGCCGCCGTTTTCTCCTAGTTGTTTGATGCTTTCAAAGTGAGCGACTGGGCCGCGGGCAATAACTTGGGTGCTGCCTTCTAAGGTGGTGGCAACTGCGGGGCCTGCCAGGGTTTCTGGCACTCCTGAAATTAGCAATAACAAGGCGATTATTAAAGATAACGGCAGGAGAATTCTGGTAATTGATTGAATTAAATCGATGTAAAAGTTACCTAACGGGCGGCCGGTCAGTCCCCGAATAAAGGCGATTCCTACTGCTAAACCTGTGGCGGCTGAGGTAAACATTAAAAAACCCAAAGTTAACTGGGATAGATAACTGTATGTTGTCTCGCCGGAGTAATGCTGTTGGTCGGTATTTGTGAGGAATGAAATTGTTGTGTGCAGGGCGGTATCCCAGGTTGGTGCGCTGAGGCTGGTGGGATTTAAAGGCAGCACTCCTTGAAGCATGAAGATTAGAAAAACAAATATCCCCATTGCTGCATTGCTGTAGAATAGCGATCGCGCATATTGCCACCCTGTCATGGAATCTACAACCCGGATGTTGCCTGCTTTATAGATGAGTTGTTCTACTGGTTTAATGGCGGGATCGAGGATGGTTCGTTCTCCCATGTACACCCGCGCCATGTAATTGCCCAAGACGGGCGCGATCGCGATTAAAATGATTAGCGTTAATCCGATTTGAATTAATCCTTGTAACATAACTGAACCAAAAAGTCCTCGTTGGATAAATACTTTTCACCACTTGGCAAAGGGCTTCTAAAAGAAGTCCACAAAGCCGGGTGAGTTTTCTTCAAGGTAAAATATAGTTCGGGGGCGATCGCCGAATTCAATGCTACTGCTAAAATGCAATCTCCCCAGAATATCGCCGGGTTTTCGCTGGCTAAAATCACTCGTCCTTCTCTTACCAACCCCAAGCACTGGCAGCTACTGGGCAATGGTATAGCATTTAATGCCATGCCACAATAACTGCTGTTGAATAGGATGGCAACTTGGATAAGTTTTGGTTCTGCAAAGCTCATATATGACTTTTGCTAGCCACAAAGTGCGGTTTACTCTTAATAATTACTATACTGAAGGCTGTGATTTTTGATAATCAGCCTAGAGGTATAAGTTGGTGCTTAGAAGTTATGTTTGGTTTTCCTATATCTTGACAAATAGACAAATGTTTAGATATTGGTAGGTATCTATATCAGCAGATATAGATGCTATCTAAACGCTCTGTTTTTTAGCCACAGCCACAGGAGACGAGATATTTTTAAGAAAGGTAGAAGCCAGAGACTTGAGTGTAAATATAAAATTCAAATGGATTAATTGAGGATGTTGAAAAGCTTATTGAAAAGTCAAAAAATCCTGATACTTCAAGAGAAGTATCTGCGCGCCCGGTGGTCGTTAGCGCAGCCCTCGAAGAGGATCGCACTTTTATTTGCGATCGTCATAGCGCTGGAATTTAGCACGCCGTCGGAGTATCTGTTTGGATACTTGTACACGGGGCCGATTTTACTGGCAAATTCGCGCCTGAGTCGCTGGGGGAAGTTACACATTACTCTGGTAGCGGTAACTTTGACGCTCTTAAATTTGTTTGTCCCTCCTGGGGAAACGATCGCCCTAGCAACTTTTGCAAATAGAGCGATCGCAATTATGGCTTTGGGAGTGACGGGATATTTGAGCGATCGCAATCAGCAGTACGAAGAAGCGATCGCAGTCGCCAAAGCTCAGTTGCAGTCTCAGCAGCAGCTAGCCAGCATCCGCGAGGATTTTGTCTCTACTTTGAGTCACGATTTGAAAACGCCGATGCTGGGGGCGATCGAAACAATTAAAGCTTTTAAATCGGCAAAATTTGGCGATGTTACTCCCAGTCAGCAAAAAGTTCTCGAAACAATGGCGCGATCGCACAAAATGTCGCTACAATTAGTAGAAACGCTGCTGGATGTTTACCGCAACGATACTGAAGGTTTGAAACTGCAACTTTCCCCCGTAAATTTAGTGGCTTTAGCAGAAGAAGTAATCGCCACATTGCTCGATTTGTCCGCAGCGCGTCGAGTTTACATAAATATGAGTTACGGAGAGTCAGATTTCCGCCGCTCTTTGTGGATAAACGGCGATGCAGTGCAACTCCAGCGCGTTTTTGTTAATTTGCTAACAAACGGGATCAACCATTCTCCTCGCGGTGGTAAAGTAGAAATAGTGATGGAATTTTATTCGAGTTATCAAGTAGTGAAAGTTATTGATAGCGGGTTGGGAATTACAGCAGAGGAACTGCCCCACTTGTTCGAGCGCTTTTATCAAGGAAACGGCGATCGGCAAGCCAAAGGATCGGGATTAGGGTTATACTTATCTCGCCAAATTATTGACGCGCACGGCGGTATAATTTGGGCAGAAAACAAATTGCCGCACGGCGCTTTATTTGGATTTCGATTACCTGCTATCTCAGAAAAATGAAACCAGCTTATCCCTTGCGAATTCTGTTAGTTGAAGATGACGAATTGTTTCGGTTGGGACTGCAAACGCGGTTGCAGCAAGAAAGTTGCTTGCAAATAATTGCTGAAGCCGAAGATGGGGAAACAGCGGTAGAATTGACTCAGGAACACTTACCCGATGTGGTGGTTCTTGATGTCGGTTTGCCGGGAATTGGCGGGATTGAAGCTTGCCGCCAAATTAAGCAGCAGCATCCAGAAATTCCGGTTTTAATTTTAACATCTCACGCCCAAAAATCCTTAATTGAAAGGTTAATTTCAGCGGGAGCTCAGGGATATTGCGTCAAGGGAATTGCGGCGGAAAATTTGGTGTTGGCAATTCGATCGGTAGCGGGGGGTGCTTCGTGGTGGGACAAGGCGGCAACTTCGGAAATTCGGGCGGTTTTTGTTAATCCCGAACCTGTGAAAGTTGGGTCAAAATCCGAAGTTTTGGAAAATCCGCTGACGAAACGGGAACAGGAAATATTAGCTTTAGTTGCGGGCGGAAAAAGCAATCAGGAAATTGCACAAATATTGTACATTGCACCGGGGACTGTGCGGGTGCACGTCCACGCGATTTTGCAAAAGTTAGAAGTGCGCGATCGCACTCAAGCTGCTGTACTGGCAATTCAGAAAGGATTGGTAGCAGAAGAACTGTTAGGCGATCGATCTTAAGTCTGATAGTTTATAATGACTGACAAAACCTCCGTAAATAAAAACTATGAGCTTTATCAATCCAAAAATAGATTTTGCGTTTAAGAAGATATTCGGTTCTAACGAAAGCCGAGAAATTTTAATGAGTTTTTTGAATGCTATATTTTATGAAGGCGAACCTGCGATCGAAGATTTGGAAATCATCCCTCCTTATCTGCTGAGATTTTTGGAAGTAAAGACACTTATTTAGATGTCAAAGCTAAAATTAATGATGGCAAAACTGTGATTGTCACAATCCAAGTTTTGAACGTGGCAAAATATCGTAAGCGAGTTTTATATAATGCTGCTAAAACTTAGGGAATGCAATTAAATCTAAGCGATAGTTATTATAGACTGAGACAAGTAATCGCTTTGAACATTACAGATTTTGAAATGTTTACCGGTCAGTCTGAAGTAATTTCACGCTTTGCTTTCAAAGAGACGCAACGACTGTTTGATTATCCCGATAACGAAATTAAATTGATTTTTATCTACCTGCCAAAATTTAACAAACCATTGTCTGATTTTGCAACACTGACGGACAAGTAGATTTATTTTATCAAAAATATAAGCAGTTTAGAAACGGTTCCCGAAACAATAGTTGCAGTGCCAGAAATTGAGAGAGTTTTTCAAATTGTTGACGACACGAATATGAGTTAAAAAGAGTTAGATGAATTGCCAAAACCAGAGTTTTGGATTCAATATCAACAAGGTGCGATCGATCTGGGCATTCAGCAAGGAAGACAAGAAGGAAGACAAGAAGGAAGACAAGAAGGGATTAAACATAGCATTTCGAGCTCTCATATGAAGTGCTGTCGGCCTCTGCGGCCTCCGCGGGCATACCTCACAACGCTTGAGAACCGCTATAGTTGCACAAGCAAGCCCATAAAAAATTAATTTAGATTGCTGGTTTTAGGGTGGCAGCGATCGGTATTATAAAACTACAGCGCATTCAAGGTTTGTGCAATCGCGACGGGTGGACACGGCACTGCCGTGTCCTGGGGTGTCTTTCATCAATCGGGAACCTGCTGTATTTTTTATTGGGAATTTAGGTGCATATACATGGGACAAATAATTATTAACGAATTCCGTCGTAACGGTCAATTTCAAGGCAACGAGTACGTAGAAATCCTGTTGACCGAAGATTTAACGGCATCTCAACTTGAAAGTTTTTTTGTGGGCGATTCTAGCGGTACAACAATACAAAAACTTTCGGCTTATCAGTTCAGGGATATGGCGAGTATTGCTCCTGTATTCAAGGCTGGAACAATAATTGCGCTCGGCGGTTCAAGTGTAATTCCAGCAAACGATACTACCTACAATCCCGTACCGGGCGGAAATGATTCTGATTGGAACATTCAATTGCTACTAAATAACGGTGCTGGCGGTACGTACCTCAATAATGTTTTAGTCGGTTCCAACGCCTTCGGAGGCGATTTTGCAGCATCGGATGTGGTGTGGGTAGATACTAGCAGTACAGGAACTACTTCTGTTGATTCGATCGCCTGGCCGACAACAGGTTTGGGAACATTTGGCAGTGCAGCTAAAGTGCAAATTCCAGCACCGAATAACGGTAACACTGGCAATGTTGAGTTTTATAGCGCTCTTGACGGGGTTAACCAAAGAGCTAATTATGCTGTCAAAAGTCCCGGTTCCTTGGGTTTGCCCAACGGCGGAATTAACACTATTTATATTAACAGCCTCCGCAACCCGCAAGTCAACAGCGCTCCAACTTTGGGAAATTCTAATGCTAATACACTCCTCCCAATTAATGAAAATACAACCAACGCAGCTAACACAGGTTTTACTCCTTTAGCCATCACCAGCGAGTTAGGAAGTAACAATGCTAATAGCTATGCTTTGGGCGTCGCAGTCACCGCTGCAGACAATACTAACGGCAATTGGCAATTTTCAACTAACGGCAATAATTGGACAAATTTCGACACCCTGTCGGAAACTTCAGCGACAGTGCTCGGCCCTAGTCTTCTTTATGATGGATCGCTTGGCAATACACCCAGTTCACAAAATTGGCTGTCTTTGACAAATTTAAATTCTATTTCTCCTACCGATACTGCTTCCGAAATATTGAGCGGAAATGGAATTAATTTAAATAGCACTGCTGCCGATAGCATCTATGCTGGCTATACAAATAATCCTTTAAATCCGTCATTTCCACCGCTCGATCGCAATTCTGGCTTTAGCTTAGGTTTTAATCTGCAAATTATCTCAGAAGCGCGCGCTAATCCAAATCAAGCGGGTTTTAGCATTATTGCCGTTACCAGCGATCGCAAAGCAATTGAAATAGGTTTCCAACGGTTATCTACAACTTCTGGCAGGATATTTGCAAAAGGAGACGGCATTACTCCCAACCCTGGCCCAGAAACCAACGGCTTATTTCTGCCTGCCGAAAATATTGCTTACGACACCAATCGCGCTACTAACTACACTCTCAGAGTGCTCGGCGACAATTACTTTCTTTCAGACGGCAGCGATATCATACTAACAGGCCCGCTGCGAGATTATGCGGCATTTAGCGGTGATATCGATCCTTACGAAACTCCTAATTTTTTATTTCTAGGTGACGGCACAACCTCGGCGCAAGCTAATATCAACTTGACGGGGGTTTCCCTGCTAACACGTGCGAGAATCCGCTTTGCACCCAACCCAGACTATTACAGCATTTCTGGAAGCGAACCCACAATTACTTTTCGGGGGTGGGATGGAAGGAATGGGGCGGGTAACGGTACTGCGGGCGTTAATGCTTCAGTGACTGGGGGAACAACGCCGTTTAGCACTAATAGTTTGACATATTCGATCGCAGTTAATCCAGTCAACGATGCACCTGCGTTTGTCAGTGGGGGCGATCGCACCGTGGGCCGCAATTCCGGCGCGCAAACCTTTGCTGGATGGGCTACAGCCATTTTTCCGGGCCCCGCCAATGAGTCGGCACAAACCGTAAACTTTCAAGTGGTGGGGAATGACAATACTGGTTTGTTTAGTGTATTACCTGCGATC
>NZ_JBARVX010000008.1:0-31268 GCF_049646505.1 Microcoleus sp.
TTTGTTCTTCTTACATCTCCCAATTGAGTTTTTTCTAATTCTTGCCTTACCCACCGATCGTTTTAACCTGATTCCTGGGCGATCGCCCGCTCGTTCAACAGCACAGATGTTAATTTCTGTCAACTTTATTGTTAAGAAAGATGTTTATAAAGCATAGCTTACTAAGGGGGCTCAGACTTCATCCACAGCACATCTTTAGAAAAATGGTATAAATCAAGATCGCATTAAGAGGGCTGGTGAGTGCATAGGTAAACAAGCTGCGATCGGGACTCAGACAAAAAGTGGTTTGAGGTGCTCTTGAGAGAGTTCTGGGCGATCGGCGGAGGCCCTACTGGCATTTAAATTACTGTATATTTCAATGATTTGTTCCCGTTGGTAGTCAAATCCTCTCCATCCTTTTGTGCTCTGGCTTTTCTGGCTCTCCCAATGTCCTCATCAAACATAACAGACAATCTAGATGCAAACAAAGCCGATCGCCAGTGCCAAAATAAACTGGTGCGTGCAAATCAACAGCTAAAATCTCACAAAAATCATGCAGAATATAATTGCCTCAAATCCAGCGAATGCTACCGATCGCGCTTTTGGTACCGCAGAGATTAAACTGCTGGTACTAGATATCGACGGCACGATCGCAGGTTTGTCAAACGACATCCGACAACCCGTCAAGCAGGCAATTTTGGCTGCCGAGTCGCGGGGAGTGAAAGTGGCCGTTGCGACGGGCAGGATGTACAAATCGGCTTTGCGTTTTCACTCAGAAATTGGCTCAACTTTGCCGCTGATTTGCTACCAGGGCGCGTGGATTCAAGATCCGACTACTCAAAAGCGACTGCGACACTTGCCGCTGTCGAAACAAACTGCTCTGCAACTATTAGAGCATTTTGAAGCACTCGATTACCGATCGCTCCTTTCGATCCATTTCTATATTGACGACAAACTTTACGTACCGGAAATTACAGCAGCTACCCGAATTTATGCCGAACGATCGGGCATTGAACCAATTGTAATTCAAGATTTGCGGCGAGATATGCCGGGGGAACCGACGAAGGTTTTGGCTTTGTGCGAGAATCCGGAGGTACTCCACGGCTTGCTCAGCAGTATGCGGAAGCGCTACACGCCTGCGGAGCTTTATTTGACTCAATCGGTGGCTACTTTTTTTGAAGCTACGCATCCTTTGGCGAGTAAGGGAGATGGGGTGCAGTATTTAGCCGAAAAAGTTTTGGGTTTGCAGCCGGCTCAGGTGATGGCGATAGGCGACAATTTTAACGATCTGGAAATGATTTCCTACGCGGGTGTGGGCGTGGCGATGGGGAATGCTCCTGATGGTGTGAAGGCTGTTGCTGATTGGGTAGCGCCGGATGTGGAGGAAGATGGGGTGGTGGCTGCGATCGAACAATTTGTTTTGGGCGATCGTTGATATTTCTAGCAATAATAATTTTCGGAGTGCGAGTTTCCCGCTCGCTCCGAAGAAGACTGGGCGGTTGAAACCGCGTCTACACAAGCAAAACCCGGATGGTGCGCGGGTTGAAGACAAAGGCGGTGAAAATTACTTATTCTCTTCAGTCTCTTAGAGAGGGACATCGTTTGTGTAGGCGCGGTTTCAACCGCCGTCTGCATCTACACTATAATTACGATTTTAAAAATGCCTTTCCACAGAAAAAGCACCGACGACTGGCCGTGTTTCGTCTCGGTGCTTTCTCTGGTTCGCTCCTCACACGTCCATCAATATAGCCGACTCGCCCGAATGTGTCAAGACTTTTTAGCAAAGTTTTTTTTTAGTCTTTCCAATCCGGGCGGCGGGTGCGGTGGAGTATGGCAGAACCTTGGCTGTGCAAGGGTTTGGCTCGATCGCCTTTTTCTGGCATTCCCCCCGAAAAATTTCACTTCAACTCCAGCAGCCAGTCCAAAATCAGAGCGTTGACTTCACTGGGCCGCTCGTCGTGGGGACAGTGGCCGGTGTTGGGAATTGAAACAAATTTCACTGGTTTATCGTTGGCGGCCAATTGTTGATAAATCTGGCTGCCGGCGATGGGAGTCCAGGGGTCGTCTGCACCCCAAAGTACCAGTAACGGACGATCGACCTTTGGCAGCAATTCTGACGGTTGAGGGCCTGCTGGGGCTGTGAGAATGGAAGCGAAAACTTGTTGAGCTCCGGGCTCGCAGGAGGGCGCGTGGAGGAGCTCTACGAGTTCGTCGGTGATGGCTTCGCGGTTCCCGTAGACTTGGCGCAGGGTGTTGCGGATGCGGTGTTTTTGGCGGATGTTGTTGAAGACAAACGGGCCGATGACGGGCGATCGAACTAACTTAGCAAAAGTCCCCATCACTACTCGCAGCGGGAAATTCAGTTCCTCCGGCCGGTGGTTGAGCCCGCCGGCACAGTTGATTAACACACCGCCTGCAGATATTTCTGGATGGTTGGCGACTACCATCAAACTCAGCAAAGCGCCGATCGAATTTCCGACAAATACCGCCGGTTCCCGTACAAATTCCGCCCAGAAATCTGTCAGCAATTCTTCCCACAATTCCAGCGTATAATCAAGCGCAGGTTTGCCAGAAGCCCCGAATCCCAACAAGTCCAGCGCAAATACCCGGTAGCCGCCCGCCGCGAGTGCGGGGATATTTTGCCGCCAATGTCCGATCGAAGCCCCAAACCCGTGAATCAACACCAAAGGGCGGCCGGTTCCTTGGACGGTATATTGGATTTTATGACCTTTCCAAGTCCAAATCAGCTTCTCAAAACTTGTTGCAGATACTAATTCTTGTGCAGTCACGGCTATTATGTAAAGTTTCGTTAACTAATTTCATCATAGCAGTACAATCCCGCTCCGGCGCTGGCTTTGAGCAACGTCCCACAAAAACATTATTCCCAATTCCCAATTCCCAATTCCCCATTCCCATTGGTGTCAACTTAAAGTCTTATGTAGTAAGGATCTACTGTTTGACTATCCTCTGGCCAGATCCCCCCTAACCCCCCTTATAAAGGGGGGGACTGGATCGCTCTCAAAGTCAACCCCTACTCCCCTTCTTAAGGGGGATTTAGGGGGATCAGGCCTCTGCTAAAAGCGAGATTTTTCAATGGTTTTAGGCTTAATTTGACACCAATTACTAATGACTACTGACTAACGACTAATGACTAATGACTAATGACTAATGACTAATGACTACCTTTTTTCTAACAACCAATAAGTCCTCATATTCCCCTTACCTTTCACCGGAATTACGCCTCGCATCTCCAACAAATACTTATCTTTTAAAAGCTCGTAAGTAACATCAGTAACTTGAATTCTGCCGGCAAAACCCGTACCCTCCATCCTCGACGCCACATTCACCGTATCTCCCCACAAATCATAGGTAAACTTGCTCACACCAATCACTCCCGCCACCACCGGCCCGGAATTGATGCCGACGCGAATTGCCAGTTTTTCTCCTGTCTCGGCCGACAACTTGGCTATTTTTGCCTGCATTCCCAGGGCCATTTGGGCGATCGCCCCAGCGTGATCCTCTTTCGGCGTAGGCAACCCCCCAACTACCATGTAAGCATCACCAATAGTCTTAATTTTCTCCACACCGTACTTTTCAGCTAACTGGTCGAAGTGAGAAAAAATCACGTTCAATCGCTTTACCAACTCCGTCGGAGACATTCTCGCCGACAGTTCAGTAAAGCCTACAATATCAGCAAATAAAACACTTACTTCACCAAAACTGTCAGCAATTGTGCTTTGCTCTGCCTTCAAGCGTTCTGCTATTGGTTGGGGAAGAATATTTAACAACAATTTCTCGCTTTGTTCCTGTTGAATCTTGAGCTCTTCTTGCGCTAATTTTCGCTCTGTAATGTCAGAAACAGTACCCTCATAGTACATCAAAACGCCTTGTGAATCCCGAACAGCACGGACATTTTCGGATACCCAAATCCGGCTACCGTCCTTGCGGCATACCATAGATTCAAACCCCGAAACCGCATTTTCTGCATCCATAGCTGCCACGAATTCCAGGCGGCGTTCCGGGTCAACGTACAGTTGTTCGGCAATATTTTTAATACTAGACATCAGTTCTACTGGCGAGTCGTAACCGTACAATTTTGCCAAAGCTGGATTAGCGCTGAGATAGCCTCCAGAAGGAGTGCTTTGAAAAATCCCTTCCATCGCATTTTCTACAATGCTGTGATATCTTTCTTCAGCAATCCGCAGCAATTCTTCTGCTTGTTTTCGCTGAATCAAAGCACCTAATTGAGTGCCGACGGCATTAAAAATGTCTATAAATCGCGCGTCTTTCGGACAAGGCAAAATTTGAAAGAAAACTAGCACCGCCAATACTTCATCCTCTACCAAAATCGGCACGCCAAAACCTGCTTTAAATCCGAGTTCTTGTGCTACTTCACTTCGTAAAAAATCCGGGTAGCCCTGGGAAATATCTTCTACCCATTCCGGTTCCTTGGATGCCCAAACTCGTCCCGGCAGCCCGATATTCATGGCAAATGTCAGTTGTTCGCTTTGGCTGCGGAAGGGTTCCATGCAGGGGTTGCTAGCATACCAGCCGCGGGCAGATTTCAGCACAGTTTTTTCTGCATTGGGAATCCAAGCTTCTCCCACATCCCATCCGATTGTTTCGCCCACTTGGCGCAGAATTACTTCTAAAGCTGAGTGAAAGTCTACAGCTTCGCCGATCGCCCGCGTCGTTTCCAGCAAAAACCGGATTGATTCTTCGGCTTGCTGCCGTTCGGCAATTTCTGCCTGCAATCTCGAATTGCGATCGTGCAATTCCCTAGCTTGCCGTTGCAGTTTCGATTGCAGCAAACGCAAAGAAAGTTGGCTTTCCACGCGGGCCAAGACTTCTTCTACTTGAAACGGCTTAGTAATATAATCTACTCCTCCTACTTGAAAAGCCTTAACTTTTTCCATCACGTCATCTAGCGCACTAATAAAAATTACCGGAATATCTTTAGTTTTTTCAAGTTTTTTTAACTTTTCACAAACTTCATAACCGTTCATTTGCGGCATATTAATATCTAGTAAAATCAAATCTGGAGCCGATATTTGTGCTGCTTGTAAAGCAAGTTTTCCGTTAATCGCCTTCCTGACTTGATACCCGTTGGATTCTAGCATAGTAGATAAAAGTCGCAAGTTGTCCGGCATATCGTCAACGATCAGAATGTCTCTAGGAGTCGCTGGTAATGGCTGGTCGTTCATCATAATATAATTGAGTTAAATCGATAATGATATCTATCCGAAAATTATCGACTAAATCCGTTAAAGCGTTAGCCAGATTTGCCTCAGTTTCGGGAATTTGCTCGATCAGTCCCAGGATGCGGTTGTCATCAACGCAAAGTGCTGCTTGGTACAAATCGACCACCCAGTCTGCGGGCATTACACTTAAATCCTCGGCGGTCAAACTTTGAAGCAGTCTCGGTGCTGAACCAGAAGTAGATGAGTTTTCTTCCTCATAAATATAACGCAGGTTCAGGTAATGCGCGATCTTTTCAAATAGTACCTCTTCCCGAAACGGTTTACAGATCAAATCGTCACAACCAGCAGACAAAATTATTTGCCGCTGTTCGTCAAAAGCACTCGCAGTCAGGGCAATAATTATGGTTTCTTTACCTTCGGGAGTTTGCTCGATCTGTCTTGTCGCTTCGTACCCGTCCATAACTGGCATCAGCATATCCATTAAGATCAGGTGCGGCTTCCAAGTTGAGTGCAAAGCAACTCCTTCTTCACCGTTAGTTGCTTCCAAAACTTCAAATCCCAGCGGTACGAGGAGCTTAAGCAGCAGTTGGCGATTTTCCGCTACATCTTCAACTATTAATATCCTATAGGTTGGCTGTCCGGGTTCTAAAGCAATAACTTGTTTGACGGCAGATTTTTCTTGTTCGTCACTTTCTGTTACTACGTTAACGCGGATATTAAAAGTGAAAGTTGTGCCTCTATCGAGTTTACTTTCAACAGCAAGAGCGCCTCCCATAATTTTGACAAACTGTTGGCTGATCGGCAATCCTAGACCAGTTCCCTGCATCGATTTGCGACCTGTTTCAGTTTGTACGAAAGGCTGGAATAATGTGGAAATTTCCGAAGGAGAAATGCCGGGCCCCGTGTCGGCAATTTCAAAAAACAATTGGGCTTCTTTTTGTTTTGCTGCGTTGTTTTCTGCTTGGCTGCTAACGCGCAAAGTCACCGTTCCGTGTTGAGTAAATTTAATCGCATTGCCCAGCAGGTTAATTAAAACTTGTCGCAATTTAGCTTCGTCTGTTTCAATGTACTGCGGCAAATTGTCGGTATCTTCAAATATCAGGCGCAACCCTTTTGAGTTGGCTTTTAGTTGCAGCATTTCTCTGAGGCTGCTGAGAAGATTGTAGAGGTTGAAGCGGCCTTGATTGATGGTAATTTGACCTGCTTCTATTTTGGACATTGACAAAACATCATTGATCAGTTCCAGCAAATGTTCGCCGCTGCGGTTGATAATTTCTATGTATTCTTTTTGTTCTTGCGTGATTGAACTGTTGCGGGCCATGACTTGGGAAAAACCGAGAATGGCGTTGAGAGGCGTGCGGAGTTCGTGGCTCATGGAAGCGAGAAATTGGCTTTTGGCGCGGTTGGCAACTTCGGCATTTTCTTTGGATTTAAGTAGTTCCATTGACTGCCTTTGAGTGCGGGCGAGCAATTCTGCTTGCTGCAATGCTACTCCTAGCTGAGTGCCGACATGAACTGCAACGTTGATTTCAGCTTCGCTCCACTGGCGGGGAGCTGAATTTTGATAGGATGCTAGCAGTCCCCAGAGTTTTTCTCCGCAGAAAATTGGCACAGTAATGTATGATTTTGCTTGAAATCTTTCTAAGAGTTGGATGTAACAATTACTGAAGCCTTGCTTGTAAATATCTGGGACGTAAAGGTAAGTTTTACCTCGGCTGTAGGCTCCGCCTTCGGTGTCTTGCAAATAGGTATCCCGTACTTCTTGCGAGCTGCTCTCGAATTTTTGGACGAGGCACTTTTCGCTTTCTAAAGCGTCTTCAGTGAAGTTAGAATCGACCTGCTGTGCTTGGATAAAAGAAATCCACTTGCTGTCAACTGATTCGGCTACAAATTCGCCGCTCCAGTCAGGATTGAAACGGTAAAGGGCGACTCGATCGCATTTCATGGTTTGGCGCAATTCTCTGGTTGTGGCTTCAAAAATTTCTCGGAGATCTAATGTCTGGCGCATTCTTTCAATGATTCGGGCGATCGCTCTTTGCCGCAAAGCACTTTCTTGCAGTTCAGTTTGTGCTTGCTGGCGTTCGGTAACATCTACAGCCATTGAAGCGAGGCCGATTGCTTTGCCGTTTTCGTCAATTAGCTGAGTATTGTACCACTCGCAGAGGATAATTCTGCCGTCTTTGGTCAGATTTTCGCAAATCCCGCTGGATTTGTCCCTCAAGCCGCGATTGAAAATCTCAGCTCCTTGCTCGCGGTAGCTTTCAGGTACGATCAAATCGGCCGCGACTCTCCCTTTCGCTTCGGGCTCGCTGTAGCCAAAAATAGCTTCCGCCGCCGGATTCCAAGTGATAATTTCTAAATTCAGGTTTAACTCGATTACTGCGATCGGCGTTTGCTGCAATAAAAATGAGATTCTTTGCTGCGATGCTAGCAGTTTTTCTGCCGCTAATTTGCGGTCTGTGATGTCATTAGCCGTACCGAGAATTTGTTTGGGTTTACCGTCATTTGTTCTGAGAAATACTGTATCCCAACTGTTCATCCACCGCCATTCACCGTTTTTGTGTTTCATGCGGTATTGAAATTCTATGATGTCGCCGTCTTTAGCTTGCTCGACTTTTTGGACATTTTCACAAAAAGCTGGCCAATCCTCGGGGTGCATCAGAGTTAGGATCATTTCAGTACCCATATCTTGTATTTCTCGGGCGTTGTAGCCCAGCATCGCAGCAATTTGGCGGTTGGTGTAAACATTGCGCTGTTCTACTAAATCGTAAACGTACAATAGGTTGGGATTGGAATCGGCGATCGCCTGAATGAAGTGCTGGCTTTCTCGAAGTGCAGATTCTGCAAGTTTGCGATCGCTAATATCTCGCGCTACGATAATCACTGATTCTTGCGAAAGCACAGAAATTTTAGCGTCGAGCCAAATTTCCCGATCTCCGAGCGTATAGCTATATTCAATATTGATGCTTTGCTGCGTTTTGAGAACTTGTTGGATGGTATTTAATACCAAATCTGCAGCAGGTTTTGGCAAGATTTCGTGGGCGGTTCTGCCAATCATTTCGGTAGGAGCTTTCACCAAATTTACCGCTGCTGTCGGGGCGATTTTGATGCAGCGCCCTTCTGCATTTCTCACTAAAACTATGTCAGTCATGGCGGTAAAAATCGCCCGCAATTCTGCTTCGGATTCTTGCAGAGCTTGTTCGGCGCGGACGCGGGTGCGAATTTCTGCTTGCAACTGTTTATTTTGCCGATCGAGCTGCGCGAGCCTGTTTTTTTCTCGATCGATCAGTTTAGCTTGAGCGATCGCAATTCCTACTTGACCCGCCACAGCTTCTAACAAGTCGATTTCATCTTTTGTCCATTCGCGTTGGCGATCGCACTGGTGCAAACAAATAGCGCCGTTTGCCCTGCCCTGGTAAGAAGTGCGAATTGCCAGCATCGATTTCAACCCAACCTGGCGGCAAATCGGTTGAGCAGCTTGCAAAAGAGGCTCTGAGTAAACGTCGTCGGAGGCGATCGCCCGGTCTTGGATCATCATTTGTACGACGTGAGGATTGCCCCAAATTGGAACGATGGCGTTCCGCATTGATTCCCACTCAGGTTCGAGATACTCAGCCGCCAGAGGAAGATCGACTTGGGGGGTAGTAACGTAAGCATGAATCAAACAGCGATTGACGCGGAATGCCTGACCGATTTGAGTTGCAGCCGTTTGAAATATTTTTTCCGGCTGCAAGCTCGATCGAATTTGTCGAGTTATTTTTGCAATCAGCAACTCTCGCTGAACTTGCCGTTCCAAAGCAGATTTAGCTGATGCCGTTTCTATTTCTGCTTGCTTGCGATCGCTGACATCAAAAATTACGCCATACCAAACAATATCGCCATTCTTGCGCTTTTCAGGTCGAGAATTAGATTGCAGCCATTTGAGTTTGCCCGACGGCGTAACAATCCGCCATTCAAAACCAAAAGGTTCTAAAGTTCGAGCGCTATCACAAATCTTTTCACCCAAATATTCTCGGTCATCAGGATGGTTTTGATCGAAGCACAAATTAGGATTTTTTAAGATATCCTCGCTCTCTAATTCGTAAATTTCCCGACAAGCATAACTGATATATTCAAACTTGAAAGTCCCATCAAGCTTCTGCATGAATTGATAAATCACTCCCGGTATACTAACCGCCAATTTCTGCAACTGCGCTTTGCTTTCCCTGAGTGCTTGTTCTGTTACTTTGCGAAATTCTACCTCTCGTTGCAGTTCGGCATTCTGCTGTTTTAACTGTTTCGATAGCTGTTGTATAGTTAGTTGACTTTCAATCCGCACTAAAAATTCTTCTACTTGAAAAGGCTTAGAAATGTAGTCAACACCGCCGACTTCAAAAGCTTTAATCTTCTGAAAAGTTTCATTAAAAACGCTCAAAAAAATTACCGGGATTTCGCGAGTGTTTTCGTTGGCTTTCAGTCGTTCGCAGACTTCGTAGCCGTTCATTTTAGGCATAGCTATATCTAGTAAAATCAAGTCTGGGATCGCAGTAAAATTTGCATTTAGCGCCATTTCTCCCGAAATTGCTCGCTGAACTCTATACCCTTCTTTCGTCAATATCTTCGATAGAAACCGGAGGTTTTCGGGTCGATCGTCAATAATTAAAATGTGGATATCTTTTTTGTCGATCGCCATTTTTTCTCTAGCCATTTTGAGTTTAGCTTCTTAGCAGCAATGAGATTGATGATTTAATAAATTAAGCACCTTTGTCATACAAAAATCCTCGACCGCAAAATCAAATCTCACCAAATAGAGGATTACTTTTTACTTTTTTATATTCGTTCATCTAATCATCCAGCTTTTAGTCGGTCGAAATATCGATCGACCGTCTTAAATTTGCAACTCAAATCAACCGCATTCTTGCCATATTTTATTGCAAAAACAAGTCCCACTATTCGCAAAAAAACTAACTTGTCTGAAAAAAAGATCGCGACTCAGGCACTCCTGAACCGAGAAACCGGGGAGGATCGCCCAAGCTTCTAGACATTCTGCAGCCACCTTCAAAAAGTTTTAGCAGAAATACACAGTCCCCCGCACCCCAATCCGAAAAAACAACGAAGTATTCCGGTGAAAAAACCCGTTTCGACACACCCCCGCGCCAGCCTCAAGATATTTATAGCTAACTTCAGAGTTTCACGCTCCCCCGCACCCAAGGCTTAGCCTGTCAACTCTTTTCTCGGTCTTTTCTATGCCAGCAATTCCTTAAGTTTAGCAAGATTTTCATTGCTGAGGGAGATTTTAATTTCAAGTTCTTGCTCGGCCTCCCACAGCAGCAGTACATTATCTTCGCCCAACGCAAATTCTGGATTGTTTAATTCAAGTGTTTGATATTTCACTTCGGGAAATCCGATGCGAATTACCACTTCTGATTCTAACTGAGGATAGAGGTACAATTGCTGTTGCAGGTTGTCTAGTTCTAGTTTCTGAACTGTGGTGTTGCGTTTGACAGGAGAATCGGGTTTGTACCAATAGAGAGTCTCTTCGCTAATTTCGGGATTGACTATCACAAATGTTACGTCAAAACGCTGGGGTTGCCAGTGAATTTCGCTCATACCGCCGATTTGCGGAATCAGTCGCTCAACCCAGCTAATTTCTTTGCCGTTGAGTTTTTTCCACCACTGAGCGATATTATCGAAGTTCTCAGCATTTTCGGGATTGTTGCTGCCGGACTCCCAGACAGTTTTTAGTTGCATATACAGGTTCTCCAGCGAATTTAAATTTGAGATTGCAGGCTTTTAATTAGACATCTCCGGCCAAGCCTGTAAAGAGCGCGCCAGCGAGGCTGGGAAGCGAGAATGATGGCAGACATCTATTAGACGAATCCTCAAAATTATCTAAACAGCCCGCAAGCGATCCTGCTTTACAAAAATTATGGGAGATGTCTGTTGGAGATTCATTCGTTCTACAATTATGTTCATGGATTTACCAATTATCTACCACGAAGATTATGTTGCACCGCTGCCGCCCGGTCACCGCTTCCCGATGGCAAAGTTTGGGCTGCTTTACGAAATGCTGCGGTTGGACGGGGTAGCAGAGCGATCGCAATTTCACGCTCCCGAACTTTTAGGGTCAGAATGGATTGAGCTAGTCCACGATCGCGATTACATTCAAGCTTACTGCAACGGAACGCTGGATGACAAAGCTCAGCGGCGAATTGGTCTGCCTTGGAGTCCGGCCCTGGTCAACCGCACTTGTATCGCCTCCTCCGGGACCGTACTAACTGCTAAGCTTGCTTTAGAATGCGGTTTGGCTTGCAATACTGCGGGCGGAACTCATCACGCTTTCCCCAATTACGGCTCGGGTTTTTGTATTTTTAATGATTTGGCGATCGCCTCCCGCGTCCTCCAAAAAATGGGTTTAGTTCGCCAAGTTTTAATTGTCGATTTAGACGTGCACCAAGGAGACGGAACCGCTACAATTTTCCAAAATGACAGCAGTGTTTTTACTTTTTCGATGCACTGCGAAGTCAATTTTCCTGGCACCAAACAAAAGAGCGATTTAGATGTAGCTTTGCCCGTCGGTATGGAGGACGACGAATACTTACAAACTTTGGCTAAATACTTACCAGATTTACTCTCCGATGTCAAGCCAGATTTAGTATTGTACGATGCCGGAGCCGACACTCATCAGGCCGACAAACTCGGAAAATTATCTTTAACTGATACCGGGTTATTTCGCCGGGAAATGCAAGTTTTATCTACTTGTTTAGCTGGCGGCTATCCCGTTGCCTGCGTCATTGGCGGTGGCTATTCCGATGACATGAAGGGGTTAGTTTACCGACATTCGCTGCTGCACCGATCGGCAAGTCAGGTTTACAGGCAATATCGACTTTGATGCAGAGCGGCGGGAATTCCGAAATATGGCACAAAAAAACAGTCTTCCTCACCGAAACAAATAAAAATATTATTAGTCATAGCTCCAGCTTGCCAGATGGGTACAACTTGAGCTAAAAAGTTGTTAAACCAAAAACTGCACCTATGTCCAATGCCAGCGAGCCAAATCACCCGTATCCACTGCTGGTTGTCATTGTTAACTACCGAACCTCTAGTTTGACAATTGACTGCTTGCACTCTCTAGTTACCGAAGTGCGATCGCTCCCCGGTACGCGGGTTGTAGTTGGCGACAATGCTTCAGGCGACAATTCTACCGAAGAAATACCGGCCGCTATAGCCGCATTCGGCTGGAGCGAATGGGCCTCCTTCGTCCCCCTACAGCGCAACGGCGGATTTGCCTGCGGGAACAACGCCCTGATCCGTCCCGCCCTGGAATCCACCAATCCCCCCCCTTACGTCCTGCTGCTCAACCCAGACACCGTAGTTCGCCCCGGAGCTCTGAAAGCACTGGTTGACTTCATGGACTCCCACCCCGAAGCAGGCATCGCCGGCAGCCGCTTGGAAGACCCCGACGGTACTCCCCAGCAGTCAGCATTTCGGTTTCACAACATCTTAACCGAACTCGATTTTGGTTGGCGGACGGGCTTGCTGTCCAAGTTGTTAGCCCACAGGGTCGCAGCGCCTCCGATTTCCCAAGAAATCTGTCAAACTGATTGGGTAGCTGGAGCCAGCATGATCGTCCGTCGCGAAGTATTTGAAAAAATTGGCTTGATGGATGAAGTTTATTTCATGTACTGCGAAGAAATGGACTTTTGTCTGCAAGCTAACAAAGCTGGCTGGAGTTGCTGGTACGTACCCGAAAGTCGCGTTGTCCACTTAGTAGGTCAAAGCTCGGGCGTCACTGACACCAAAAAGCCCCCTAAGCGACTGCCACAGTATTGGTTTGATTCCCGGCGCAGGTACTTTCTCAAAAACTACGGCTTGGTTTACACAGCGTTAACAGATGTATCCTGGGCTTCGGGTTTTGCAGCCTGGAGGGTGCGCCGCGTACTTCAAGGCAAACCCGATGGCGATCCACCACAATTACTGAGGGATTTTGTATTAAATAGTGTATTTTTTAAGGGGGGTAAGATTGAAAAATCCAAAAACTTTTAAAACGATTTGGTGAATCGGTCAAAGCCAACTAAACCAGGTTAACCTAGGCAAGCAAAATTTTTTATGATGCAGCAGAAAAATTAGTATTCTCGATAAAACCGGATCGATCCTTCCTCAAAAACCTGATAGACCCATTAATATCGCGGGCATCTAGAATCAATAGAGCAAACAAAAAATAGCGTGAATTAGAGCTTATGGTAACTGAGCAAAAGTTAATCAGCAGTGAAAATCAAGTAGAAACCGCCGGTCTGGGACTATGGCAGCAAATTAAAGAAGACTGGATCGCTCACGGTCGAGATTGGACAAAACCGGGATTTCGCGCCGTAGCAGTGCAGCGTTTTGGCGTCTGGAGAATGCAGGTAGAACCGAAATTACTTCGAGCTCCTTTGAGCATTATTTATCGATCGCTCTACCGAAAAGTCCGCAATAGTTACGGGATAGACTTGCCTTACACTGTCAAGCTCGGTCGTCGCGTGGTGATTGAACATCAAAACGCTATTATTATTCACGGATATTGTACGATCGGTGACGACTGCATTATCCGCCAAGGTGTAACGCTGGGAAACCGCTATTTGGACAAACCGCTAGAATCCCCTCAATTGGGCGATCGGGTTAACGTCGGCGCTGGTGCAAAAATCCTCGGAAAAGTCAACTTGGGAGACGATGTAAATATCGGTGCTAATGCTGTAGTTTTATCAGACATTCCGGCCGGTCAAACTGCCGTTGGCATTCCCGCCAAAATTATAAAATCCCGTCCGGCCGAAAACAATTCTTAAATCATTTTATCGGAAAGTGTCCCCGCTTCTGTGTTAAAACAAACAGAGAGATCGGGCTTAACTTTCTCTGTTCTCTCAAGCAAGTTAACTGTGTCGAGATTCAAGCAATCTCCATACTCAGGTTAGAGAGTTATCTTAAGGTAAACTGCACAAATAGGCACAATTGTCTACATCATCAAAAAATTGCACAAACAATGGTTGAGTCAATCACTAAGTCAATCATTTCTGCTACAGAACCAGACTGGAGCCGCGAAAAACTTAGCAAGTGGTGGGAACCCAGTCGCCAACTGCTAAAATCTATCCGCAACTATCAAAAGTGGCAGCAGCAGGGTGGAATTGCAGGATATATTTTATGCCGTTGGAACGTGATCCAGTATCGATTTTGGAGCGTTGTCACTGCAACAGACATCCCTTTGAACTGCCAAATACAAGGAGGACTGCTGCTGACTCATCCTAATGGCGTTGTCATTCATCCCAGTGCTTCCATTGGCCCTAACTGTCTGATTTTTCAGCAGGTGACAATTGTTGCTGATGTCAAAATCGGCGGTCACGTCGATATCGGTGCAGGAGCTAAAATTATTCGCTCCGTAACGATCGGCGATCATGCTTTGATTGGTGCTAATGCTGTGGTGATTTGTGACGTGCCACCCGGTGCAACCGCAGTGGGAATACCGGCAAAAATAATCGAAAAAAACAACCAGGAAGTCTGAACAATAATTTCTAGGCCGTTGCTGAATACAGGTATGAATTAAAGATTTCCAAATTCCTATAAGCCAAGTATGATGAGTTTTATAACTTACAACAAAAGTTGATTAATACCGTAAATCAGCAACGCCGCAGATTTTAAATTCAGGGTAATTTCCCTGTTCGCAGAGTGAAAAATATCTATGGCTGACTCCGCGGTCGCTACAGTAAATTGTGAACCAAAAACTTAAATTTAGCATGGTTGACTAGCTTTACTCAACATGATTGGTGTAGCTTAATAAAGAATAAGCTTGAGGCCGTATAATACCTAAAACTGCAGCTCAATAGAATTTATCCTAAAGATATTGTGAACTTACCTTGAGTGTCACTACAATATTAAAATAACAGTTCAGTCGTTGAATTGAAGAGGTAAGACTTGAAACAAGTTGGATTAGTAGCGATCGGACGAAATGAAGGGCAGCGCCTCCGCCAGTGCCTAGTCTCGGCCACAGACAAAGTTGCCCTCGTCGTCTACGTCGATTCCGGCTCAACAGGCGGGTAGCCTAGAGTTAGCCCGAATATCGATCGGCTCCCTTGGATCTGTGGTGCAAACTGTATTTTACAGCACAGAATTTTGGCAATCGAATCGCCCAAATCCTTACCCTGAGATATATAAGCTATATCAATCACCCGATCGCCAGGAGAGCCATAATTCGCAGCCCAACCAGAATTAGCAGCAGTCTGCTGCCGCACGAGAAATTCCCCGCAGCCACAGCTTGCAGGATCAACTTCGATCGAAAAACACTACTCAAACTAAAAAAATAATTCAATGGGTACACTCAAAAAGCCAGCGCACATTGCTATTTATCTGCATTGCCTGTTCAATGGGGGTATAGAGCAGGTAATGTTGAACTTAACCCGCAATTTTGTAGCTCGCGGCGTCAAGGTAGATTTGGTACTTAACTTTCCCGGAGCTCTTTTCCTGTGGGACTTTCCCCCATCCGTTCGGATTATCAACCTAGAAGCTGAAAAGATATTAACAAGAGTTCCTAAATTAGCGCGTTACCTGCGACAGGAACAACCCACAGCTTTAATGTCAGCCAATCATTATGCAAACGAAATAGCAATATTGGCAAAGCATTTTTCGGGTGTACAAACACGGATTGTGGTATCAGACCACACGCATCTTTCTCAGGAAGCGGGAAGTAACTCTCCCTTAAGCTTTAAATATTGGTCGCCCGCGATAGCGCGACTTTTATACCCTAGGGCCGACGGCATACTAGCAGTATCTCAAGGAGTAGCTGAAGACATAGCTGCTCGAACTGGCTTACCAGCAGATCGAATTCAAGTAATTAGCAACCCAATAGAGACAGAACGAGTCATAGAAAAAAGTAAAGAACCTGTAGACCACCCCTGGTTTAATCCCCCAGAATTGCCAGTAATTCTGGGAGTGGGGAGATTAGAAAAACAAAAAGATTTTCCTAACTTAATTAATGCTTTTGCTAAAGTAAGACAAGCGCGATCGACCCGGTTGCTGATTTTAGGCGAAGGATCGGAACGGTCTCGACTGGAATCTCTAATTAGCGAATTGGGTTTGGAAAATGACGTGGAAATGCCGGGTTTTGTAAAAAATCCTTTTGCATACATGGCACGGTCGGCAGTATTTGTCTTGTCTTCAGCTTGGGAAGGTCGGTCGGTTGTACTGGGAGAAGCAATGACTTTGGGAACCCCAATTGTTTCTACAAATTGCCCGAGCGGCCCCTATGAAATCTTAGACCGAGGCAAGTACGGCGAGCTAGTACCAGTAGGCGACAGCGAAGCGCTCGCGCAAGCAATTTTAAAAGTATTGTCCGGTAAAACAAAGCCAGCCGATCCAGCTTGGCTTGCCCAATTCAACCTGGAAGGTACTGCTCAAAAATATCTGGATATTCTGGGCATCACTGATTGCGGATTCCGCTCAGCAGTTTCGGTAAAGTAACTACAATACTCCTAGGGGCGGGTTAGATCGAAAACTTACAATTCAGACTAGCAATCTACATCAAACCGCCCCCAAAGAAAGCGACAGAATTTGATTGTGGGCAGTTCCACTGTTGGCAGAGAGACAAAAATGGGGAGCATCCCATTTTCGCTTTCAGATCGTGGACGGTTGCATCAGAATAATATATTTGGATGAGATCGGTGCCAGCGTCTCGCTCGCGATCTACTATAGAACCCATTTGACATCTTTTAAGCTGCAAGCCTTTTAACCATCAGCCTAATAAAACAAACATTTATCTTGGCATTTGCATTAACTAAAGTTCTCTCGAAGTTATTAACGAGGATTTTGCATCTTTCCATCCAAGCATTTGACCGTTCAATTATCCACTTTGCCCTAACCGGAACAAATCCAGACTTGCCAAGGGCTTCTTTTTCGGGTTTCAAGGTTTTTTTTGAGAGTTCAAACTCGATCTGAGTCATAATTTGTGGATAAATCTTCTCTAACTCAACAGTCAGATGTTCGGGATGATATCTGTTGTATAGCAAAATGGTAATCTTGGGAAGATTAACGGGTTTAGATTTGAAACAATCGATGTTTTTAATTAACATTTTAATCGAACCAGGATTGCCTGATAAATATGTTTTTATAACGAGCAAATAAATAATCTCCGATGGTATCAATAGCTAGAGCAATCCTAAATCATTATCAAGACTGTTGTGATACAATTATATGCAATACTTGATTGTGACAATAAAAAAATGAATCAATTACAACTGCCACCAGAAGACCTGGAAAACGAAAAAGCTTCGTTAGAAATTTCATTAGAGTCAAAGGTTTGGCTTGAGTGGAGCAGATTGCAGGTGATATCAGCACTTGACAATTATGAGTGAGCTTCGTGGGTCTAAAACTCAAAAGGTTTAATTGTAACAGAGATTTGTTTGGCAAGAGGTCTAATAAGCTACCAGTAGTTGAACACCGAAGACAGGAACTCGTTGGGATTGATTTTATAAAGATATTGTGAAGTTAGCTTGACTGTTACTAAAATATTAAAATAATAGTTCAGTCGTCGAATTGAAGAGGTAAGACTTGAAACAAGTTGGATTAGTAGCGATCGGACGAAATGAAGGGCAGCGGCTCCGCCAATGCCTAGTCGGGGCCACAGACCAAGTTGCGCGCATCGTCTACGTCGATTCCGGATCTACAGACGGCAGCGTTGAGTTAGCCCGATCGATCGGAGCTGACATCGTTGAACTCGACCTATCTACACCCTTTACCGCAGCCCGCGCCAGAAACGAAGGCTTTGCCCGCCTGCTGGAACTAGATCCCGACATCGAATTTGTCCAATTTGTGGACGGCGACTGCGAAGTGGTTGAGGGATGGCTCGATCGGGCAAAGAGCGAACTCGCAGCCAAACCCGACGTAGCAGCAGTATGCGGGCGCAGGCGCGAACGATACCCCAAAGCAAGCATCTACAACCAGTTGTGCGACATTGAGTGGGATACCCCCATCGGCGAAACCAAAGCCTGCGGTGGCGACTCCATGATGCGCGCCACAGCATTTGAGCAAGTCGAAGGTTTCAATCCCGCACTAATCGCCGGCGAAGAACCAGAAATGTGTCTGCGGTTGCGCCAAAAAGGTTGGAAAATCCTCCGCTCAGACGCAGAAATGACCCTGCACGACGCGCAAATGACCACTTTTGCTCAGTGGTGGAAGCGCGCTCAAAGAGCGGGTTACGCCTACGCCGAGGGTTCGTGGATGCACGGAAGCGAACCAGAACGCCATTGGGTCAAAGAAACCCGAAGCACCTGGTTTTGGGGATTAGTCTTGCCAGGGCTAGCCTTGGCAATGGCATTGCCGACAGAAGGCTGGAGCCTGTTACTATTGAGTGGTTACCCCTTAGCAACCTATCGCACCTATAACTACTATGCAAAGCATGGGGATATTGCAACTAAAGACGCAGCCATCTACGCTTTGTCTTGCGTGTTAGCCAAATTTCCCCAACTACAAGGTCAAATCCAGTTTCACCAGCGCCGATTGCTGGGGCAGCAGAGCAAGTTGATTGAATACAAAACAACCAACTCTCTTAATTCAGCCAACTAGAATTACAGCTAACTTCCCACAAAGTCCTCCCCTAAGCAGTAAACAAATGAGCGATCGAAAATTAAAAGTTTTACTAATTGTAGAGCAGTGCAATCCTGACTGGGCATCAGTACCTTTGGTCGGCTACAATTTTTTTCAACAAATAAACAATTTAGTTGATGCAACACTCGTTACCCATATTAGAAACAAACCAGCTATTGAAAAACACCCAGAATATGAAAAAACTGTTTACATCGAAGAAACAAACTTAACCGAGAAATATTATAGAATAGTCGAAAAGCTGACCGCAACCGGGCGAATAAATTGGCCAATTTATCATGTGTTGAATTACCCAATTTATGAGCAATTCAATCAACAAGTATACCAAAAATTCAAAGGAAAAATTCTCAACGGAGATTATGACATAGTTCATGCAATTACCCCGATGATGCCGCGCTATCCGTTTAAGGTAGTCAGTGTTTGCCAGCAGACTCCTTTTATTCTAGGCCCTGTGAATGGGGGCATTCCCTTTCCCCCAGGTTTTCAAGAAACTGCAAAACAAGAATTTGCTCAATTCAACTTTTTGAGAGCAGTTGGTCGAACATTAATTCCAGGTTATGTAGACACTTACAAAAAAGCAGATAAAATTTTAGCAGGTTCAACATATACTTTAAATATGCTAAAAAATTTGTTTGCAATTCCCGACCAAAGAATTGATTTATTTTACGAAAATGGGATTTCCGAGGAATTTTCAAATCAGACAAAGATCCTTAATAAAGATGTTAGCAAGATCGACCTGCTGTTTGTGGGTAGATTAGTGCCTTACAAATGTGCCGATATTGTCATTGAGTCTATTGGGAAATTAGACCTGGCAATTCAAAGTAAAATCAGCTTAACTATAGTAGGAGACGGCCCAGAAAGAAACAACTTGGAAAACCGAGTAAATGAGCTTAATTTAGGGGAAATAGTTAGCTTTGCCGGATGGGTAAATCAACAAGAAACTCTGGAATATTACAGGAAAGCAGATATTTTTTGCTTCCCTTCGATCCGAGAGTTCGGGGGCGCAGTGGTAATGGAAGCTATGGCTTGCGGGCTCCCCTGCATAGTTGCTAATAACGGCGGTATTGGTGAATACGTGAATGAAGAAACTGGTTTTAAGATCGAGCCGATTTCTAGAGAGTATCTCACACAGGAGTTGACAAGTAAAATCAAGCTGTTAGTGGAAGACGATCGGCTGCGGGAAAGTATGTCAGCTAAGGCGATCGAAAAAGCCAGAGAATTTGCGTGGGAAAACAAAGCGATTAAAATCGTCGATATTTACGAAAAAATGCTCGGTGAGAAAGGTGTTCGTGCATCGGCACAGTAGATAAATATCCTTGAATCAAAAATTAGAAAGCAGGTAAGAAATGAAGACAAAAATTGGATACTTTATTCCCCAATTTCCCGGACAAACACACATATTTTTGTGGCGGGAGCGACAATTTCTTGCAGAACTTGGAATTGAAACAGATTTAGTATCAACTCAACCGCCACCCAGATCGATCGCTTCTCACGTATGGGCAGAAGAAGCTCAAAAAAATACTGTTTATCTATTTCCCTTTGCTGCGAAAGATTTTATTAATTCATTCCTAGAGGTTCTCAAAGCTGGTCCCGCTGCATGGTGGCAGTGCCTCGCAGTTATTGCCAAAGCGAGTGACACATCGTTATTTGAAAAATTTAAACTCTTAGCATTGGTTTTGGTTGCTGGGAAATTAGCAGGGTTAACAAAAACAAAAGGTTGGTCTCACATCCACGTTCATTCCTGTGCCAATTCCGCCAATATAGCCTTATTTAACTCAATTCTTACAGGCTGTACTTACAGTATAACTCTTCACGGACCTACTCTAGAAGTGTACGGGTCAAATCAGGAACAAAAGTGGAAAAATGCTGCTTTTGGGATCGTCATATCTCAACTGCTTCTCAATGATGTCAAAAAGAAATTAGCGAACTTTCTTCCCAAACAATTAGCTGTTGCTCCCATGGGAGTTAATATTGCAGAAATTAAACGCAGCAGCCCTTACAAGCCTTGGCAAGAAGGAAGTCCGTGCAATATTTTTGCTTGCGGCCGCCTCAACCCGGTGAAAGGTCATAAATACTTGATTGAGACTGTAGAATTGCTGCGAAATCGGGGATTTGACGTGAGGCTGCAAATTGCAGGTGAGGATGAACAAGGGGGCAGCGGATATCACCAAGAGCTACAAAAAATCATTGACGATAAATCGATGTCCGAATGCGTGGAGCTACTTGGGGCTGTTTCGGAACAGCGAATTCGCCAAAGTCTAGAAGCAGCTAACGTTTTCGCTTTGGCAAGTTTGAATGAAGGAGTTCCGGTTGCTGTGATGGAAGCAATGGCGATGGAAGTGCCGTCGGTTGTTACTAATGTAGGCGGAACTTCTGAGCTAGTAGATGACGGCGTGGATGCTGTATTAGTCCAATCAGAAAAACCCGAAGAAATGGCAGATGCGATCGCCAATCTCCTCCAAAATCCCGAACTTGCTTTGAGCCTCAGTCAGGAATCCCGGAAAAAAATTATGGCCAAATTTAGCCACGGCCGCAGTGCAGAAACTTTAGCTCAGTGCTTGGAAAAACTAGGAATAACTAACCCGTCTTAGTTATGCTAAAGAACAAATTTAATCTCAGACTACATAAATCCAGTTGAGTCCCAAACAAGATATGCGAATTTTAATTGTTGCTCAGAATGCCTCAACTAAATTCGGCGGCGAGTCATTGCTGCCGATCAACTACTTCCGGATACTTCGATCGCGCCAAATAGAAACATGGTTAGTGACGCACGCCCGCACCCAGGCAGAACTCACAGCGCTGTTTCCAGAAGACTGCGATCGAATGCACTTTGTACCGGATACTTGGCTGCACCGGCTGCTTAATAATTGCGGGCAATTTATCCCAGCAAGAGTGAATGAATTTACTTTTGGGCTGCTGAGTCACCTGTACACGCAAATGCTGCAGCGCCGCATTGTCCGGCGGCTGGTGAGCGAACACGAGATTGATGTTGTACACGAACCGACACCAGTTTCGGCAACAGTTCCTTCGTTGATGTTCGGATTGGGAGTGCCGGTAGTTATCGGGCCGATGAACACGTCGGTTAAATTTCCTCTGGCATTTCGATCGCGCCAAAATCCGACCATTGATATTTTAATCGCGATCGGTCACCAGTTCGTCGATCTCTTCAACCGTCTTTTTCCGGGCAAAATCAAAGCCGAGACGCTGTTGGTGGCCAACGATCGCACGAAGCAAGCACTGCCAACAGGGGTGCAGGGTAAAATCATTGAACTTGTGGAAAACGGCGTGGATTTCTCGGTGTGGCGATCGGACTCTACCGCATTAAAGGAGCCAAATAAACAAGTTCACTTTGTTTTCTTAGGGCGACTGGCAGACTGGAAAGGTGTAGACTTGCTGCTAGAAGCCTTCGCCCCCGTCGCAGCTCAAACTGATGCAGTCTTAGAAATCATCGGCGATGGGGAGATGCGAGGGGAACTCGAAGCTCAAACAGCTCGTTTGGGGCTCGACAGCAGGGTTGTATTTAGCGGCTGGCTCTCTCAGGAGCAGTGCGCTATCAAAATGAAACAAGCTGATTCAATGGTGTTCCCGAGTTTACGCGAACCCGGGGGGGCCGTGGTAATGGAAGCAATGGCGGTGGGCTTACCCGTCATAGCAACGAACTGGGGCGGCCCGGCGGATTATCTCGATTCCACAAGTGGAATTTTAGTAGAACCAGCTTCTAGAGAAGGCTTTGTCAAAGGACTAACTGAAGCTATGCTGAAGCTAGCTCAATCCCCGGAGCTGCGGCACAGCATGGGTAGCGCTGGACGGGAGCGAGTCCGGCAGCATTTCGACTGGGAACGCAAAGTCGATCGAATGCTTGAAATTTATCAACAAACGGTAAAAGATAGCGTCCGCTAAGGAGCAGCTTTCCTCTGTCTGTCGAGCTGTAGGGGCAGTGCTAAAAATCTCGATCGCAAAAAACGGGTTAACCCGTATTTGGTTAACCCGCAAGCTTAGAAACGCGCACGGCGATTAATTTTGCACTACCAGCTTAACGTTGGCGTTTTGCAAACCGCGCTGCTTGACTGCTGCCAAGGTCTTGTTGACTGCGTATTTCTGGTTGATGGAGTTGATCAACTCGGTTTGATTGTGCTTTTTGGCGACGCCCCAGAGGTCTGCAATCAGGTCAAAGGAACCGTCGCTATTGCGAGACCAACCCAAGTCGTATTCGCCTTCGAGAGTGGCCACAATGTCGGAGCGAACGCGCTGGCCGTTATAACCGCGAACGTCAGCTTCTGACTTGACTGAAATGCCCAAGTCGCGCAGGGAAGCTTTCAGGATTTCGGCATCGGTGATCTTGGTACGCAGAGTGCTAAAGTGAGACATTGGATTTCCTCCTAATAAAACTGAGAGAGAAACAACAACGGTCTGGATTTAACTTGGCCGCTGGGCGGCTCTTCAATCGAACTGCTAGCTGTTGCTAGCCTTTGCTCCTGTTTGGACCAGGAGAAAGCTTTTAGAATTCCATTCGCTGGTATTCAGCGACGGAAGACGCAGCGGGCCGCGCGCGCTGTCTCGCCCATTCTCTCAGGGCGCTGACCTGTTCGGTCATGGTTTTAGACAGTGGCAATGTAGATTTAATGGCCGCGATGATATCTAACTGCGTAAACTCTCTATCTTGAGCAAAGGCTTCGTACATTGCTGCTACTAGCCCTTGTTCAATTTCTGCGCCTGAAAAGCCGTCGGAAACGTTGGACAGTTGCTCTAAATCGAAGCGAGAGATGTCCCGACGCCGCTTTGACAGGTGAATGTTGAAAATTTCTTGGCGTTCTTCTTTGGTAGGCAGGTCAACAAAGAAGAGTTCGTCGAACCGGCCTTTCCTCAAGAATTCCCCCGGCAACCGCTCGATGCGGTTGGCTGTTGCCATTACGAAGACTGGGGAAGTTTTTTCTTGCATCCAAGTGAGGAAGGAACCGAAAATTCGGCTGGATGTGCCTCCGTCTGAGTCGGCAGAACCGGTGCCTCCGGCAAAGGCTTTGTCTAGTTCGTCGATAAACAGGATGGCTGGAGAGATGGATTCTGCTGTTTTGAGCGCGTTGCGGAGGTTGGCTTCGCTGCGACCCACCATCGAACCGTCATAGACTCGGCCCATATCTAGCCGCAGCAGGGGCAGTCCCCAGAGGCGGGAGGTAGTCTTGGCAATCAGCGATTTTCCGCAGCCCGGTACGCCGAGAATTAACATCCCTTTTGGTTGGGGCAGGCCGTATTCTCTCGCCCTTTCTGTAAAGGCGTTGGAACGCTGCTTCAGCCACCGCTTCAGCTCTTCTAAACCGCCTACTGCATCCAGAGTTTCGTCTTCTTCGATGAATTCTAGAATGCCGTTGCGCCGAATTAATTGCTTTTTCTCCGACAGAACGATGTCTACTTCTTCTTCAGTTAACCGCCCTGTGGAAACGTGGGCTTTGCGATACACTTTTTCAGCTTCGTCCTTGGTCAATCCCAAGGCTGCTTTTAAAAGTTTTTCTCGCCCTTCTGTGGTAATGCGCCGCGATTTTGTTTGCTCTAACTGGCCAGACAATACTTGGTTGAGTTCCTTCATGTCTGGAAGCGCGAAGTCTAATACCACTACTTCCTTTTCTAGCTCGATCGGGATTTGCTGCAAAGGAGACATCAGTATAATTGTCTTTTGCGTTCCTTTGAAGTTGGCGATCGCATCGCGCAACCACCGCGTTACCGGAGGAGAATCGATAAAAGGATGTAAATCTTTGAAAATGTAAATGCTAGCGTTGCTGTTGGGTTCTCGCTGCCTGATCACCCATTCAATTGCTGCCTCTGGCGAGACGGTGTTGTGCTGGGTGGTGGTGCGCGGCTGACCGTACTCCACAATGCCGTGAGTTACAGTCCAGATAAATACTCGTCGCTGTGGTTTGGCTTGAGCTATTGTCGAAATTGCTTGCTCACACCGCTCTTCCTCGGATGTCACGAGGTAGATCAGAGGATATTGAGCTTGGATTAGGATACTGATCTCTTCTTGCATATTCCTCGACCCACTAGAGACGGTGCTATCTTTGCTGAATCTCAATGCTGCCTTTAGCCGAATACGAAAAATTTTAGTAACTTTAAGTTCTAGCTGTTTGGGGAAGCAAGGCATTCTTAGCAGGGAACCAATTCTTCCTCTCCCGGTTGGGCAGTGCTGGCGCTGACGCCCGACACCTGCTTCACTGGAAGATCCTGTTCAGCCAATACGCTAGGCTGACTTTTGACGGAGGCCAGTTCTCCCTCTCGCATTACTACTGAACCCGTGCATTCTGGACAAGTGTAAACCCGGTGGGTTTGTCCGTAGGAGGCTTCTACTTCGTCAACCAGTTCGGAGTTTCCTAGGTAAAAGACAATTGCCCTTTCTGCAATTGATGACATCGGTTCAGATTCTACTGCGGCTTTGATTTTGAGCTGGCGATGCAGTTCAGGTGGAAGATACAGTGTAACTTTTTGCTTTTCTTGCATATGACAGTGAATTGACTTACCCGGGTATGTATATCAGAATAGCGGCTTAGTTTTTTGCTGTCAAGACTCTATGCTGTTTTAACGCTATCTTGTAATATTTCGTTACAATTGATTGAATTTTGGGGCGATCGACAACGCAGAATAAAGGGATGTAGCTGTTGAGGCAGCGGTGCAGCGGCGGCTATGGCTAGCAGGAGGTGCGATCGACCATAAATATATAGAACCCGTTTGACATCGGTTGCTGTTGCCACAAGCCTTATGCCAGAAAAATTTCAGCTTTTTTGTTGCCCGAACCACCCGATCTCTAGTCTTGTGGCTGTTGAGTTGTGCCAGACGGCTGCTGCAGTCTGCCTTATTGTTCAACAAAAGATGTCAAATGGGTTCTACAGCGGGATTGAGGGGGCGATCGCCTGCTGCCCGATCGCTGTGTTCGCCAAACAGACAAAGGCTGCCCGGAACAAAAAGTTGCATGACATCTATCTAAAGGTATCTATATTGCGATTGCTTTAACCTGAAATGCAGCAATTTTACCAAAGTGCGATCGTCCTCTGGGTTGATGTAAGTGGCTGGGGAAATTTGTTCTAATAAATGGAAAGTTAGAATTGAGGTCACAGTTTCAATGCGTAAGTTAAATATAGGTCTATCTGAGGAGCAACGTACAGGTGTTATCGAACTATTAAATCGCGACCTGTCAGATGCTTATCTGCTGTTAATCAAAACCAAAAAGTATCACTGGGATGTAGTTGGCCCGCAGTTTCGATCGCTCCACCAGTTGTGGGAAGAACACTACCAGGCGTTAACACTAAATATAGATGCTATGGCCGAACGGGTGAGAGCTTTAGGCGGCTATCCGATTGGTACTGCTGAGGGTTTTCTCAAGTATGCTTCGATTAAGGAACACGTCGGCGATTTGCCTTTAGCAAGCGAGATGGTGTCGCGCTTGGTTGACGATCACGAACTGGTGATTCGCAATCTCCGCAAACACGTCGAACAGTGCGGTGAAGAGTTTAAGGATGACGGAACCGCAGACTTTTTGACGAGTTTGATGGAACAGCACGAGCAAATGGCTTGGATGTTGCGATCGTTTATTGAAGGAGAATCGCTTTCGCCGGACGGTAAGCAGCCGAAAGCTCAAACTGCTACAGCTTCTCGCGCTTAGAGATATATAAGTAGAAGCAAGAAGCAGCAAAAATTTATTTCCGTTGATTTAACTCTCTTCCATAGCTTGCCTCAAAAACCAGGTTTCTTTAAGAAATCTGGTTGTTTGATCTTGGGTTTATTTGCGTTATCGGTTAGCAAAATTATTGAATCGCATTCTTTCATATACCTGAGACGGGAGCACTTTGTGAATGCTGGTTCGCCTATGGATGGTGGAAATTGTTGTGCCTTCAGTCTCTGTTGATGTTGATTTTAAGTCTGACCGAGATTGAGTAACTGGTGAAAGTATTATTTTTAATATACTTTCTATTGACAAAATGTAGAAATTATGGCGCAAAAGAGTCATCAATGAATCTTCTCTAAAAGCTCTATACAGCCAAAATAATGTACTTTTATGGTTGCCGCTACGGTTGCTTTTAACGGCTAAATTGTATATATAAAAACTGCTGTTAGACCAGCGATAAATATTGTCAGGAATTTCAGGATGCCTCTCCCGTACCTCTGCCATAATTAGAGAGTGAGATTTTGCCATTGCTGCATAGTTGCAAGACATACTGCTGGGAATCTGTCGGTAGCCAACTAAAAATTCTGGCACTACTTTAAATTGATAATGTTCAGCGATGCGGAGAAAAAGTTCTAAGTCTTCGCAGCCTTGGGCGTTTTCGGCTTTCAATTGGCAATTGTAACCGCCGACTCTCTCGAAACAAATGCGGCGGATCAGAGATGAGCTAGCATTACCCATAAAATATTTATAAACTAAAGCTTTGTATGCTTCTCCTTCGATGGTGGAGTTGTAAAATCCACCTGTGAATAAGTCTTTTTCGTTGATATCAAGTGCCCAGGAATAGACAACTCCTACGGATTGTTCTGATTTAATTAAGCATTCGACTTGTTTTTCTAGGTTTTGCGGATACCAAATATCGTCGGCATCAATGGGTGCAATGTATTCGCCTTTGGATTTTTCTATTGCTAGGTTGCGTGCGGCGGCGACACCGGCGTTTGACTGCTGCAATAAGATGATTCGGCTGTCTTTTTGGGCAAAAGATTTGACGATTTCGGGTGTTGTATCTGTGGAGCCGTCGTCTACTATTAAAATTTCTATGTTTTGATAGGTTTGAGATAAAACAGATTCTAATGTTTTAGCAATAAATTTTTGAGCGTTGTATGCAGGTATGATGACTGAAACTAATGGCGGGTTTAAGTTGTGGTGGGATGTGTTCATGTAATATAAAAACTGGTTTGTGTAAAAATTTTGGCTCGCAGGGAGCAAGCTAAGGGTATGTTAGCAAATTACTCAAGGTCGATCGTACACCGTTAAAAAAAATTACGATGTATGTTTTAAATGTCTTGCCAAATTTCATAAAGTGTGAGTTGCTGCAGCGGTGGGGACACAGACTTGGTGCGGGAGTCCCTTGCGGATGAGCTATAAAGAAACTGTATTAGTCAAGTCCTGAGTCCGCCCAAAAACTGGTGCTGCGCCGCGTACTTTTGTCGTGGATAACCGCAAATTTTAGACTTTGGTTGGGGAATCCCGATCGAGAATGCTGCAAGTAAATCTTCAATGCCCCGATCGACTGACAGCAGACTGCCCTCAGTACATTCAATGTTATATCTTATACTGGACTTAATCGGTAGAATCAAATTCTTGTGTGGTGGAACACTGTCAGAGACAATCGCTGGTGGGGCTTTTTCTAAAGTTTACAAAAACAATGACATATTTAAAGATTTCGTAAAGCTGCTGTCTGCATCACCTGAGTCTCAGGAAAAAATGACTTAGAATACAGGCATCGACGGGGAAAAATGCGATCGAGAATGCCAGCAAAAAATATAGTTGAATATAAATAGAGATCGAGTTATAAACAAAATAGTAGAGCTGATTTTACTGTTTGTAAAATAACATCATTAAAATTCAAGCAATGTTTCCTCATGCAATTTAAGTTATTTAGGTGATGATTTCTACCGCTGACCCGACTGTATCCGTGATTGTCCCAGTCCACAACGGGGGTTCTTACTTCCGCACTTGTTTGTCAAAACTGGCTCGAGCCGTACCGAGACCGATCGAGATTATTGTAGTAGCAGATGGCGAAAGCGACGGTTCTTGGCGTCTGGCCAAGGAATTTGGGGCAAAATTAATTAGAATTCCTGAATGCGGCGGCCCAGCCAGAGCTAGAAATTTGGGAGCGCAAGCTGCGAAGGGAGATATTCTGTTTTTTGTGGATGCTGATGTGGCTGTTTGTCCTGAAGCAGTGGGTTATGCGATATCGGTGTTCAAAAATAATCCCCACTTGACTGCTTTCATCGGCTCCTACGATGATGCTCCTGGAGATCCCAATTTTCTCTCGCAGTACAGGAACTTGCTGCACCACTACGTGCACCAAACCGGTAACGAAGAAGCTTCGACTTTTTGGGGAGCTTGCGGAGTGATTCGCCGGGAAATTTTTTTGCAGATGGGTGGCTTTAATGAAAGTTACCGCCAAGCTTCGATCGAGGATATTGAATTCGGCTACCGTTTGAAACAAGCAGGTTATCAAATTCGGCTGTGCAAAACATTGCAGGTGAAGCACTTAAAGCGCTGGGAAGCGATGGGGATGGTGAAAGCTGACTTTTTTTACCGAGCGCTGCCTTGGACGGAACTTATTTGGCGCGATCGGCAATTGAATAACGACCTCAACTTGCAAGTGTCGAACCGCATCAGCGTGATTTTAACTTATGCAGTGCTGCTTCTGGTTTTGGGAACCTGTTGGTCGCTCAACTGCTTGCTAGCTGTGCCGTTTGTAGCCGTGCCGCTGGTAGCAATTAATGCACCGCTTTATCGATTTTTTCAGCAAAAACACGGTCTCGTATTTGCTCTAAAAACAATTCCTTGGCACTGGCTTTTCTATTTTTACAGCGGACTGGCATTTGCGATCGGCACGGCTCGCCATTTGTCCCAAAAAAAGCCCTTGACTGCCAAGGTTAGCTTGCCGGTACCGCTGAAGAAATCAATGCCAATTGCGCTTCAACATCAGATCGATCGATAGTTTCTCAGGGTATTCACGGGTGCATCTATCTATTTGGGAAGTTATAAATAATGGTATAGTTCGATAAAAAAGCTGGAGGTAGGCTGAGTGAAACATTATCCGGTTGCGATCGTCGGTGCGGGCCCTGCGGGCTTGACTGCTGCCTACGAGCTAGTCAAACAAGGCATCATCCCTGTTGTACTAGAAAAAGGTGATAAAGTTGGGGGAATAGCTCGCACCGAAACCTACAAAGGCTACCGTTTCGACATTGGCGGCCACCGCTTTTATACTAAAGTTGAAGCCGTGCAGGAGTTGTGGCAAGAGGTACTGGGAAATGAGTTTATTAAAGTGCCGCGATTGTCCAGAATTTTTTATCGAGGTAAATTTTTCAACTATCCGATCAGTGCCTTCAATACTCTGTTTAATTTGGGCATAATTGAGAGTACGCTAATTATTTTGAGTTATCTGAAAGTGAGAATTTGGCCGCTGCCGGAAGAAACAACTTTTGAACAATGGGTGATCAATCGTTTTGGCGAACGCTTGTATAAAACATTTTTTAAGACTTACACTGAAAAAGTTTGGGGCATTCCTTGTTCGGAAATTCAAGCAGATTGGGCGGCGCAGCGGATTAAAGGATTGTCGCTGACGACTGCAATTATTAATGCTTTGTTTGGCAGCAACGATACTAAAACGTTAATCAAAGAATTTGATTATCCGGCTTTGGGGCCGGGGATGATGTGGGAAAAGTTCGCGGAAGATGTGGAGAATAAAGACGGCAAAGTTTATCTCGATACTAAGGCGATCGGCTTTGAGCGTGAAGGTAATAAGATTAAAAGTATTACTGCGGAGCAAAACGGAGAATTAGTCCAATATTCGGCGGATAATTTTATTACGAGTATGCCGATATCGGCGCTGATAGCGAGGCTGAAACCGCAGCCGCCCGAAGAGGTGTTGCACGCGGCGCGATCGCTCAAATATCGAGATTTTTTGATTGTAGCGCTGATTGTCGATCGCAAGGATTTGTTTCCTGACAACTGGATTTACATTCACTCTCCCGAAGTCAAAGTGGGACGAATTCAAAACTTTAAGAATTGGAGCGCCGCGTTAGTTCCTGATGTCAGCAAAAGTTGTTTGGGAATGGAATATTTCTGTAGCGTAGGGGACGATATTTGGGAAATGTCGGACGCTGAACTTGTGGCATTAGCAACTCGCGAGTTGGTTGGTTTGGGGTTAGCAACAACTGCTGAGGTTGAAGATGGAGTTGTCATACGGCAACTTAAAGCTTACCCAGTTTACGATGCGGAATATCGGGGACATTTGCAGGTACTTGAAGGTTTTTTGAAGGGTATTGAGAATTTGCAGACGATCGGGCGAAACGGTATGCACCGATACAACAACCAAGACCATTCTATGCTGACGGGGTTGCTGGCGGCGAGAAATATTCTGGGGGAAAAGCACGATTTGTGGGATGTGAATACTGAGCGATCGTACTATGAAGATTTTAGTGTCGATCGCTCCAAGGACAAAAAGGATTCGGATTTAATTTCGCAGTCTAGTTGATTTTTGCCTATTGTGACCTGAAGGCGATCGCACATTTTTGGTTTTTGGGCGATCGCTTAACACTCTCTAATACCAATTTCATAAAGTAGCGCTAGATATTGCCCCCCCCAACCCCCCCTTAGTAAGCTATACTTTATAAACATCTTTCTTAACAAGAAAGTTGACAGAAATTAACATCTGTGCTGTTGAACGAGCGGGCGATCGCCCAGGAATCAGGTTAAAACGATCGGTGGGTAAGGCAAGAATTAGAAAAAACTCAATTGGGAGATGTAAGAAGAACAAA
>NZ_JBARVX010000009.1:0-2194 GCF_049646505.1 Microcoleus sp.
GTCGATTTCTTATCAGATTATCGAGAAACATCAGGGGAAAATAGAAGTTAATTCGGAAATAGGGCAGGGAGCAGAGTTTTTAATTTATTTGCCGATAAAAGCCCGGATCGGAGAAGGTGCTGCGGAAGTTAATAGGGTTCGATCCATTTAAGATCGTACCAAATTCGGGTAACATACTCCGTTTACCATTCGGCGGTTGAAACCAGCTTTACAGAAACGATGTCAGCGGCCGAAAGCCGACTGGTTCATCGAGGATATCGACAAACCCGGATTTGGTATCAGTTGGCTATAGGATTAAAGGACACAGCAGTGCCGTATTCTTAAAATATTATTTTGGGTAAGGAAAAGGCTTTGCCCTGTCCTCAATATCATCGATAGTCCAACCGGAATTGATGTGATTGATTGTTTGGCGGTAGGGAAACGGCAATGCCGTTTCTTCGGTGCTCAGTGGCAGTTTGTAGAAACTGGTTCCTCTGCGGGTGCTGATTTATCCGCAGTTACCCACACATAAATCTCCGTAGCGTCGTCGCTGCAACTGTGACATCCACCGCACTTTTTCGCTGCTGGCATTTTACTGATGCGGCCTTTGCGAATTAGACGGTTCAACATTCCGCGCAAAGCATCGCCGTCCATGCGGAAATGGAGTTTTAAATCAGCGATAGAAGCTCTTTTGTTTTCAGCAATAAACTGTTGGATGTCGCTTAAAATCATGGTTTTTCTCCTTTCTTTGTTAGCGTAGGGTGAAAAGTGCCAGTGTCCACGTTCGCGAGGGGGGAAATTCGCTCTTCGGGGACACTCGCGCTGCACTCGGAAAATGATGGTGCCGAATGGCTACTGACTGATTGCTTCGCGCCGTTTGGGCTTGATTGCACCAGCCATTTTCAATCCCAAAATTGTCAGGGCCATAGCTATTGCCAATATCACTACCCAAATAAATGAAGATTCTGGATGCTCTGCGTATGTCGCCACTTGATAATAGAGAACTGCCGCCCAGTAAGCTAAACCAGTAGTCCAAGCAGCGGCGAATATTGTCCAACCTAAATTAGTTTCGCGGTACAATGCCGCCGTTGCGGAAACGCAGGGAAAGTACAGCAATACAAACAATAAATAGGCAAAGGCGGCTTGATTGGAACTAAAACGTTGGGACATTTGTCCGTAGGTGCTGCTAGAAATACCTTGATCTTCTTCTGCCTGTTTTTGGTCTGTAATATTGGCTGAACTTAAGCCGAGGGGATCGAAAAGTTGACCGGGAAGTTTTGTGAGATTCTCTGGGATGCTGAAAAATGCTTTGCCGATATTTTCCCAGAAGTTGAATTCTTCTTCTTTTTCCGGTTCTGCACTTGCTGCTTTTTGTTCGTCTGCTAGTTCTGTATAGAGGGAGTCCAAGGTGCCTACCATTACTTCTTTGGCAAATACTCCTGTTAGTAAACCGACGGTGGCGGGCCAGTTTTCTTGGGTGATTCCCATTGGTGTAAATACAGGTGTTACCGCGCGGGCGGTGGCGCTAAGAATTGAGTCTTTGCTATCTTCTTTGCCGAAGGAACCGTCGGTGCCGACGGAGCTCATGAATCCGAGTACAATTACCATAAGGACGATCGCAATTCCGGCTTTTTTGATAAAAGCTTGCAATCGATCCCAAGTCCGCAGCAGTACGCCTTTGAGTTTGGGAATGTGGTAGGGCGGCAGTTCCATCACGAAGGGTGCAGCTTCTCCTTGCAAGATGGTATTTTTTAAGATTAGTCCGGTAAAGACTGCGGCTAAAATTCCTAATAAATAAAGCCCTAATACCATGTTCTGCCCGCCGACTTGGAAGAATGCGCCGCAAAATAAGGCGTAAACTGCTAATCTGGCACTGCAAGACATGAATGGATTCATCATAATCGTCATCGTGCGATCGCGCTTATTTTCCAATGTCCGCGTCGCCATAATTCCGGGAATATTGCAGCCAAAACCTATCATCATCGGTACAAAAGACTTGCCGGGAAGTCCGACAAATCGCATTAATCTGTCCATGACGAAGGCTGCCCGCGCCATGTAGCCGGAGTCTTCCAACACTGACAAACACAGGAACATCATCCCAATTTGGGGAATAAAAGTAGATGTAGTTTGAATGCCGCCGCCCACACCTTTTGCCAGCAGTCCGATCGACCATCCAGGGGAATTGAGGCTTTCTAAAAGCTGAGCTAAACCATCT
>NZ_JBARVX010000010.1:0-6191 GCF_049646505.1 Microcoleus sp.
TTCCCTGTTTGCCCAATTCCCAATTCCCTGTTTGGCCAATGCCCTGTTTGCCCAATTCCCTGTTTGCCCAATTCCCAATTCCCTGTTTGCCCAATGCCCAATTCCCAATTCCCAATTCCCTGTTTGGCCAATGCCCAATTCCCAATGACTGCTGACTAATTCACTTAGCAAACTCCCGAATATATTTAGCAACAAGATCCGGGACTTCCTGTGGCAAGTTGCTTTCCCCGGGATTGATAGATTGCAGTTCGGCATCAGGAACTAGAGCGGCATAACATTGACACAGAGACAAAGCTGTGACGGTATCTTCAGAACCGTGCAACAGCAAAACAGGCGCTTTGAGCAATGGTAAATTCTCATCAACTAACTCCGCTGTAATTTCAGCCCGCCGCCGCTTAAACAGCAACTGCACGGCAACAACAGACTGCATCAACTGCTGTCTGAAATTTAGCAGTCGGTCAATCTTTTTTTTGCCGCCCACAAACTTAGCAACGGGATAGATCGATCGCAGCAACCAGTAAGCCAGCGGAGGTTGAGCCACCAGCCAGCGAGCCGTCTGCCACCGCGCCCGCCGGTGGCCAACCTTGACGCCTTCAGGGGCAAACAATACCAAACCTTGAACTCGATCGGGATATTTGATCGCGTAGCTGGCAGCCACCCAGCCGCCCACAGAATGACCGACTAAATAAACCTGTCGCAGGTTCAAAGCATCCAGGTATTGGGCGAGACATTCTACTTCCAAGTCGATCGAATAATGAACGTTCGGCCGTTCGGAATCGCCAAACCCCAGCAAATCTGGCGCGAAACATTGGTAGTAAGGGCTCAAATGTTCGATCGTCCCCAACCACTGACTGCTGTCCTGCCAAGAACCGTGTAAAAATACTAAATTAGGGCCTTGACCGACTTCGTGCCAGAAGATGTGCCCTAAAGAAAGTTTGACCCGAGAATTGCGTAGCTGTAAGTACATCCGGTTAAATATTTAGCAATAAAAAGATGATTAATTTAAGGTTCAGAACTTGTAAATTAAAGTATGGAAAAATTAAAAATTAATTCCACTCATCGCAGACAAATTTTGACGGCGAGGTAGTTTCCGACTTTACTTAAATTTGGGTACCCCGCCGATTTAAGCCAAAGTTGTCCGACCTTGAAAATAGTCCTGCAAGTGCTGGTCGTTATCGTGGCTGAGCATACCCTCCGGCAGCGATCCCGGCAAAAATGCCTCAACCTCGCTGACTTCCAGCGTATCCTGAGCTTGGATCTTTCCCTCCACCTCTGCAGCCACCACGATGCAAATCGAGTGCAGGCGAGGATCGCGATCGGCAGCCGAATAAACGCCCACCAAGCGACGGATTTTGACTAAATCGAGTCCTGTTTCCTCCGCCAATTCCCGCCGCACTGTCGTCGGAACATCCTCTCCCCAGTCCACCATACCTCCCGGCAGTCCCCAGCGACCGTTGTCGCGGCGGCGAATCAACACAATTCGCCCGTCAGGTAATATGGGAATTACAGCAGTACCGGTGACGGGGTGTCGAAAAATCAGCCCGAGCACAGTTTGTCCAATTTGCCACAATCGACGCATAAACTCAAAAGTTTGTTTAGGAGAAAGTATTTCGATGCCTCCTAGCTCGCAGCTCTGGAGTCTTAAATTTTGCATTTGTCATTCCGGCGAGATTTCTAGCAAGTCTGCTAAAATCTCCGCTGCGCGAGATTCTGGTTTGATTTTGCAATAAACCTTTTCAATCCTACCATCTGGGTCGATCGCGAAAGTCGATCGAATAATTCCCATAAATTCTTTTCCCATAAACTTTTTGAGTCGGTAACAGCCGCAGGCGGTAGCGACTTCGGCCTTTGAGTCGTACAGCAACGCAAAAGGCAGTTGATATTTAGCTGCCAACTTGCCGCGGGAGCCGGCCCCGTCCGTACTGACAGGACTACAATAATATTGCGCGACTCGCAGTCTGAATGAATTTCGCGAAAGCAGCAAGCTTCTTTCGTACAGCCGGAGGTATTGTCCCGATGGTAAAAATAGAGTACAGCTCGCCGCCCTCGCAAATCTGCCAGGCCAACCAAATTGCCGGCAGCGTCGGGCAGGCTGAAGACAGGAGCTCGCGTCACCGGGATTGAGTGTCATTAGTTGAGATAAATATTCTGGGAGATTAAAAACATTGCGTGCCGATCGGGCGCGGATTAGAAAGGGACTTTAACGCCGCGTTCTTGATTTCTGGGTAAGAGTGCGGGGTGTGTTATGATCGTCATCTGTCTAAAATTGAGTATAACTAGACAACGTAAAAACTTAACTGGATTAGTTGAGTGCGTAGTAACACCGATAGGTGTTGCGGTTTAGGGAAACTAAATTTTAACAAAACACTACATAAAGAGAACTGATCGAGTACGGTAGGGTATACCGGAATTCACGCTTGGGGAGAAGACACCTCTACTTGCGCTGGAGAAATCCTGTCAGAAGTAAGTGACTTCGCCCAAGCCAGAATCTCAGTCAACAAGAGTGTACAGAGTGTCAAGCTTAAGAATCCCCAGGCGTGAAAGCCAGGGGAATGTCAATGTTTATTAGTGAGGTCATAATGGCTAAGCGCCGCAATCTCAAGAAAGAGAAGGCACAACGAAATCAAGCATACGCTCGCAAATTTCGCAAGCGGAGAAATCAAGATATGTTCTCCAACAAGAGAAGGCGATTTGACGGCGGCAACGGCGGCGGAATGGGCGCCATGAGCGGCGGCGGCGGCGGACGGGACAAGGATATGGCTGCTGCTGAAGAGTAATAGAGTCAGGCTATCTGCCCAATTTAGAACCAGAGTGGAAAACACGATCGTTCTTTCGGAGAGATAGCCAGCCCGAATTTGTCCGAGAATTTAACGATGTTTAGGCGAGCCGATCGCGCGCAGCGATAAGTGATTTTCTCACTTGTTCAAACCCGGTACCTCCATAACTATTGCGAGCCGCCACCACTTGCTGAGGCGCGATCGCGCTGTAAATGTCTGTCTCAAATGCAGGGTGCAAGTCTTTCCACTCCTCGATTGTCAAGTCTTTGAGGAGTTTGCCCCCCGAGAGGCAAGTTTTGACGACTTTGCCCACGAGGTTGTAAGCTTCCCGGAAGGGAACGCCTTTAGCGGCCAAGTAGTCTGCGACGTCTGTAGCGTTAGAAAAGTCTTCGGTAACAGCAGCGGCGAGGCGATCGCGGTTAAACGCGATTCCTTCCCGCAGCAAAATCGTCATTGCTTCCAAGCAACCCTGTACCGTTTTGACACTATCAAACAAACCTTCTTTATCTTCTTGCAAATCCTTGTTGTAGGCCAAAGGAAGTCCCTTCACTACTACTAACAAGGCTTGCAAGTTACCGAACACCCGTCCCGCTTTGCCCCGCACCAACTCCGGCACGTCGGGATTTTTTTTCTGGGGCATGATGCTAGAACCTGTAGCGCAGCTATCTTTGAGGGTAATAAATCCAAATTCGTGAGAAGACCACAAAATCATTTCTTCTGACAGGCGGCTCAAGTGTACCAAAATCAAGCTGCACGCTGCGAGAAATTCGATCGCAAAATCTCGATCGCTCACTCCATCTAAGCTATTAGCATAAACCTTGTCAAAATGCAAGAGTTCTGCCGTATAATGTCGGTCGATCGGGAAAGTCGTCCCCGCCAGCGCGCCGCAACCCAAAGGCGAAACATTCACCCGCTTGGAGACATCGCCGAGACGTTCCCAATCGCGATCGGACATTTCAAAATAAGCTAACAAGTAATGAGCCAAACTGATTGGCTGAGCGCGCTGCAAGTGCGTGTAGCCGGGGATTAAAGTTTCGACGTTAAGCTCGGCAATATCGAGCAAAACTCCTTGAAATTCCCGCAATTGCTGGCGAATTTCGGCGATGCGATCGCGCAAATACAAACGAGTATCGGTACCTGCTTGATCGTTGCGCGATCGGGCCGTGTGCAACTTTTTGCCCGCATCCCCGACAATATCCGTCAGTCGCTTCTCTACCGCAAAGTGAACGTCTTCTGCATCAACTCCCGGAACAAAAACACCTTCCCGGTATTCGCGGCGGATTTGTTCCAAACCATTGACTAACTGTTCGCCTTCTGCTGCGGAAATAATCCCCGTTTTGGCGAGCATTTTAGCGTGAGCGACAGAACCAGTCAAATCGTACTCAATCAGTTCAATGTCGAAGCCAATACTAGCATTGAATCGGGCGATCGCTGGGTGCAGCGCCGATTCAAATCTTTGACTCCAAGTTTTTTGTTGTGCTGTCATTACTGAAGGTAAAACTAGATTATATGTCTGTTGCAGAAGTCTTTAAAAAACCGGTTCTGGGCATCGAAATGCAAGTCTGCCGATTTGCAGCATCAAACTAAAATCCTGCTTCCCTAATTCGGCAAAAAAAGACTTTAATCCCGACTGCAAACTTTTTATACCTGTATTGACACTAAAAAACTGAATTCCTGACTACAAAATTATTAAAATTATACTGCATCAGAAAAAAATGAAGTCCCGCCTGCTAACTTTTCAAATCTTTTCCGGTTGCATCGGAATAATAAAATCGAGTCAACAGTCAACAGTCATGGGCATTGGGCATTGGGCATTGGGCATTGGGCATTGGGCATTGGGCAACAGTCAACAGTCAACAGTTAACAGCCAACAGTCAACAGTCAACAGTTAACAGTCAACAGTTAACAGTCAACAGTCAACAGTCAACAGTCAACAATCACCTGACGGTACAACCGGAATCGATCGAATCTTTTCCTAATGCCCCAAGTCCCACCAAAGCTCTAAGGAAAAATGCCCTTAAAGAACCAGCCGACAAATATACCTATAAAAAAAGCTCCTATTTGACCGGTGGACACAAAATTGTTCCAAGCTTTCTGGAAATTAGTAAAAATCTCGTAACTTTGGCCCAAAATCACCGTATTCAAATGAGATTTCACAACTAACAAATAAACCGCATCATGCCAAGGAATAGAGCCGATCGGTCCAGCAATAATTTCCGGCATAAAATTAACTATCATGGTGATTTTCTCCTGCTAAAGGTGTTACTCTAAGTACCACCAGTGTCATATCATCTTCGTTGCGATTGCCAATGCCGACAAACTGGTGAACTCGATCGAACAAATAATCCAAAATTTCCTCAGACTGCTGGTAATTTTGACAAGCCCACTGAAAAGCTTCGATCAAGTTATCCTCATCAAAGCGATCGCCCCTTGGGTTGGCAGCATCAGTAAAACCGTCAGTGTAATAAATAATAGTATCTCCCGGCTGCAATTGCACGTGGGCTTCTTGGTACTGCGAATCAGCATCCAGCCCAATTAACATACCCTCCAAAGTATCGAGCCCAACAATCGAATTAGTTGCAGCTTGCCACAGCAAAGGCGGGTGGTGAGCGGCATTGCTGTAAGACAAAACGCGAGTTTTCGGGTCGTATTCCGAATAAAACAAAGTTACAAAACGGTGGGAATTTTCCAAATCCGCGTGCATTACCCGGTTTAAATGCTGCAAAATTCTCGCAGGCGAATGACGGTTCAAAACCTCGGCCCGCAGCATACCCCTAGTCATCGTCATCAACAGGCCCGCCGGCACTCCCTTGCCCATCACGTCGCCGATGACGATGCTCCAGCGGCCCTTGTCGATTTTGGACTTGAGATTTTCAATTAGGGATGGGGGGTGTTGCCCCTCATCCGCCTTGCCGATCGGGTCATAGTCAGCAGGAATAAAATCATAATAATCTCCACCGACTCTGCTAGCGGTTTGGCAGCGGGCGGCCACGTCAAGACCGGGAATTTTCGGACAACTGCGGGGTTGCAGCCGCAATTGAATTTCCGCCCCGATTTCTAACTCTCTATCTAAGCGTTCTTTTTCAGCCAACTTAACAGTAAGTTCATCTTTGTAGATGGCCACGGCGGTTTGGTCTGCCACCAACCGAACTAATTTCTGTCTGCTGGCAGTCCACAGATATTGCGGGTCACTGCTAAAAACATAAACCCGTCCGCGTTCCAAATTCTTGACTAAAATTGGCGTTCCAAACAAGTGAACATCTGGGCCCAAATAACGACTTACTTGCAAATCGAGACTAGAAGTTTGCCCAGAGATTTCGGAAACAGATTCACCAGCAGCCGCGCCGGCAACTGCTGTAGCTTGTCTGGTGGCTATTTCCAGCGCTTTTCGCATATCTTGGCACTGCCGTCCTT
>NZ_JBARVX010000011.1:0-30434 GCF_049646505.1 Microcoleus sp.
CCTTTAAATGGAATTATTGGCATTGCAGAATCCCTAATTGATGGCGCTACCGGGCTATTACCAGAAAAAACAAATTCTAATTTAATCTTAATTATATCTTCCGGCAAAAGATTGTCTACATTAATTAATGACATTCTCGATTTTTCTAAACTCAAACACCAAACTATTGAGCTGCAAATTAAACCAATAGGTTTGCGAGAAATAGCTGCTCTAGTTTTTAATTTATCGCAGCCATTGCTCGGCACAAAAAACTTACATTTAATTAACAATATTAGTCCTGGATTGCCTCTGGCTGCCGCCGATGAAAATCGCCTGCAGCAAATCCTTTATAACTTAATCGGCAATGCTATTAAGTTTACAGAAAGCGGTACTGTAGAAATTTCAGCCAAAGTCATTCAAAGTTCGGTATTAGTGGATAGTGAAACATCAACAGCGAGTAATGAACTCTTAGCAATTACTGTGTCAGACACAGGCATCGGTATACCTGAAGATAAGTTAGACAAAATTTTTGAATCCTTTGAACAAGGAGACGGTTCGACTGCCAGAAATTATGGCGGAACAGGTTTAGGTTTGGCTGTTACTAAACAATTAGTAGAATTGCACGGCAGCAAAATCTGGGCTTCTTCAACTGTGGGTAGCGGTTCTAAGTTCACCTTTACCTTACCAATATCTCACAGTCAGTTAGAATTCATAAATCAAAAGTTATCTTCACCGGAAAAAACTCAAGAGTTAATCAGTCCTCGGCCTGCACAGTTAATTACTGCTAATCTCTCAGAATTAACAGTTAAGGAAATCGCAGATAATCACCAACTTAAAATCATGGTTGTCGATGATGAACCAATCAATATACAGGTAATAATTAACAATCTCGCCCTAGAAAAATATACCATAATTCAAGCTTCTAATGGCATAGACGCTATAGAAATGATCGATAAAGGATTGAAGCCCGATCTAATTTTGCTTGATGTAATGATGCCGCGCATGACAGGCTATGAAGTTTGCCAAAAAGTGCGAGAAAGATTTGCAGCACTGGAAATGCCGATTGTGATGCTGACAGCTAAAAATCAAACAGAAGATTTGGTGGAAGGCTTTAATTTAGGAGCCAATGATTATTTGACTAAACCTTTTGTAAAAAAAGAGTTATTAGCGAGAATCAAAACTCACATTCATCTAGCAAAACTCAATGCTGCCTACGGCAAATTTGTACCTCACGAGTTTTTAAGGTTGCTGGGACAAGAAAGTATTATCGATGTCAAACTAGGCGATAATTTGCAAAGAGAAATGTCGGTAATGTTTTCTGATATTCGCTCTTTTACCAGTATTTCTGAACAGATGACACCGGAGGAAAATTTTGCTTTTATCAATAGCTATTTGGGGAGAGTTAGCCCGGTAATTAGAAAACATCGCGGTTTTATTGATAAATATATTGGCGATGCTGTGATGGCACTATTTCCCGAATCTGCTGATGATGCTTTGCAAGCCGCTATTGAGATGCAGCAGGAAGTAATTGTTTTCAATCAGCACAGGCAAACAAATGGCTATTTGCCGATTACTATTGGGGTTGGCTTGCATACTGGGAATTTAATGTTGGGTACGATTGGCGAAGAGCAGCGGATGGAAAGTACAGTGATTGCTGATGCGGTTAATTTAGCTTCTCGTTTGGAGGGTTTAACTAAGCTGTATGCTGCGGGTATTTTGATTAGCGATCGCACTTTGCGGAATCTTGATGATTTAACTCAGTACAGCTATCGGTTTGTCGATCGCGTCAAGGTGAAAGGCAAAAATAAACCCGTAGCCGTTTTTGAAGTCTACGACGGAGATGCTCAACCAATCAAGCAATTAAAGAAACAAACTCAGACCAACTTTGAACAAGCCGTTGTTGTTTATCACCAACAAAATTTTGTGCAAGCGCAGCAAATGTTTCAGGCTGTATTGGCTATAAATCCTGTTGATAAAGCAGCAAAGTTATATTGCGATCGCTGTGCAAAATATCTCAAATATGGGATTCCCGAAGGATGGACAGGTATCGAAGCGATAGATGAGAAATAATATAGAAGAAGTTATTTGTTATTTGTTATTTGTTATTTGTTATTTGTTATTTGTTATTTGTTATTTGTTATTTGTTATTTGTTATTTGTTATTGGTAACAACTGACAACTGACAACTGACAACTGGCAACTGCTTTCCGTACAACGTCATCAGGAAGAAGGAAGACGTAGGGTGCGTCGCCATGAATAATTTTTGATATAAAAAGAGAAAATTCAGGCTACTTTTGGTGGTTAACGGGAATGTAGGTAAGCGGAAATACAGTTACGATCGCCCTGCCAACTCCTGAATAAACGCCTGATGCGCGCCGTCAGCAATCCCTAGTTGCAGCACGTTCAGCATTTCCATCATACTGCCATCCAACAGCGCAGGCACTGCTAGCCACAACCCTGGAAAAGTGCTGCTGCGGATAATGCCACCGGCATCGGGTTCAATTAACACAAATTCTTCGGCTTGCAATCTGAACCAACTCAAACGATTCTCAAAAGTTTGCCAAACCAAATACTCCTGCACTCCATTGCGGCGGTAAGCGTTTTTCTTTGCTCCTAAATCAATTGTAGCGCTGCTGGTAGCAATTTCCGCGACAAGTTCCGGCGCTCCTTCAATGTAGCCATCATCGCTAATGGTAGAAGTGCCGCCAATTTGAATCCGCAGCAGTGCATCTGGTTGGGGTTCATTGTCCAAATCCAGTCGCGCAGTCGTGTTATCGGCGGCGCTAACACCCGGTGTGGCAGTCCGATATACCCCTAACCAAGTAACTAAATCGGCATGAGGAACACCATGAAAAGCTCGTACAGGGGATGCCACGTAAACTATTCCTTCAATTAGTTCTGCTTTAAATTTCTCCGGTGTCGCTGCATAGCGACGTTCAAACTCAGCACGAGTCAGGCGATCGCCACTTTCCAAAGCTGGAACTGGTATGGAACGGGGAGGCTGCTGCAACACCATAATCTACCTCTAAAAATTGAAATAAATAGTTTAATTATAGCCTTTCTCAGGTACATTCAGTAACATGATTTGCGGCGGTAATTGGTAATAGTTGAAAGCTGGTAGAGGCGGGGGCATCGTGCCCGTGCTTCTTCTTAGTTGATAGTTGACAACTGATTTATTACCAATCTGGTGGCAAATTGTAATGTTCGAGAGTCGATCGATCTTTCATCAATTCTGGCGTTTCCCGATCGACCCGAATCTCACCATCCGCCAAAATTAACGCCCTTTGAGTCGTTTTCCCGATCCAATTCAAATCATGAGAGGCAATCAAAATTACCTCGATCGGCAATTGCGACAAAACCTTAGCCAAATGCCTGCGCCACGACGGATCGAGTCCGTTAGTCGGCTCATCTAAAATTAAAATTGCCGGATCTAATGCTAAAATTGCTGCCAAGGCTGCTAACCTTCTCTGACCGCCTGAAAGTTCGTGGGCCGAACGGTTGGCAAATTCGACTAAACCGAATTCCTCTAATAAAGCTAAAGCTCGATCGCGCGCAACTGCCGGCGGCACCCCATAATTCCGAGGCCCGAACATCACATCCTCTAAAATAGTCGGCATAAATAGCTGATCGTTAGCATCTTGAAAGCAAAATCCAATCTGCCTCCGTACTTGCGATAAAGTCGCCTGTTCCAGCTTCGTTCCCTGCACTTTTATCTCGCCGGACTGAGGCATTTTTAAGCCGATCAAGTTTTCGAGCAAAGTGCTTTTTCCAGCACCAGTTAAACCGAGTAGGGCAACTCTTTCTCCCGGTTGTAAGGTGAAGGAAATTCCTTGCAATACTGGTTTTTGCTGCGGGTATCCGAATACTAAGTCTTGTACTTCGATTGTTGGCGTCATTTTGAGATTAGTCAATTTTTATTTGCCTTGATTTTAGGATGAAGAGTTTTTAACCGCAGAGGGCGCAGAGGGCGCAGAGAGGGGAATGGAGAAGGCAAAAGGTAAAAAGTTAAAATATAGATGCCTGAATTAATCAATTACCAATGCCCTGTGCCCGGTTTGGCCTATGCCCAATTTCTATAAGAAGCTATTGTTAATCCGGTTGCGGTTAAAATTGCTAGTGTCAGCCACAGTCGCTGTTTTGGTGTCGATCGCGTGTCGGCGGGCAATGTTCCTTGATATCCGCGAATTAGCATGGCTGCGTGTACTCTTTCTGCGCGATCGAGACTTCGCAAATAAAGCGCTCCGATCATGGAAGCACTGGCGTAGCGCAGCCATCCTCCCGTACCGGATAAGCCTCGGAGTTGCGCGGATCTTTTCATGCGGTTTACTTCAGCCAGCAGGATTTCTAAGTATTGTCCGGCTAAAAGAACGATCTCTTGCAAACCTGCTGGTAGGGGCAATCCTTTGAGGGCGATTCCGAAACTGTGGGGCGGCAAAGTTAGCAGAAAACTGTTCATGATTAGCAGGCAAATTAGGGAACGCAGCAACAGAAAACTGGCACGTTCCCAACCTTGGGGCAGGACTAATAAGGACAGGAAAATTAACTCCGATCCTAACAGTTGTACTAAGGTTCGCAGCGGCGCTCTCAGCCAAAATGACCAACAAAGTGCGATCGCCCCATAAATCCCCAGCCACAGCCAAGCACCTGTCTTCATAAAACCAATGCCGATGACCATTATCAAAGATAACCGCAATCGAAAAGGTATGGAGAGTTTAAGCATTTTTCGGTTTTACCAATTGAGCAATCCCAAAAGCCGCGCCGAAGCAGATTGCAGAACCCACAACTCCAGCAATGCTGGTACCAATCGGCTGTTCTTCTAATCCTTTAATTGTGTAATCTGCTAAAGGAGTAGGATTTTCGATCGCCACCGCTTCTTTATCTTTAAAGCCATAATTTTCTGCTACTGCTTCTAACCCGTCTGGCCAACTTGAAGCGAACAGCGAAAGCACTCCAGAAATTAATAAAACCCCGATTACTGGCACTACCCATTTCTGCAATTGCGGCTGTTCTCCCGGTAACAAATCCGGCCGTACTTTGACGAGATAAGTTAAAACTGCACCTGTAATTATCCCTTCGCCAATGCCAATTAAAATATGTACGCCTACCATTGCGGGCAATGCGATATTCAGCGCTACTGTACCAGAAATTGCCAGTTGGATCGCCACACAAATAGAAGCAGCCACAACGCTGAGGGCGGCTGCAATCCCCGCAGCTAGGGGCAAGCGGTTTCTGGAACCTCCCAACAGTTGCTGCAACGGCTGCAACAGCCACCAGCCCACCCAAATGCCGACTAGCCCCATGTTAAAAATATTGGCTCCCAGGGCGGTGATCCCCCCGTCGGCAAACAACACGCTTTGAATGATAAAAACCGTGCTCATCGCCAAAGTTGCCGCCCAAGGGCTCCCCAAAACCACGGATGCCAGCGCGCCTCCCAACAAGTGCCCGCTGGTGCCGCCGGCTACGGGAAAGTTGATCATTTGGGCTGCAAACACGAAAGCTGTGGTTAATCCCATGATTGGGCCCTGCCGCAATCCAAGACTGGCGCGGGTTTTATTTAGGGCAACTGCAATTACTGCTGCGCTTGCTATGCCGGTGGCAATGGCTACGGGCGGTGAAAGAAAACCATCGGGTATGTGCATTGATGTATCCCAAACGAGAGAACTGCAACCCTTTAGTCAACTATTTTTTACAATAATTTACAATCCCCTCTGGGGGTATTGGTGCCGGCGGGCGATCGGGGGACTTGTGGCGGGCGATCGCTTACTCGATATAGATTAGCGCCTCACGGGCAGAATTTTGAGGATGAGAAATTTTACATTAAATGATTCTGAAGAATTATTCGGATATTTTACCGACGACCCCCACATAGAAGCTTTTTGATAAGAATTATCAATATTTGTTTACAGATTAGACCTCTTGCCAAAAAATATGTGTTGTCCTTAAAAGTTGGATCGAGTTCAGGTCAAACTTTGAATTATTAGGTTAATTGTCATCTCCTTGAACTTGCCCAGCCTGCTAGATTATAAAATAGTCCAAATTTTCGATAATAGCACAAAATTATTTTGCAAGAAGTTTAATAGAATCACACATTAAGATAACAATGAAACTTGCACATTTTCCCAGCACCGACTAAAGCTTTGTTATACAAGTACAATGCTTTTACATATAGCCTTTTTTAACAAGATGAGGTGCATTCATATTCCCTGAATATCGGGACTTTCAAGCCTTATTACATACCTCATCTATCTGAGAAATGCTGTAAATGATTTAAGCTTGCGACAATCAAGCTAGCTAGGATTGGGGAGAATTTACCAAAGTTAAAAAAATTATGTATATTGAAAAATTAAAAGCACGGTTTGCAGAGTTACAGCATTTATTTCCATACAAATTGTTGCCGTGCAGGGAGGAACAAATTCACTCTCTTGAACGACGATATGGGTTAACTCTTCCTATGGATTATAAAGAGTTTCTACTGTGGGGAGGCATTGGCGCCGGAGTTTTTTTTAAAGGTTCTAACTGTTTTTATGACTATCTTTCAGAACTTCGAGAAGGAGCTGAAGAACTTTTGGAGAGGGATGAGTTTCCTGAACCACTCCCAAAAGACGCATTCGTATTTTTGATGAAGGTTATGTATTTTGGTTTTTCACAGCTTCCGAGGGCGACGACCTACCCGTTGACGGTTATAAGGAGGGTGGGGCAGGAGTCCCATACGCTCCAGTTCCTTTCAAAAAACTCTCTTCTAGCCTCAGTAAATTTTTAGAAGAATTATTAGAACAAGAAGCTGGGATAGCCAAAAGGTTGCAAGAATAATAGACCTCCTGCAAAAATCCTTTTCATTAATTGATGGGACGGGCTCTCCGGCCTATCCTACAAAAGTTACAGCATATTCCATGTATGTGTGGTACACAATGCAAGCTATCGCCCGTGTAAGGTGCGTCGCCCTCCACAATCTGCAAGTTTTATCAAATATGAAGCAGCGACGCACCCTACAGATTAACACCACTATCGCCCGTGTAAGGTGCGTCGCCCTACAGATTAACACCACATAATATAGCTTTATAGTGTGCTTCATGAACCTGGAATATGCTGTTTTTTTTCTTGTGGGATGGGCCGGAGAGCGCGTCCTAAATTATTTTTGCAAGAACTCTAATCTAAAATCTAAACTCTAAAATCTAAAATCGATTGACTTTTCCCATCGCAATATGGCGCGTTAGCCAAAAAGAAAAGTTTCGCGGTTTTCACGTCAAGTATTTGACAATCGAGCGGCAAAATCCCGCGAATGCTGTTGCTAAGGGGTGGCTCAATCAGCTATTGTTAGTAGCAGTGCGCTTCCGGCTGCAAATAATTTCAGTTTAGCTGTTGACAGCAAAAAAAATTGCCTAACAAGTCCCCAGACGTTGTATGTTTGACTAATACGTCTTCTGAAACAGCTATTGCGAGTAGCCCTACAGATCAGACTGTCTAAGCTGTGCCTGTATCAGCAGGTAAGCAGGAAGTTGTGGCGGTGGATGGGACTAATCAGTCAGGAGAAATTACCGATCGCGCTAAACTAGATGAATTAGCTCTCAAAGTGTACGATCGCATCGATCGAGGTTGGCAGACTAGCCCTACCTTCACACAAAATCTAGTCTATCGCGTCAGTGCAAGTCAAGAAGGGGCGATCGGCAATTTCGAGCCGCTCAATCAACCAGCCAAGGATTACACCCAAGAAACTCCTTTGCCAAATCTCCTCAAATCAACCGCAACTACCAGCAGCAGCACAACACCCGTAGCTAAATTGACAGTAGTATTTGCACCCGCAGGAACCTTAGAAGTTAACCCCTAACTCGCATACAACATCTCTCCAGTAAGGTGCGCGCCATACACCTTACTTTTGCTTGTCAACTAAAATGTGATATCATAAACAGCACTCTGTAAAACATTCTACCTCTCAGACAAAAAATGAAAGAACTCGACGATAAAAAAACCCAAGAACTGCTATGCACCATCATGGAATGGGAACTAGCAGGAGTAGTGCGCTACACCCACTATGCACTAATGGTTACAGGGCCAAACCGAATTCCCATCGTGCAGTTTTTTCAAGCACAAGCAAACGAATCCCTGCTCCACGCGCAACAAGCCGGAGAAATTCTCACAGGTTTAGACGGACATCCAACGCAAAAAATTGCGACTATCGAAGAAACATACAAACATTCGGTAAAAGATTTGTTGGAAGAAAGTCTAAATCACGAAAAGAAAGCCCTCAAAAAGTATAAATCCTTGCTTGAAATCGTCACAGACTCCAGCATTTATCTCGAAGAATATGCCCGCACTATGATCGGACAAGAAGAATTGCACCAAGTAGAACTAAAAAAAATGCTGCGGGATTACAGTTGATTTTATTGAAGGAAGAAGGAAGAAGTCATTAGTCATTAGTCATCAGTCATCAGTCATTACTCATCAGTGCTGTCGCCTCCAAGCTTTCCGTACAACGTCATCAGGAAGAAGGAAGAAGGAAGAATCGCAAATTCTACCTTTTTCCTTGTTTCCCAATTCCCTGCGCGGGCCAATTTCCAATCCCTCCGCTTCGCTCCGCCCAATGCCCTGCGCGGGCCGATGCCCAATTCCCTGTTTGCCCAATTCCCAATGCCCTCTTTGCCCAATTCCCATAAATGAACTTTACTGAAGCTATCCCAACTTTTGTAATTACCCTCCGCGAAGGTGTTGAAGCTGCTTTAATCGTCGGAATAGTCCTAGCTTGCTTGAAAAAAGCCGAACAAACCAATCTCAATTCCTGGGTTTATGCAGGTGTCGGAGCCGGCATTGCTGCTAGCGGTTTTGTCGGTGTATTGTTTAATGGATTGCTCGCCGCACTATCAACATCTAATCAGCCTTACGCACCGGCAATTAAACAGCTATTAGAAGGCGTGTTGGGAATTGTGGCGATCGCCATGCTAAGCTGGATGCTAATTTGGATGACTCAGCAAGCCCGCTTTCTCAAAGCAGAAGTGGAAGGAGCAGTTACAGCAGCTTTGACAGAAAATACTCAAGCTGGTTGGGGCGTGTTCGGCTTAATTTTTATCGCCGTACTTCGCGAAGGTTTTGAAACAGTTATATTTGTCAGCGCTCAATTTCAACAAGGTTTAAGTCCGGCTTTAGGTGCTTTAGGCGGTTTGACTGGGGCTGCGATATTTGGCGCGCTGCTGTTTAAGTGGGGAGTCAAAATTGATATCCGCCAGTTTTTCAAGTTTATGGGGATTTTGTTGCTGTTAATTGTTGCGGGTTTAGCAGTATCTGCACTCAAGCATTTTGACCAAGCTGCTGCCATTTTGTCGCAGATGGATAGTAAATATGCAGCGATTTGTGTTTATTTCGATCGCGCTTCACAAATTCACTCTTGTATTTTAGGGCCGCTGGTGTGGAATGCAGCAGATATTTTGCCCGACCGGCAATTTCCCGGAATCCTCCTCAAATCACTATTTGGATACAGAGATCGACTCTATCTCATCCAGGCGATCGGCTATGTTATATTCTTAGTTACCGTCGGCAGTCTTTACTTCCAAAAATTAGGTGGCAAGTCAAATGTTGCCAACAAAAATACTCAGCCTGCTAGAGAGTCAGCCAATTAACTCTCCGTAATTGTCGCCGCATTCTTCTCGCTTCTTTGCTTCAAGGGTGATCTAAAAATTTTACATAAAATTTTTAGGTAAAAAATAAAAAAAATCGATTTTTTTTTCAGCTTTGGGGATTGACTTTTTGATATTTGTAACATATAATTTAATAATGGGAGTGTGACTATTTTTAAGTATAAATAGTCACACTCCCATTATTAAATTATACAGTCAAGAGTTCAAAAAAGCAATAGCTAAACCTGAAAAAAAAATCGATTTTTTTTCCTACCTTTAATAAATTTTATCTTTTTCGCATAAAATTCTTTCCCAACAACACTATTAGCACTTATGATTAATACAAGAATATTTACATAGCTCAAAAAGTTCTTAATAAGCCTTAGAATCCTTAATGAAGCTTAAAATCAGTAAATCGTTCGTTAAAGTTACCTGGAACCCCCAGAAGGCTGTAGCCGCCCCCATCTGGTTAGCGAAGAGATAAATAATGATGCCTCGGATACTTGTTATTGATGATGACGCGGCGATCGCCGAACTCGTAGCCATCAACCTAGAAATGGCTGGGTACGAAGTAACCCACGCAGAAGACGGCATCAAAGGTCAGGCGCTGGCTATACAACTGCTGCCGGATCTGATCGTCCTAGACCTGATGTTGCCTAGAGTAGACGGATTCACAGTATGCCAGCGCTTGCGTAGGGACGATCGCACATCCGACATACCCGTATTGATGTTGACAGCCTTAAGTCAAACTCAAGACAAAGTAGAAGGCTTCAACTCCGGCGCCGACGACTACCTGACCAAACCCTTTGAACTAGAAGAAATGCTAGCGCGAGTGCGAGCCCTGCTGAGGCGCACAGACCGCATCCCCCAAGCAGCCAAACACTCCGAAATCCTGAATTACGGCCCGCTGACCCTCGTCCCCGAAAGGTTTGAAGCTGTTTGGTACGTTAATACCGTCAAACTGACTCACCTAGAGTTCGAGTTGCTGCACTGCTTGCTGCAGCGCCACGGTCAAACAGTCTCTCCCAGCGAAATCCTCAAAGAAGTCTGGGGCTACGACCCAGACGACGACATCGAAACAATTCGCGTACACATCAGACACCTGAGAACCAAGATGGAACCCGATCCCCGCCATCCTCGGTACATCAAAACCGTATACGGGGCGGGTTATTGCCTCGAATTGCCCAGCAACGAGCAAGTCGCCGAGGAAAGCAAATCCTCAGCTTGAACGGGCGCGCCAGATTCCACAATCCGTTAAAAATTTCGATAGAAAAGCCTGAGAGCAAACGCTCTCAGGCTTTGTGGTTTGGAGTTTGAGATGAATATGCCAAGAAATAGCCATTAACTCTCTCGATTCAGAAAAAAACAATCCCGCACCGTCTTTTAGTCCCACTTCGATCGAAGCTTACCCAGAAGAAAGTACCGGATTTGTTCTGCCACCTTGTCTTTTCCGAGAGGATGAGATAGCTACTTAAACAACAATACCCTTAGTAAAAATATTTGTCAATAACTTTTTTAAATTTGCTCTAACTCTTATTGTTGCGAATCACGAGCAAACTTGCCACCGAGCCTAGAAACCAGTTACAGGCTTGATTTGAGGATATTTTACACCGTTATGTTACATATCTTAACTAAAATAAGTGAAAAACTTTATCAAAAAGCCCTTGACGAAACTTCTAAAATTGTTGATTATCTATATCAATAAGCCGCAAGCGCTTAAAACTCAACTGACATCTTTCACAAGAGGTAAATCGCCCCGTGACAAGCATGGCAAAAAAATCCTTCCCAGCCGAAGGAGAAACCTTTCCCTGGTGGGCCGGCAACGCCCGCTTAATCAACCTTTCCGGTCGTTTGCTAGGCGCTCACGTCGCCCAAGCCGGCCTGATCGTCCTCTGGGCGGGAGCTTATACCCTATTTGAGCTTTCCCGTTTCAACCCAGAATTTCCCATGTACGAACAAGGCTTAATCCTGTTGCCAAACCTAGCCAGACTAGGCTTTGGAGTTGGTGCCGGAGGCAAAATTGTCGATACTTATCCGTACTTTCAGATTGGTGTAATTCACCTAATTAGCTCAGCCTTTCTTGGCTTCGGCGGCATTTTTCATTCCCTCAAAGGGCCCGCCACCCTCGAAGAAAAAACTCCTTTCTTCGGCTACAGATGGGAAGACGCAGATAAAATGACCACCATCTTGGGCATCCACCTAGTTTTGCTTGGTGTCGGTGCCTTCTTGTTGGTGGCCAAAGCTATGTATTTCGGTGGTTTATATGATACCACGATCGGGCAAGTGCGGATAATTTCGGAACCCACTTTCAATCCCGCCGTGATTTTAGGCTACCTGTTCGGTGCAGGTGGCAAACATTGGCTCGCCTCAGTTGACAATCTCGAAGATGTTGTCGGCGGACATATCTGGGTAGGAATCCTCTGCATTGCCGGCGGCCTCTGGCACATTCGCACTCAACCTTTTGCTCGGGCAAAACGCCTGTTCATCTGGTCAGGAGAAGCTTACCTCTCCTACAGTCTCGGTGCCTTAGCCTTAATGGGTTTCATCGCAGCCTACTTTGTTTCAGTCAACACCATTGCTTACCCAGAGGAATTCTACGGGCCAACTTTAAAAATTGGCTTCGAGCAGTTCCCCTACTTCCACAGCGAAGGAATGCTGACCTCCCGCGTCTGGTTGGCTAACACCCATTTCTGGCTCGCCTTCTTCGTTCTGCAAGGGCATTTCTGGCACGCTTTGCGATCGGCAGGATTTGATTTCCGCCGAGGCAAAGTCGTGCAAGCCATGCGCGAAGACATCCAGCCCGAAGGAAATAAAGTTGCAGCCAGTCCAGCCAGTTAACCGCATCAGGAGGAAAGCGAAAATGCAAGCAATAGCAGATCAGAATTTAATTCCAGAGCCGGAAAACTCAGAAAACGAGTACGGCTGGTGGGCCGGTAACGCCCGCTTCACCAACCTTTCAGGACGAATTTTGGGAGCTCACGTCGCTCACGCCGGTTTGATTGTACTCTGGGCCGGGGCGATGACTTTGTTTGAACTGTCAAATTTCAACCCAGAGTTGCCGATGTACAACCAAGGTTTAATCCTGCTGCCGCATTTGGCAAGTTTGGGTTTGGGAGTAGGAGCAGGCGGTCAAATTGTTGATACCTATCCCTATTTTGCGATCGGAGTTGTGCATCTAATTAGTTCCGCAGTTCTCGGTGCCGGCGGCCTTTACCATTCCTTGCTCGGCCCGAAAGTATTGCCGCAAAACAAAACATTCTTTGGTTCCTTCGGCTACGACTGGGAAGACAAAGACAAAATGACCAGCATCATCGGCATTCACCTATTACTCTTAGGTGCTGGTGCTTGGTTGCTAGTCGCAAAAGCCTTATTTTGGGGCGGTCTTTACGATCCCCACGTTGCGGATGTGCGGATAATTAGCGAACCAACTCTCAATCCCGTCCGCATTTTTAGCTATCTCTTGCCCGTACAAGGCCCGGAAGGAATGGCAGCAGTTGACAACTTAGAAGATGTTGTCGGCGGTCACATTTATGTTGGCTTACTCTGCGTCATTGGCGGTTTCTGGCATATTTTCACCAAGCCTTTTGCTTGGGCCGAGCGAGTGCTTTTTTGGTCTGGGGAAGCTTACCTTTCTTACAGTTTGGGCGCTCTGGCTTATATGGGCTTTTTGGCCGCCTACTTCGTGACTGTAAATGACACCGTTTATCCAGAGGTTTTCTACGGCCCGGTGGGTTTGAGTGGCTCGGATGCAGCGGTTGTTTCTTCGCGGACTTGGCTCGCAACAAGCCATTTTGTGTTATCAATTTTGGCGCTTTCGGGTCACATCTGGCACGCGCTGCGCGTTCGCACGAAGGCGGCGGGGTTTGATTTTCGATCGGGCGAATTTGTAACGGCAACTGCCAGTAATGTTGAAAAGTCCGGTCAGATGCAAGCTCAACCTGCGGCAGCAACAGCAGTTAGTTTTTCCGATGTGACTGTCACCTTTTTGCGAAATTTGCCGATTTACCGCAAAGGATTGTCTCCCATAGTCAGGGGATTGGAAGTTAGCTTGGCTCACGGCTATTTCCTAGTAGGAGCTTTTGCAGTATTGCTCCCTTTACAAGAAAAAAGTTTAGCACCTCTGGCAGCATTGCTGGTAACTCTGGCATTGGTGTTGATTTTGGCAACGGGCCTCTCGATTTACGAGAATCGGAAGATTGAAGCAGGTAAAGTTCTTTACTGGCACAAAACGCCTGAAGATTGGAGTTTGTTCCGGGGCGGTTTGGTGATGGGCGGTACTAGCGGAGCATTCCTTGCCTATTTGCTGCTAGACAATTTTGCTGGAATTGATGCAATCTTCCGGGGGGTTATTAACTGAAATAAAAACGGTTTCTAGTGCGGAATTCAGTCCGCTATTTTGGCGGATTGAAGTCCACACTACCAACCAAATTAACCCATTTCACATTCAATTTTTTTCAAGCAAAATAACTACAACAAGGCAACAAAAAACGATGCAAACCTACGACAATCCCAAGGTTAAATATGACTGGTGGGCAGGCAATGCCCGGTTCGCCAATCTTTCGGGATATTTCATTTCTGCTCATGTCGGTCAAGCAGCTTTAATTACTTTTTGGGCAGGAGCATTTACTCTGTTTGAAATGTCTCGCTACAACCCAGGAATCCCTATGGGCGAACAGGGATTAATTTTGCTTCCCCACTTGGCTACTCTCGGTTTAGGTGTAGGCTCTGGCGGCAAGATTGTAGATACCTATCCGTATTTTGTGGTCGGAATGGTACACCTTATTTCATCTGCTGTTTTGGGTGCTGGTGCTTTATTTCACACCTTTAAAGGGCCTAAAAATTTAAAAGATGCCACAGGTCGTGCTGCTAAGTTCCACTTTGAATGGGACGACTCTAAAAAACTTGGTTTTATCCTGGGACATCACTTGATTTTCTTGGGATTAGGCGCGCTGTTGCTGGTAGCTAAAGCGATGTTTTTTGGTGGTTTGTACGACTCGACTATTCAGGAAGTACGCACTGTTTTGAGTCCTACTCTCGATCCGTTAGTTATCTACGGCTATCAAACTCATTTTGCCAGTGTGGACAATTTGGAAGATTTGGTGGGCGGTCACATTTATGTCGGCTTCATGCTGATTCTCGGTGGTATTTGGCACATCGTGAAAGAGCCTTTTCCTTGGGTTAAACGAGTGTTAATTTTTTCTGGGGAAGCTATTCTTTCCTACTCTCTCGGCGGTATTGCTTTAGCAGGGTTTACTGCGGCTTATTTCTGTGCAGTTAATACTTTGGCTTATCCGGTTGAATTCTACGGGCCTGTGCTAGATGTCAAGCTGGGTATTACTCCCTATTTTGCGGATACGGTTCAATTACCGATGGGCGCGCACACTCCCCGCTGCTGGTTGGCTAATTCTCATTTCTTCTTGGCTTTCTTTTTCTTGCAAGGTCATTTGTGGCACGCTCTGCGGGCGATCGGCTTCAATTTCAAGCAAGTTGAAACTTCTTTGAATGCGGTGAGCACTGAGTCCTAAATTCCTGTTGGGGCGGTGCCTGTGAGTGTCCGCCCCTGCACAAATATTGTGTTTGTTGGGTTGTGAATGAGCTTTTTAATTTTAACCGCAGAGGGCGCAGAGGGCGCAGAGTGGAGAGAAATTAGAGAGAGAAATAATTGCACGGTTGAGGGTTTGTTATCTCTAGGTTTTGACGAGGAAAATAACTGTGACTACTGCTAATCTTAACGATTTTGGAAGGGATGAAACTGATTTTAAGTGGTGGGTTGGTAATGCCCGCTTAACTGATTTGTCTGGTAGGTTGTTGGGTGCTCATGTCGCTCACGCGGGTTTGATTATGTTTTGGGCTGGAGCAATTACTATTTCGGAAGTGACTCGCTTTGTACCAAATATACCAATGTACGAGCAAAACCTGACTTTACTGCCGCATTTAGCAACTTTGGGTTGGGGTGTTGGTGCTGGGGGTGTTGTGACTGATACTTATGCTTATTTTGCGCTCGGCATATTGCATTTAGTTGCATCGGCTGTTTTGGGTGCTGGTGGTCTTTATCATGTTTTTCGCGGCCCTGCGATTTTGCACAACGGGGGCGGAATTGCTCCTCTGTTTCACTATGAATGGAATGACGCTAAGAAGCTGGGATTTATTTTGGGGAGTCACTTAATTATTTTAGGATTGGGTGCTTTTTTACTGGTGATGAAAGCAATGAATTTTGGGGGAATTTATGATAGTGCGATCGGCGATGTCCGCCTAATTACTAGCCCAAATTTGAATCCTGCAACGATTTTCGGCTATCTATTCGGGTTTGCTAATGGCGGCTGGACAATCTTGGGAATGGCTGCTGTTAATAATTTGGAGGATGTTATTGGAGGTCACATTTGGATTGGTGCAATGTTAATTGCTGGTGGCGTGTGGCACGCTCGCGTTGAGCCTTTTCCTTGGGCTAAGCAACTTTTAATTATTAATGCGGATGCTATTCTTGCTTACAGTTTGGGGGGTTTGGCTTTTATGGCTTTTGTTTCCTGTGCGTTTGCGGGATATAACACGACTGTTTATCCTGTTGAATTCTACGGGAGCGATCGCCTGGGATTGACAAACGCACAATTTTTCTTGGGTGTATTAGCTCTTGCCGGTCACGTCTGGCACGCTTCTCGCGCCCGTTTGAATAGAAGCTGAAGGCGATTTAAGTCATAAACAAAGTTTTTTCCTACTTTGTTTATGACTTAAATCTGTTTCCAATTTGTGTATACTTTGAGAAATTACCCTATGACTGTTGTTATTTACTGCTTCTGTATCAGTATTTTGATTCTCGTGTTTTTGTGGAGTGCTTCGCTAGCATTGCGAGAAGGATTCCAGCAACTCCGACGCCTGCATCAAATTCCTTGTTCCAATTGCGAATTTTTTACGAATGACTACCGTCTCAAGTGTACTGTGCGGCCGTGCGTTGCTTGTACCGAGGATGCGATCGGCTGTACTGACTTTGAACCGAAGACTTGTTTTGCCAATTCTTGTCAGAAACATTGCTCTAGGGTTCAAAAAGCTTATACAGAAAAACCCACAACTAATTCTGCTGTTCCACCTTTAGCAACCGGAATTAGAAGCTAGTAAATTTCCCCCGATTCAGGGGGATTTATCACAATTATGAGAAGAAATTTGTTATGATTTCATACAATGCTAATTCACTCAAAGTCGAGCTAAATCAGAGAGGATGTCGCTTGACTCCCCAACGAGAAACAATCTTGAATGTGTTTCAAGATTTGCGACAAGGAAATCATTTGAGTGCGGAAGAATTATATAATATTTTGCAAACTCAAGGGGAACGAATAGGTTTGTCTACTGTCTACAGAACGCTGCATTTACTGTCGAGAATTGGAATTTTGCGGGAACTAGAATTGGCAGAGGGACACAAGCATTACGAGCTGAATTTGCCGGAACTGCACCACCACCACCATCTAGTTTGCATTCAGTGTCACAAAACGTTTGAATTTAGCGACGAATCTATTTTAAAAATAGGCAAAAAGCAAGTTGAAAAAGCTGGTGTAGAATTGCTAGACTGTCAGTTGACTGTGCGTGCGGTTTGTTTGGAAGCGCTGCGGGAGGGGTGGCCTTCTATGGTGCCTAGCAATTGGCTGTGTCCCAGATATCATTCGGAACTTGAGGAGCAAATCAGTTGATTTGAATGAAATATGCTTCGGTAATTGGTAATTAGTAATTGGGCATAGGGCATAGGGCATAGGGCATAGGGCATACCTCACTTTTTTGAGAAAGGCTATACTAACTACTAACTAACAACCAATAACTACTAACTAACAACCAATAACTAATGACTAATGACTAATGACTAATGACTAATGACTAATGACTTCCCCTGTACTCAAGCAGCCTCAGAATCGGAACGTTGGTGTTCCATACGAAATACGTTAGCGTACAAACTAGCAACAATTTGTTTGCCTTCCTGCGTCAATTGCAAGTAACCGAGAGATTCGCTGATGTGAGGATAAATGCTGCTCCAGTAAAACTTTGAGTAGCTTTGCAGCAAGTCGCCCGGATGTCGGTAGCCCAAAATTTTAGTAGCACCGCTTTCTTCCAATTCGTAAAATAAAGCACCAATTTTCTGCAAATATTGCGGGTTGCTGAGCTGACCTATCAGGTCAGCACCGCGAACTAAACTAGAATAGTTCACTGCATCTTCGTTTGTATTGCCGTCGAGCACTGAGAAACGAGTTTGTTCTATGTTGTGCTTGATTACCTCAGCATTAATTAGCTTGTGGTTGCCGAATCGCTCGTCAATGAAAAGTTTGGCTCTGTCAACTCGGTAAGCAGCTAGGCTAGCGGCTGTGGCACCGGGAGCAAGTTTAACTCTCATGCCGTCTTTTCCGGTAGCATAGAGTCCTTCTGATTCTTGGTCTTGCCTACAAACTCCTTTGACATATCCGATGTCTTGGCAAAGCAAAGAAATGATGTAGTGGAGCCAGTTTTCGCAGGAGACTCCGCCCTTGCGAATGTGTTTTCCCCGCAAGATTTCTTGACCTACTAGGGTAATGCAAATGGCGTGTTCTACGTTATGATAAAGAGCGTCGCTGTTGGCGATGTTTTCTAATGCCATTGCTCCTACCCAGGCTATTATGTCGGCATAGTCTGATTTGTAGCCTCCGTAAGTGCGGCTGTAACCGTTTTGAAGTTGTTCAATGAAAGCCTCGATCAGCAGTTCTGTGGAATTAAACATACCCGTCATTTTACCTTAATATTGCTTTTCAAGAGCGGTGCATTGAGTTTTAGTTTGATTTTATGGATGTTTTTTTAACTCAAGATTTAAATTTCCTTCAGGTTTTGTGGGCGACCGGTACTTGCATAAAAACAGTTATATCAACTTTCCCAAGCAATTGGGTTTACTGCTGACACCCATCCGCGCCGCACTGCATAGAGCGGCCTGCTGACATTTTTTAGATCGTCTGATTTTTTTTAAGTCTCAGAATTGATTGCGTGTTGTATTTGGTGTAACACAGTCCGATCGCTCTTGCCGGATTTCCAAATGTTTAAGTATAGTTCGGAAATTGTATGGTCGGGAATATCAACTTTGGTTCTCATCTGCGGTCAAGTCAATGTGTATGTCTGATTGTCCGACAATTTTAGATAAGTTTATGTGATATGGATCGGCCCCGACTGTGATGCGCGATCGCCCCCACTCAATTGACGGGCGTCTCTGGAAGATGGTGAGGCGATTTTTATAAATTTTGCACCGCGGCTGCGACTTTCATTGCAGTTGAGCTTCGATGAAGAATACGCCACACATCCATTGGCGGGCGCAGGTGAGATTTTCGTCCCAACTTCCTTGGTTGGCCGGAAGTTCGATCGCCCTTGAGGGCAAATTCCTTGCCAAAAAAAGTGTCATGGTGTAATATACAGAGTCTGGTATCCTCACTTACCCATAATTATTTTCATTTATCCCGTCCCCTCGTGGGGGAAGGGACTTTCAGTGCGGATGCCGCCAAATCACTATATTCAGCAAAAAGCTAGAAATGCCGTAACTCATGCCCACTATTCAGCAACTCATCCGTTCAGCACGAGAAGAAACGCAGAAAAAAACCAAATCGCCAGCTCTCAAAAGTTGCCCCCAGCGCCGCGGAGTTTGCACCAGAGTGTACACGACCACCCCGAAAAAACCCAACTCGGCGCTGCGGAAGGTGGCTCGGGTAAGGCTGACCTCTGGTTTTGAAGTGACAGCCTACATTCCGGGTATCGGTCACAACTTGCAAGAACACTCGGTAGTAATGATCCGGGGCGGTCGGATCAAAGATTTGCCCGGAGTTAGATACCACATCATTCGCGGCACATTAGACACCGCCGGAGTTAAAGACCGCAAGCAAGGTCGTTCCAAGTACGGAGCCAAGCGTCCTAAAGAGAAAAAATAACACTGGCTCGATCGCCCGGGTGAGGGAGCAAAAATAAGTTCGACCGTCATCGACCTAAATTTGTTGAGTCCAAAACCCCAAATTCTGTCAATCAAAATCAAAAATCTCGAATAAAACTATGTCTCGCCGCACAGTCATTCAAAAACGTCCAGTTCCGCCAGATCCAACCTACAACAGCCGGTTGGTAAGCATGATGGTGAGACGGATCATGCAGCACGGCAAAAAATCCGTAGCCTCCAGCATCGTCTACGACGCCATGAAAACCATCCAAGAACGCACGGGAGCCGAACCGTTAGACTTGTTTGAAAAAGCAGTCAAAAACGCTACACCCCTGGTAGAAGTTAAAGCCCGCCGGGTAGGTGGTGCTACTTACCAAGTGCCGATGGAAGTGCGTTCCGATCGCGGAACCACCCTCGCCCTGCGCTGGCTGATCAGATTTGCCCGCGCCCGCACCGGCCGCTCGATGGCCGCCAAGCTGGCTAACGAACTGATGGATGCAGCCAACGAAACAGGCAGCGCTATTCGCAAACGCGAAGAAACGCACCGCATGGCAGAAGCTAACAAGGCTTTTGCTCACTATCGGTACTAAGCCAAATCGGGCATGGAGAACAGGCCAGCCGTGCGGTATGAAAGCATCGGGCGAGGTATTGGCTGTAAAAGTCTTGGTTGTTGAGATTGCTGGCCTGGACGCAGTGGCGATCGCGCGTGCAAACTCAAAACTGGGAAAATCCAAATTTACGCACTCTCTGAATCCTCCATGTCGCATCCTTAATATTTTTGTAAACACAATGTTGCAAAAAATATTAAAATGTAACAATAAGCTCCATTTTATGTGGTAAGTCGCTTGGGAGTGCAAGATCGGGTTCTGTGTAGTATAATAGTATTATAACAGCAACACAAAATCAAGGAGGTAGCTGTGGCACGTACCGTCCCGCTAGAAAAAACTCGCAACATCGGCATCGCCGCCCACATTGACGCGGGCAAAACAACAACAACTGAAAGAATTCTGTTCTATTCAGGCATGGTTCACAAAATGGGTGAAGTGCACGATGGAACAGCAGTTATGGACTCGATGGATCAAGAGCGGGAACGGGGAATTACGATTACTGCCGCCGCTATCACCACCACTTGGAAAGATCACAAAATCAACATCATCGACACTCCCGGACACGTAGACTTCACGATCGAAGTCGAACGCTCGATGCGAGTGCTCGACGGAGCGATCGCAGTGTTCTGCTCGGTAGGCGGAGTGCAGCCGCAATCGGAAACGGTTTGGCGCCAAGCCGATCGGTATCATGTGCCCCGGATTGTGTTCGTCAACAAAATGGATCGGATGGGTGCAAACTTCTACAAAGTTTACGACCAAATTTGCGATCGGATGAGAGCGAACGCCGTACCAGTCCAAATCCCGATCGGCAGCGAAGAAAACTTCCGGGGAATTGTAGATTTAGTCAAAATGAAAGCCTACATCTACAACAACAACACCGGCACAGATATCGAGGAAATAGAAATCCCCGATGAAGTAAAGGATCTAGCCGCCGAATACCGCACCAAGCTGATCGAATCCGTAGCAGAAACCAGCGACGCCCTCACCGAGAAATACCTCGAAGGCGAAGAACTAACGCAAGACGAAATCCGCTTGGCCCTGCGCCGCGGAACAGTCGAAGGTACGATCGTCCCCATGCTGTGCGGTTCGGCATTCAAAAACAAAGGCGTTCAGTTGTTGTTAGATGCAGTCATCGACTACCTGCCCTCGCCCTTGGAAGTTCCCCCAATTCAAGGACTCCTGCCCAACGGCGAAACCGCAGAACGACCAGCAGACGACAGCGCGCCACTGTCAGCCCTAGCGTTCAAAATCATGGCAGATCCCTACGGTCGCCTGACATTCGTCCGCGTCTACTCCGGTATCCTCAAAAAAGGCACCTACGTCCTCAACTCCACCAAAGACAAAAAAGAGCGGGTTTCTCGCTTAATTGTCCTCAAAGCTGACGATCGCATCGAAGTTGACGAACTGCGCGCCGGAGACTTGGGAGCAGTCTTGGGTTTGAAAGACACCTTCACCGGCGACACCCTCTGCGAAGAAGGATCGCCAGTGATTCTGGAATCCCTGTTTATTCCAGAACCAGTCATCTCCGTGGCTGTCGAACCCAAAACCAAACAAGACATGGAGAAGCTCTCCAAAGCCCTCCAGTCCCTCTCGGAAGAAGACCCCACCTTCCGAGTCAACGTTGACCCAGAAACCAACCAGACAGTCATCGCCGGCATGGGCGAACTGCACCTGGAAATCCTGGTAGACAGAATGCTGCGGGAATTCAAAGTAGAAGCCAACGTGGGTCAGCCGCAAGTAGCCTACCGCGAAACCATCCGCAAAGCCGTCCGCGCCGAAGGTAAATTTATCCGCCAAAGCGGCGGTAAAGGTCAGTACGGTCACGTCGTGATCGAAGTAGAACCCACCGAAGTCGGAACCGGCTTTGAATTTGTCTCCAAAATTGTCGGCGGCACTGTACCGAAAGAGTACATCGGGCCTGCCGAACAAGGGATGAAAGAAGCCTGCGAATCAGGTATTGTAGCAGGATATCCCGTGATCGACCTCAAAGCTACTATGGTAGACGGGTCTTTTCACGACGTAGACTCCTCAGAAATGGCATTTAAGATCGCCGGTTCAATGGCGATCAAAGAAGCCGTGATGAAAGCGTCGCCAGTGCTGCTAGAGCCTATGATGAAGGTAGAGGTCGAAGTTCCCGAAGATTACATCGGGAACGTCATCGGAGACCTCAACTCGCGTCGGGGTCAGATCGAAGGTCAAGAGACGGATCGGGGAACTGCCAAAGTTTCTGTCAAGGTTCCACTAGCAGAAATGTTTGGTTACGCTACCGACATCCGCTCGAAAACCCAAGGTCGAGGCATCTTCACAATGGAATTCAGCCATTACGAAGAAGTGCCGCGAAATGTGGCTGAAGCCATTATCGCGAGAAACAAAGGGAACTAATGATTTTAGGTTTTAGATTTTGGATTTTGGATTGAATCCAAAATCTAAAACCTAAAATCTCAAGTCTAAAATCGCTAAAAAAAACAAGGAACAGATCGAGAATGGCACGCGCAAAATTTGAACGGAACAAACCCCACGTAAACATCGGCACGATCGGTCACGTTGACCACGGCAAAACAACTTTGACCGCCGCGATTACGATGACTCTATCTGCACTGGGTCAAGCAAAGGCTAAGAACTACGCCGACATCGACGCTGCACCCGAAGAAAAAGCACGGGGTATTACGATCAATACCGCTCACGTGGAATACGAAACCACAGGTCGGCACTACGCTCACGTAGATTGTCCGGGACACGCTGACTATGTGAAAAACATGATCACCGGTGCGGCTCAAATGGACGGCGGCATCCTCGTAGTGTCAGCAGCAGACGGCCCCATGCCTCAAACTCGCGAACACATCCTGCTAGCCAAGCAAGTTGGCGTTCCCAGCCTGGTTGTTTTCTTGAACAAGGAAGACATGGTGGATGACGCTGAACTGTTGGAATTGGTAGAACTGGAAGTTCGCGAACTATTGAGCTCTTACGATTTTCCTGGCGATGACATCCCCATCGTGACAGGTTCGGGATTGAAAGCTCTCGAAGCGATGCTGGCTAATCCCAAGACAGTCAAGGGCGAGAATGAGTGGGTTGACAAGATTTACAAGCTGATGGAAGAAGTAGATACTTACATCCCTACTCCAGAACGCGAAATTGACAAGCCTTTCTTGATGGCAGTTGAAGACGTATTCTCGATTACTGGTCGGGGTACTGTGGCGACAGGTCGGATCGAGCGCGGCAGAGTTAAAGTCGGCGAAACAGTCGAAATCATTGGTCTTAAGGACACTCGCAGCACTACCGTGACTGGTGTGGAAATGTTCACCAAGTCCTTGGATGAAGGGATGGCCGGCGACAACGTGGGTCTACTCCTCCGGGGTATTTTGAAGGCTGATATTGAAAGAGGCATGGTAATTGCTAAGCCAAAATCCATCAGTCCTCACACTCAGTTTGAATCTGAAGTGTACATCTTGAAGAAAGAAGAAGGCGGCCGTCACACGCCCTTTTTCTCTGGCTACCGCCCTCAATTCTACGTCCGCACAACTGACGTAACCGGTACAATCATGCAGTTCACTGCTGATGACGGTTCGGAAGCTGAAATGGTGATGCCGGGTGACCGGATCAAAATGACTGTCGATCTGATTCACCCGATCGCGATCGAACAAGGAATGCGCTTCGCCATCCGCGAAGGCGGCCGCACCGTCGGCGCCGGCGTTGTTTCCAAAATCCTCAAGTAGGTATCCGCTAATAACCTAAGTAGCAGAAAAGCCCCCAAATCTCAATAGGCTTTTCTGCTCTTTAGTGAGTAGTTAGCAGTTATTGGTTAGTAGTTATTGGTTAATAGTTATTGGTTAATAGTTATTGGTTAATAGTTATCGATAGAATATTCGATAACAAAGAATAAGTAACAAATAACAAATAACAAATAACAAATAACAAATAACAAATAACAAATAACAAAAAATAAACTGAACCTCGAAAATTCAAGAAACAAAAATGGCAACAATTCCACAGCAAAAAATCCGCATTCGCCTCAAAGCTTTCGATCGCCGAATTCTAGACGCATCCTGCGAAAAGATTGTAGATACAGCAAATCGGACAGCCGCCACTGCGATCGGCCCGATTCCCCTACCGACAAAACGGCGGATTTATTGCTTGCTGCGATCGCCCCACGTAGACAAAGATTCTCGCGAACACTTTGAAACCCGCACGCACCGCCGCATTATCGACATTCACCAGCCTTCTGCCAAAACAATTGACGCTTTAATGAAACTGGATTTGCCAGCAGGCGTAGATATCGAAGTCAAGCTGTAGATTGACAGTTTCGGAAATAACCAAAGAAGGAACAATGGAAAAATACATTGTTCCTTCTTTTTGCTGAAAGTGCGATCGACAGCAGTCATTAGTCAGTAGTCATTAGTCAGTAGTCATTAGTCAGTAGTCATTAGTCATTAGTCAGTAGGGGCGGTGGATGGTGCGGGCCCGCCCTCCTGCCGTCCTGCCGTCAGTAGTCAGTAGTCAGTAGTCAGTAGTCAGTAGTCATTAGTCATTAGTCATTAGTTTCTCAATAAATCTGTATAATTAATCTAAAATCTGCACTGTGTGGGAACGCTCAAAAAAATCATTTTAAAGTGGCTATCATAGCTTTTTATGTTGTTTATTCAACAAAAACATAATCTTTATCATTTTGAAAGCATGACGGCTTGTTTGAGCTGGCAGGGGTGGCTGGGACAATTGACGATCGCCCGCCGTCGAGCCCGGAGCCCGTGCAAAAGCCCGATCGCCCCTGTTCCCCGCCCCGGAATTCCTCAAATCAGTTAAAGTAATAAAAATAATCCCAAGTAACGTCACCTTTGAGCGACAATGGCATCCTCATCCTCCTCCGCAGTTCGCGAACTCCCCTTATTTCCGTTGCCGGAAGTGGTTCTATTTCCGGGTAGACCCCTGCCGCTGCAAATCTTCGAGTTTCGCTATCGAATTATGATGAATACAATTCTGGATGGCGATCGCCGTTTCGGTGTACTCATGTGGGACCCCAACCAAAACAAAGTCTCAGCCGTTGGCTGTTGCGCCGAAGTAATTCACTGCCAGCGCCTCCCGGACGATCGCATGAAAATCATGACTCTCGGACAGCAGCGCTTCCGAGTGCTCGACGCCGTTCGGGAAAAACCCTATTTAGTCGGTTTAGTAGAATGGATTGAAGACGAACCGCCCCAAAAAGACCTCCGATCTTTGGGCAAAGATGTCGAACAACTGCTCAAAGATGTAGTTCGCCTCTCCAGCAAATTGATGGATCAGCCGATCGACCTACCCGAAGACATTCCCAGTTTGCCCACAGAATTGTCCTACTGGGTAGCCAGCTACCTTTACGGCGCAGCGACAGAACAGCAAACTCTTTTAGAACTGCAAGATACTGCTGCGAGATTGGAACGCGAAACCGAAATTTTGACTTCTACTCGCAATCACTTAGCAGCGAGGACTGTACTGAAAGATACGCTAAAGTAGCGAATTTGGGCAGGCAAACAACACGGTCGGTTTTGCCTGCAGAGAAGCCCAAATAACACAGAGACCATACTATTTAATATTTTAAATTTTTGATTCCAGAAGTGGGAATGAACGATCGACTAAAAGTTTAGATCGCGGGCTGCCGAGTTCGATTTTTTTTTAAACAGGTATCAGTTTAACCGGCAACTTCAAACAAGTTCGGATAGGTTCTTTACAGAATTAAATGCTTGTGTTAGAAAATCTCGACCAACCGAAACCATACGATGCAGTTAGAGGCGGTCAACTGCCCCCTCCTGTGGGCGGTGTCGTGCTAGGCGGACTAGCAGGAGTCAAACACCGGCTGTCTAGTTCTGTCAGCGAACATCGCATTGCTGCGCTGAAAGAAACTTTAAATTACGGCGATGCAGGCTTAAAAATAGCGATCGAGATTTGTCAAACCGAAACAGGCCCCGTGCAGCGGGCGGCCTGCAGTTTAGTTCGAGAGAGGCTAAGCGCGATCGCGATCGAAAAATTACAAGCCTTTGTACCTGCAAGTTTAGACTCAGAAACAGGGGCAGACAAAACTCAAAAAATATTAAACAACTCACCCAGTGCAGTCTCAGAAAAAACTAGCGATCGGCAGTTGTCAGAAGCACAGTTAATATTTGAGACAATCCTCCTGCAAATGCAGCCAAACTTGTTGCTGTTAGAAGCATTAGTAGCCTCTGTAGAACGGGAACAATTTACCCGAGAACTGATGAATCTTTGGGATTTATTACTCTCAGAAATGCAAGAACCCCTCAAAGAACTGCGTCAGGCTGTCGGCAGCGCAATTTCCGCCCAACTGCGGATTCAGTGGCAGTACAATCAAGCTGAATCTCAAGCCAATCAGTGGCAGCAGCGAGCTTCGATCGCACTTCAGAAAGGAGATGAAAACTTGGTTCGCCACGCCTGGGTTCGCAAGCAGATCGAGTTGGATCAGGTGGCAGAACTAAAAATCAACTTAGACGACCAAACTGTGCGAGTAGAAACTCTCAACCGCAACTTGCTAGCTTTGGAAAGTAAAATTACTGAAGCTAATTCTAAAAAAGAGATTCTCAAAATGCAGCTTCATTTTGCTAAGGTACAGGAGCAAATTAACTCTACTTTCAGCCAAATGAATACTATATTTTTTAGTCCTTAATTCTTTGATTTTGGGCGTAAATATTGCCAGACTTCAGGCTTGTCTGATGCAAAAATGAATCGCCCCGCTCAAATTTGTTGCATCATCGCGCTGAGCACCCTCTATGTTAGCCCCGCATAAAAAGGCACCGCTAAAATTAGCACCGCGCAAGTCAGCTTCTCTCAAATCCGCACCCTGAAGGTTACTTTCGCACAAAAATGCACCGCGCAAGTTGGCTTTCCTCAGACTCGCGCCCCGCAGTTTTACCTCGCTGAGATTCGTGTTTTCCAGGTTGGCCTCGTCCAAGCAAGCTTCTATGAGGTTAGCTTCCATCAAGTTAGCCTCAGATAAGTTTGCCCCCATCAATTTGACACCAATCATTTTGGTGTAGCCCAAGTTGGCATTATTCAGGTTTGCGTCTATCAAATCTGCCCCTGTTAATTTGGCTTGACTGAGATTTGCTTTACTAAAATCTGCCCCATTTAGATTTGCCATTAGCAGACAAGCATTCTCAAGGTTTGCACCCATTAAGTTTGCCCAACTTAGGTCTGCCAAAGCTAAATTGATTTCTTTCAAATTGGCACAGGCTAGATTAATATGAATCAGGAAAGCTTCACGCAAAGAAGCCTCTTTCAAGCTGGTTTCGTGAAAATCTCTTTCTCCGGCTGCATATCGCTTCAACAGTTCATCAGCATCCATCTCGCTAGCCTCTTAACTTGTACTTCAAATTATACTACTGACAGTACAGTGTAGCTGCCGAAGATTTTTAAAGTTTCCGTGTGGTTTTTCAACTCTTCTAGTGCCGATCGCACTAAAGTAGAACAAGCATCCGCTTCAACGTCCATAAAGAAAATGTATTCTCCCAGGGATCTCTTTGTCGGTCGAGATTCAATGCGACTTAAATTAATACCGCGACTGGCAAATACTTGTAAAGGCTTTACCAGCGATCCCGGCCTGTTAGCAGGTACGCTAAAAGCTAGTGACGTGTGAGTGCAATTGACAGGCGCTGCATCCGGGTGCGAGTCAGCTGCTGATTTGATAGCGGATGTAATTGATGAATCGCAGGATTTGGCGGCGTTTCCCAGTTTTCGGCCATTCCTGCCCAGTACCCAAAATCGAGTGTAATTGTCGGGATAATCATTAATCGGGCTCGCTAGCACGGGCAATTTGTAGAGTTCGGCAGCTCTGGGGGCAGAGATTGCCGCTATACTTCTATCTTCCAGGTACTGCAAGGCTTCGGTGGTTGAATTCGCCGGAATCAACTCAGCCCCAGGGATAAACTGGCTCAACCACAACTGACACTGAGCTAGCGCTTGCGGATGAGAGTAAACTTTTTGAATCTCGTTAAAACTTTGAGCGTTTGACAGCAGCGCGTGGAAAATCGGCAAAACCAATGCGTGTTCAATGCCGAGCCCATCGAGTCGCCACAGCGTATCTAGGGTGACAGTCACGCTGCCTTCTATGGAATTTTCCACCGGCACAATAGAAAAGTCAACCAGCCCAGAGGCAGATGCCTCTAGTGCTTGAGCAATGGTGGAATAAGGACACAGGGTGTATTCAAAGTTTGTTTCCAGACTCAAGCAATTGACGTAAGCTAGAGCGGCTGTTTCTGTATTAGTACCTATAGGGCCCAGATGTGCGATCCTCTTTGAGGGCTTCGCTAACGAAATTTTCATAATTATCGGCAATTTTACGTTACAACTGTGTTGCTTTACTTCGATCGCACCTGCTGTCCGATCGAAAAACTAGCCTGATTCCCGAAAGCTTCGATCCGTGATTTCTCGGATGACATTGGGGAAGTGCGCGAGCTAATGCGAGACTTGTGTCACCTGAAAAAGGTTATAGTTTATTAAGATATGCTTACGAATCCTATATGTTGATATCTTCTCATGTACATCCGCTTTAATTCTTCGCAATCCGTTGAGATCGCCGTACCAGATGAACGGGTTCCCATTCAACATTATCTGCGCCAACCGAGGCGACTGGTGAACGCCTTAGTCGATCGCACTCGCACGCAGCAGTTAAGCGACGACTGTTTCCGCCTCAAAATGCGGCCGTTACAATTTATGATGCTGAGCATTCAACCCACAGTAGACATGAGGGTGTGGGCGGAGTCAGACGGCACAATCAATTTGGAGTCCGTCGCTTGCGAAATTCGCGGCGTGGGTTATATAAACGATCGCTTTGCTCTCAATCTTAAAGGACAGCTTGCCGCCCACCAAAGTAGCGGGCTAACGTACTTAAAGGGAAAAGCCGATTTGGAAGTACAAGTAGAATTACCGCCGCCGTTTTGGCTGACACCCAAACCGATTTTAGAAGCAACGGGCAACGGTTTGCTCAAGAGCGTGCTGCTGAGCGTCAAACAGCGGTTGATGTACCAGTTGCTCTTAGATTACCGCCAGTGGGCAAACAGCGAAATAGATGTAATATCGACCGATATCCCCCAAATCTTATCTTTAGAAGGGTGATTTTGTACTATAGATGCTACTAAATGGCGGTTTAATTGAGATTGAACGACATTGCGGACATTACCGACTATCTACTCGCGCACTCAATCAAGCGTGCATTTTTAAAGATCGCAATTCGCCATCTTCCTTGGTAAAATTTAAAATCTACTCATACTTTTACTGTTAATCTGGTTCTTCGCGCTCGTGTACGCCATCAAACTCGAATTAAAACTCAATCAGAAAGAACGTTCGTTGATGGTAAGACACTCAGGTTAGGCTCGATCGTGTTACAATTTCGCCCTGCTGTTTTAGGCAAGTTTCATCAATCTTATGTAGCAGAAGCTGTTAATTAATTGAGCGGCATATTCGGGCAAAAATCAGCTTAATTGCCGAGATATTAGTTTGACGATGGAATAGTGCACCCTGAGCTTTGTTTGATTTTGTCCGCTAGATAGCGGCAGATCAGTCAAGATCGATGTGAGTCTGGGCTCCCTCTTCATCGTCTTCAATGATTCCTACACCGAGAGGCCAAGCCGTCGATTTCTCTTTTGATTCGTCCTCTCGGGCGATAAATTGGGGCTGTGGCTGGCTGGTAATTGCATTCGGTTCCAAAGTAGCGCCTACGGAAATCCGGATTTTTGGCCCGGAATTGCCCAAGCGAATCGTCATCCCGTCGGCGACTGACACCTGAGCGATCGGTTTATCATCTACATAAGTACCGTTAGCACCAAAATTAATAATTTCCCAGCCATTGGCGTGATTCCACAGCTCTACGTGGTGGCGGGAAACCACAGCGCTGTAAATAATTACATCATTGTCGTTCGATCGACCGATCCGAACCACGGATGCGGATTCAAAACACCACCTCTGAACGGGGACTGACTGGATAGGATGTAGCAGAGTTAGAGTAATCACTGATGTTTTCACACTCCGCCACCAGACAGAAACGGGTATGCTTCAATATCGATTTTTTGGCATAAAACCGCAAAAAAATTGATTTTCAAGGGGGCTATCGGTACGGGGCTACGGCTTCGCTCTACAAAAGTTAACCACTTATTTATGCCACAGTTTTTAGATAAAATAATAGTTGGTTGTATCTGAGATATTGCACCATTTTCAATTAGCCTTTTATGAACAGGCAAGATGCCTGTGAAGCGAGAAAATTTATCTTTTGTGGAACAGGCATCTTGCCTGTTGCTGACAATGGTACAAGATGTCGGTTGTATCAAACGACATAGGTTTTTTCGAGTTGCTAACATTT
>NZ_JBARVX010000012.1:0-4893 GCF_049646505.1 Microcoleus sp.
GTTGTTAGTTGTTAGTTGTTAGTTGTTAGTTGTTAGTTGTTAGTTGTTAGTTGTTAGTTGTTAGTTGACATTATGGCAATCCTAAATCATTTGTGAATTTCTTACTCCCTCCCCTTAATAAGGGGAGGGTTGGGGTGGGGTAAAAAACTTTACGACTCCTGCAAGGACTGCTATACATCATTTCTCAGAAAGATGAGGTGCTGTCGGGAATATGGAATAGGGAATATGGAATAGGGCATACCTGACTTTCTTGAGAACCGCTATAGCATTTTATTATTGGTATGTTTGTCAGTGTTTTGTAAAAAAAACAATTACCTAAAATTCAGGCAACTTAATTATCAATTATGGCAAAAAAAAACAGCAATTAGCTGTAGAATCTGTACGGCAACAGTGGGGAAGTTGTACGGGCTTTAAATTAGCTTAAAGCCCGCTAACTAAAGCTGTAGAAACAGCTTTTTTTGATGGCAAAACTAGGGACGCGGACTCTTAGGAATGTACTTAACAGCATTCTTGTCCGAAAGCGGTTCGATCTGCTTTTGATTGACCAAAGCTTGATGAATTAGCGCGGTAGCACTTCCCCGACTGAGCAACTCGTTCGGATTTAGAACTCTCGCATCTGGATAATTGACCACTATCTTTGCCTGTGTCGCTGCTGCTACTGCATCAACCGAATCTTTAGGAATCCGATCGGCATCCTTATAGTATGATTTAAGAAACTTTAATGCCGAAATCTTAGAAGTTGCAACGGGACTTTTGGTCGTCGTTGCCGGAACAGTTTTAGCAGGTTTGGGTTGCGGCTGCTGTTTTGTTGGTATTACAGGCAATAGCGGCTGCATTAAAACAGTTGCTGCTAAGGGAAATACCAAACGATTCCTAGTAGTTCTTCGACGTTGATTTGCAGGTGCTGCAGATGCGGCGGCTTGACTCGCTGGTACAGGTGCAGCGCCTTGACTGGCTGCTACAGGGCGATCGTAATTCAAGTCTAAACCTTTCATTAAGGCAACTAATGCTTGTGCCTTAGTCATTGGCTGCTTTGGACGAAACTCGTTTCCCGGAAATTCTTTCATAAATCCCGTTTCATAAGCTTCTTCAATCGGAGGTGCTGCCCAATTGCCTTGCGGCACATCCTTAAAGGAACTTCCAGTGGGTATATTTCTAATTTTTGCTTTGTCAAAAGCTTGGCGAATCATCGCTGCAAACTCGTCGCGATCGACATTTTGTTTGGGTTTAAACATTCCGTTGGGATATCCCGTAACAATGTCTTTTTCAGCTAGGGATTTAATAAACGGACGCGCCCAGTAATTTTGCGGTACATCAGGAAATGTCGATTTGGCTTGTTGTTGAGCAGCAGCTTGCTGGGAATTTAGCACAAAACCAGCGCCGCTCACACTAACGAGCAAAGCTAAAAACGAACCCTTGACTAGCGGTAAATGCCAGCGATTGCATATCATAAAACATCCTCTTGTTGTTTGACAATTACAGTGATTTGTGGGGCTGGTAATTTCGATTCAGCACTAATGTCGGGGCGAAAGCCGAGCCACAAACCACCGTTCAATTTATCGGCACTCTAACAGTCTTCTGCCGACAAATCTAATTTCTCGCGCCGCAGCGTTTCTGTTGACTCAACAGTATCCTTTTCAACTTCTTTCCTGATCTTAACTTCCTCGCGCAGGAAAGCTTGCTTTTTGATATCGGCAGTTTCTTCGTGGAGTTCCATATGCACCGTCTCTTGTTGTCCGAAGGCAGCCTCTGCACTCACTGGAGTGCCTGCATTTTCGGGAGTTACGTGTTCAATTACAGCACGCTCTTTTGCTACAGGAACCGAAACTTTTGCTGTTTCAGTTTCTACTCGCTTGTTAATTATTACTTCGCCAGTTTTTTGGCGGGTTTTGTCTGCAATCAATCGTTCTTCGTAAAGTCGGATTTTTTGATGGTCTTGCTCGTTCATTTGGTACAGTTCAGGCTCTTGCTCGTAACTGTAAGGAGCCGGCACAGAAACTGGAGCGGATGCGGTGACAATTCGCGATGCTTCTAAAGGCAATGACGCTTCTACAGGTGCAGATGCTCCGACGGTTGGAGTGCGATAAACTCTCCGCACTTGTTCTTCGTAATCGTAATCAACGACCATCCCGTTTTCATATCTGGCTAGGTTTTCGACTTGCTGTTTCTGCAAACTTCTGGCGTAGACGCGCCCGGTATTAAAATCTATCCGACAAAGACCGATGGGAACTAATACTTTTTTGCCAAAAATCCACACACCTGTGTCAACGACAAAATATCGGAAACGCCCTGTTTCATCAACTAGCACGGTATCGAGCGTGCCAATTTTTTCATCTGTATTTCCTGCACAGACATCGAACCCTTTGATATCTTCACCATCAAACGCTACTTCGCGGTAGCTGGGATTAAAATCTTCTATTTTGTAAAGTAACATTTCAATTCTACTCACTATGTTAGGTGTATTTTAGCGAGAAATTGCTTTCGGTACCTCCTACTTATGAAAGATTGTGTAGTAATAAAAAAATCGGTAATGCTATAACTAAGGGTAGATATGCTAATTATAAATTTGACGTAAAATAAATTTTCAACGAGAAGGATTAATTTTTTATGACATACAATCCAGAACCACTGAGCAGTGAAGTTGCTGAGCCGACAGTTGTCAATACGGCGGTGAATTACCACGATCGAGTCCGGTGGGGGCCTATTTTTGCAGGAATTGCGATCGCCCTGACCGGTCAACTTTTGTTAAGCGCTTTGGGAGCCGCGATCGGGTTGAGCGCGGGTGCAACGGGTGCTGATGCAGGCTCTGTTAGTCTGGCGGTGGGAATTTGGTCGATCGTTAGTTTGCTGGTTTCCCTATTTTTGGGCGGTTGGGTAATGGCTCAAAGCTGCGGCCCAATGACTAAGAAAACAGCTATTTTGAATGCAGCAATTCTTTGGGGAACTACATTAGCACTCAGTTCTTGGCTGTTAGCAAGCGGGATATCTGGTGCTGTTGATGCTGTTGCGGCTAATGCTGGAGAAATTGCCGATCGAGTACAGCAACAGGGAGGTGTTAATATACCGAATGTAGACCCAAATCAAGTTCGCGACATTGCTACCAATACAGCTAAAGCTACTTGGTCATTTCTACTCGGCTCTTTACTGAGTTTGGCATCGGCAATGATTGGTGCTGCTGTTGGCGCTCGCAAACCTCGCGTTTATGCTTGATTGGCGGTGATACTGCAAATCAGACAAGCACAGCAGCAAGTCTGATTATTTTATGCCCTTGGGATGATGCTTCATTCATTCTTGGAGCAGACGGTAGAGATAAAAATTTTAGATAAGCTGTTGACATGATTAAAAGGAGACGAAGTAATGAAAAAACAGGAAATGTGGCAAAAATATACATCTTTAACAAGTGCGTTATTGGTGACGGCAACAGCTTTAGTTGCTCCCTCTTTCGCAGCTAACAAAAATCCAACTCCATACAAAGTTGAAGTTCAAAATCAAGGTGAATCTCTACTAGCACAAATACCCGATAGCTGTCGCCTGGTTGTTGCCGGTAACGGTCTTAATGTGCGGCAAGAACCGACAACCGACAGCCAAGCGATCGGTATTATCGGCTCCGGCAGAAACGTGACGATTCAAAGTCTGGGCGAGAATGGCTGGGTACCAATTACAGCACCGCTAAAAGGCTACGTATACGGTGGTTTTCTCGGAGAGTGTAAAGCGGCAAATTCTCCGCCTCCTACTGACTGCCGCTTAGTTGCAGCCCTCAGAGGAATTAACGTGCGTCAAACACCTTCGACTGATGGGGAAACGGCTGGTTTCGTTGCGAATGGACGCAGAGTGACGATTGAAAGTTTAGGAAGCGATGGTTGGGTACCCATTACAGTACCCCTGAAAGGCTACGTCCAATCTGAAAACCTGGCATATTGTCGTTAATTGAAAAAACAGTGATGAAAGACCGATCGAACCCAGAAGAAGAAACTAATTCACAGCAAAAGTCTAGTTTGTCAAATTTCATTGGTGAGACAACAGAGTCAGCACTGGATGCAGGCAAAGCAGTTATTGACAAAGCAGTTGATGCGGGAGAAGCTACTGCTAAACAAACCTATCGATTGATTGGAAAAGCAACCAAGGAAACCGGAGAAGCTGTGACTTATGTCAGCAATCTTCCTTTTCTCAAACAAATTGCAGGTGTGCTCAGGCTTGATTGGTTGACTGGAGCAAACTCTGGCTTAGATTTCACTAAAGCTGAAGCTGAAGTCAAGCAAATCCAACAACAGTATCCCAACGAAACTCCCAGCGAAATTGCCCATCGCATTATGGTGAAAAAAGCCATCCAAGCCGGTGGTGTCGGAGTTGCTAGCAGCATTTTACCCGGTGTCGCAGCAGCTCTTTTGGCGATCGATTTAGTCGCGACTAATGCGATTCAAACCGAAATGGTTTATGAAATTGCTGCCGCTTACGGGATGGATTTGCAAGCTCCAGCCCGAAAAGGCGAGGTTTTGGCAATTTTTGGGTTAGCGCTCGGCGGTAGCAACGCCATGAAAGCAGGTTTGGGTTTTGTACGCAACGTACCGCTGGCTGGTGCGATGATTGGTGCGAGTACAAATGCTACGATGCTGTACACGCTGGGATATGCGGCGCGCGAGTTTTACGAAGCAAAATTGAGGGAAGATTCTGATAAACCTGCAACCGAAACGCTGCAAGCGATTCAGCAACAAAGCGAAAAATATCTCGATGTGGCGATCGCCCAACAAGTAGTCATGAATCAAATCATGGTTCACATTATTCTGGCAAGTTATCCCAACAAAAGCTGGGAAGATATTTTGCCAGAATTGGAGCCATTGCAATTAAATACCCCTTCTCTAAATACGATTTCCGCTAATATTCAATCACCTGAAC
>NZ_JBARVX010000013.1:0-20398 GCF_049646505.1 Microcoleus sp.
ACGTTTCACATCTTCAGAATAACCTTTATGAAGTTGATAGCCCTCTATAAATTGTCTGCCACAACCGACACAAATATAATTCTGTTTACCTTTTTTTTGACCATTTTTATTAACATGAGTTGACTGATATTCAGGACATTGCATAAGCTCTGCGTTTTGTGAAGTGTTATTTTTTGGCGCTCGCACTCTCAAATCATCATACCCTAATTCACCAACGCCAACTTATGTAGCAGAATTACCATTAGGTTACGAAGGAGAATTTGGACCAGAAATCAAAGCCTTAATAATCAGTTTGTACTATGGGGGCAATATGACGATGCGGCAAACTACTAGAATTTTTAGCAGATTTAGGTATTTCCATTTCAGCAGGCTATTTATCCAACCTGTTAATCAAAAACCACTCCGGTTTTGAAACCGAGAAAAAAGAAGTTTATGATTCAGGACTAGCGAGTAGTCTGCAGGCAACACTTCGACCAAACAGGTGCGCGTGTAGGTGGAGTCAACCATACCACCAATATCATCTGCAACCCTTTATATACAGTATACTTTACAACAGCTAATAAAGATAGACTGACCGTACTCAAAGGATTACAGCCCGGACGAGAACTAGAATTTATGCTGAATCCACTCACATTCTCACTAATTGGGGACTTCAAAATCCCGATTAAATGGCAGAATGTTCTCAAGCTATTACCTCAAGAAACCGTGTTGAGTGAGTCACAGTTTAATCACCTACTGAATAATTATCTACCCAAACTGGGTGCTCAACAACTGACCCGGATTAGGGAAGCAGCAGCTATTGCTTTCTATCATCAGCAAACTGATTACCCAGTCGTACAAACTCTTTGTTGTGATGATGCTCCCCAATTCAAGTTAATCACTGCTGATAGAGCTTTATGTTGGGTGCATAAGGGAAGACATTACAAAAAGTTAAGCCCAGTATTCGCTTGCCATCAAGTAATTTTAGGGAATTTTATCGAAGATTTTTGGAATTATTATCGGGAATTATTAGCTTATAAAGATGCTTCGATTCCCGAAGCTGCACTGTCTTTAAGGTCTAAATTTCGGCGGCTTTTTGAAACTCCAAGCAGCAGTTAATTGTTTGCGTTCCTCCAACAATTAACTGCTGCAAAAGTATCAGAGTTGCTCAGGGTTTTAGAGCACCCTGAATTACCTCTGCACAACAATCCGGCTGAGTTAGCTGCCAGAACTATGGTGCAGCGACGTAATATTAGCTATGCAACTCAGACGATTGAGGGTACTCAGGCTTGGGATACTTTTATGTCTCTTGTTGCTACTACTCGTCAGTTGGGAATCTGTTTTTTCGATTATGTCCGTGACCGAATTTCTCAACTTGGAATTATTCCCTTTCTCTCCACTATTATTCGCGAAAAATCTTCTCTTCATCCCTTGGGTTTGTCTTGGCAACTAGAATAACTCCTTCCCCTACTTATTGAGCCGATACGTAAATTTCTACTCTGATATTGCGCCTTTAATGTTGCGTTAGCAAGTTTACAATCTCTCAGTCGTTGCTCAAATAGGGGAATTGCTTTTGATAAGCCGTAAGTTCTGACTTTGTTCCGGAAGTATTCTGAGCAAGACTCAGCACCGTGAAGTCTGCTGTAGGCACAGGAAAAGCCTTTGTGAGGCGATAGATGTTTTTGATACATCTGAATTGCTTGAATAGCAACGCAATCAATTAAGAATCGCAAGCCTAATTTGTTTAGGAAGCGCACCAGTGGCGCAACTAACCGCAGAAATCTTGTGAGAATACCTTTACGCTTTGCCTTTGTGTGAGCAGAACCCTGCTTTTGATATCGATAATAGAGTTTGGCTGATAAAAACTTTTGGTATAGCAACTTTATAGACATAAAGAAAGTATCAGTTGTTTTATAAATAAGCGACTAATTGATCCAAAATTTGACGTACTTGTTTCGCAAAATATGGATGATTTTTAAGCCATTGAGCTAAAGGCGGAGACAGTTGATAATATGCTGCAATAAACAATCGCCCTATTGAGTATGACATCAGTTTTTCGTCTCTAAAACGCCTTAAACTAACTACCTGTGGTGCATCATAGCTGCCATAAACAGCAGTGGCAATGAAGCAATCGCAATCAGGTTCACATCCTCCACAATCGCCTCCTCCACAATCGCCACAGTCAGGATAGTCACCACAATCAGCACCTCCACCAGAACCACCTGCTTGAGGTTCTGGCAGTCCTCCGCCAAAGGTGTTACCTAAGTCCACAACATTACTAACCCCTGCCTCAATGTTTCGGTCAATTACATGGTCATTAACTTGAGGGGGAGGCTGACTTGGAAAGCTACCACCGCCACCTCCACCACCAGGAGGAGGAGATGGTTTAGAAAGGAAATCGTCACCAAGTCTAGAACCTTTTCTGAGAGATTGTCCTAAGTTCTCTGGCTTAGTTGGATTTGAACTAGGTGGATAGGGCTCTCGATTTTTGGGAGATCGTTTTGGGTCATCTGGCTCGGTTGGGAAACGAGGTGGATAGGGTTCTCGACCTACAGGTTTATATAAATCGTCATTGGATTTCAGATCCTCAATGACTTTCTCGTAGTGCGCTGCTGTGACCCCAACTCCAGCAAAACCACCAACACCAGTTCCACCAAGGATAAACCAACCAAGACAATTTTTCAGTTTTTTGTACTTCTTGTCAGAAGATAGCAGTCTATTGAATTCCTGTAAGCTCAGTTCACTTAGCTTACGAAGTATTAACAATGACTCTTCAGATGAAAGTGGCAAGCGTCCGCTGTTTGCACATTCAATAACTACTTGAAGTATCAGAGATTTCTTAACTTGTGGATCGGCGTTATGAGGAAGCAGATCGGCAATTTTTTCTACAAGTTTTTCGACTAAATCATCGTGAGTAATATAGCTATAGTTATTGTTATTATTGTTAATAATTTGTTGAGCAATTACTTGATTGACTTGATTAATGACATTTTGATTTTGCTGATTAAAATCTGTAATAAATTTGCAATAACTAGCTATTAGAGAGTTTTTCTGGCTGCTACAAATTGATGCACTATGACAGTTTTTATCTTCTAAAACAATTGCTGAACTAATTCAATAGCCTTCATAATTCCAGTAACAATTCCACCTGCTTTAGCTAGATTTTTTATAACTTCTTTAGCCTGAATGAGATGTTCTAGAATGGCATTCTTGTTTGGTTCAGGCTTTTGGGATTGGTCAACAGCTTTCTGAATCTGATATTGAACATCTGTAACAATCTCCACATCAATAACTTGAGCATTTCCAGCTTTTGTTATTTCCGACTTGAGCTTCTCTAGCTCGTTAACAAGGTCTGCTTGATTTTGAACACTTGCAAAGTTGATATCTCCCGCAGCATTGTATTGATAGTTTACTTTTTGACCACGCTGATCGAACGCCGACATAATTTTTCTCTAAATCGCGAACTAACGCTAATTAACACTATGGGTCATATTGAGTCGGAACTTTTCCGAAAAATTTGCTCAAATGTCCGAAAAATCGGATAAGATCGGAAAAACCTGCCTATCTGACCAATCTATGGACATAGAAGAAGTCTTGAAACTGTCAGATGAAATGCTGTTCATCCCTGCGGGCGATCGCCCAAAACGTATAAGATAATAATTTAGAAGTACGATCGCACTTCGCAACGTAGTAAAGCACCATCGGTCGCTGTTGGAGATTGGGATTAGATGTGCACTCCCTTCTTTCAGCAAAGCTGATTTTTATCGTTTTCCACATTATAGACCGATCGCCCAAAATTGAAAAGGGAAAAAAAGACGGAAAAAGACGGGTATTTCTAAACTTGGGGTGCAAGGCGGAAAAAGACGGATAAAGTCTGGTATACTAACTATAGTTTTCCGACATCCCTAATGATGGACACTGCCCCTATCTTGCAATTTGTAGAGAAAGTGCTCAGCGTGAAGAGAGGTAAACATCTCAATGACTTGCAGCGTAAAATTATCGAGGGAATACTGAAGCGACAAAAGTATTCTGATATTGCAGATAATTACGGTTGTACTGCGGGTCATGCTAAGGATGTAGGTTACGAGCTTTTGCAAATGTTATCTGATGTTTTTGGCGAATCAGTTGATCAAGGTAATCTTAAATCTGTCCTCAAACGGCAATCAATTATAAAGATTGCTTTACATAATAGTAATAATATTGATTGATGGTGATAGCAACACAATTAATTATATCAATGGTTGCTCAGAACTACCTACTCCTACGCCAGATAAAAGTCAGCCTGCGACTCCCGACTACCATGACGGCACAAATCAAGGTAAAACTGAAATGGTTGGTAAATTACGGGAGTTGGGCTTGAAGGATGAGCAAATTGCAGGGGTGCTAGGACTAGCCTTGGAGGTGGTGAAGCAGGTAGATTGAAAAGAATGAGTTTATTTGTAGTCTCAAACCCTTTATCTGAAACAGTGGCGACTCTGGGTTGAAACACATATAATTCACTCAGGAGGTATAAGTTTTATGTTCGCAGTCGTCACCCCAGAAAAGATTCATTTGCCACCAGGAACACTGATAAAATTTCCCGGTAGTTGGCAGGATTACCAAGCACTTGTAAAACAATTGGGCGATCGTTCAATTCCGCGCATCAAATATCGACCGGGAGAGATTTTATTAATGTCCCCTTTACCCGTACACGGAAAACAAGCTCATATTATCGCAATTGTGGCAATAGTTCTGCTAGATTTCTTGGGGCGAGATTATGAAGCGTTTACACCAATTACGATGGATTTGCCGGAAGAAAGAGGAATTGAACCAGATTATTGTTTTTATATCGATAATTGCGCGGCAATTCTTGGTAAAGATCGGATGGCTTGGGGTGTTGAACCGCCACCCGATCTAGTAATTGAAGTAGATGTAACTAGCTACACGGATGTAGATGATTACTTGCCTTATCAAGTGCCGGAAGTGTGGCTGTTTAAGAAAAATAAGCTCAGAATTTACGACTTGCAAAACGATCGCTATGTCGAAAGTTCCATCAGCCGTTATTTTCCCAAGTTAAATGTATCAGAAATTGTGGAGGAATGCTGGCAAATGTCGCGCGATCGCCATACAAGTACAGTAATTCGAGAGTTTCGACGCAAAATTGAAAGGGAGAACGGTTGAATCATATCGTGTCCGGTGAATTGATTGTAATTCCTGTAGGGGCAGGTTCACCAACAATAATTGCCTAATACCGAAAATTATCATAAACCTGCCCCCGCCCAACGACTACAAATTATTTTGATTGAGGGTAATCAAACAAACATCATATTCTGCCAAATTTTAATACTTTTATCACTGCTGCCGCTAGCCAAAAACTCTCCTTCCGGGCTAAAATTAACAGAATAAACCGAGTTATTATGACCTGCAATATTGCCAATTTCCTGACCGTCTTTAACTCGCCAAATCTTGATAGTTTGATTGCTGCTGCTAGCCAGAATTTCGCCGTCGGGACTAAAAGCAATAGAATCAACATACCAGGAATGACCTCTGATAGTTAAAACTTCTTGCCAATCTTTTACCCACCAAATTTTAATAGTATTGTCGTGACTGCCGCTAGCCAAAAATTCACCATTTGGACTGAAAGCTAGACAGCGCACGCAGTCTGTATGACCTGTCAGCGTGCGAATTAGCTTCCCATCTTTGACTCGCCAAATCTTGATTGTTCTGTCCCAACTGCTGCTAGCAAGAGTTTCTCCATCAGGGCTAAAAGCCACAAAATAAACTAAATTAATGTGACCCGCAAGCGTGCGGATTTCTTGGCCGTCTTTAACTCGCCAAATCTTGATTGTTCTGTCCCAACTGCTGCTCGCAATCAGAGTTCCATCGGGGCTGAAAGCTGCGCCGTAAACTGAGTTACTGTGGCCGATAAGGCTGCGGATTTCTTGGCCATCTTTCATCCGCCAAAGTTTGATTGTTTTGTCGTGGCTGCTGCTGGCCAGCATCTGTCCGTCGGGGCTGAAAGCTACTGTATAAACTGAGTTGGCGTGTCCTGCGAGAGTCACTATTTCTTGCCCGTCTTCTACTCGCCACAGTTTAATTGTTTTGTCATCGCTGCCGCTGGCTACAACTTCTCCGTTGGGGCTGAAAGCAACAGAGTAAATTAAGTTTTTGTGACCTGTTAGGGTGTGAATACATTGCCAGTTATAAGTTGTTTGCTGTTGCGACTGGGTGGAAGTTTGACTCGGTTTAACTAACTGGGAAATTCTTTGAGGAATCGCGAGGTCGATCGCAGATTGGGGATTAATTTCTTTTAATACTTCAACAGCCGTTTGATAGCGACGGTTGGTAGCATTTGCAATCATCTTGTCTAAAGTTTTACCTAGTTGTTCGCTGACTGGGTTTTTCGCCAAATACTGCCGCCAGATCCAGGTATCTTCACCGGGATCGAACAAATCAAATGGGGAAACTTGAGTTAGCAAATACAGGCAAGTTACGCCTAAACTGTACAAATCGCTGGTAAAAAATGCTTTACCTCTGGCTTGTTCGGGGGCGATGTATTCGGGGCTGCCGATGCTGGTTCCTGTTTTGAGTAATGCCGTACCTGTGGCAATTTTAGCGGCGCCAAAGTCTACTAAAACTAATTGTTTGTCGTCGGCGCGGCGAATGATGTTTCCGGGTTTGATGTCTCGGTGAATGACGTTGTGAGAATGGATGAAGTGAAGGACGGGTAATAAGCTATTGAGTAAGTCTTTGATTTGAGTTTCTGTAAATGTGTCTTCTTGTTCGACGATTTGTGCTAAATTTTGTCCGTCGATAAATTCTTGTACTACATATTGTCGGTTATCTTGGGTGGAATAGGCTAGTAGTTCGGGAATTTGAGGGTGTTTGCCCAATTCGTCTAATCGCGTTGCTTCTTGTTCAAAAAGTTGGGCTGCTTTTTTGCTGTTGCGATTGCTGGCTGATGGGATGAGTTGGGTTTCTGTGGGTAAAAATTGTTTGATGACGCAGCGGGGTTTTGACGGTTTGTCTTCGTCAACGGCGAGGAATGTTCTGCCAAAGCCGCCTTGTCCGATCGCCTTTATGGCCCGATATCTGTCGCGCAGCAGCAGTTTTGACCGGCAGTTTCGGCAAATTTTGGCTGCATCCGGGTTTTCGGGCTTTGAACAGTTGGGGTTTAGGCAGTAACTCATTCGATTTTAGATTTTGGATTTTAGATTTTAGATTTCTTGTCCAAAGTTTTAAATATTATACCTCTTGCCCGACTCTATAAAATTTATTTGTAGTGAGGACTTGAGTCTTTATATACGAGTTGGGCAAAGAAGGACTGAAGTCCTCACTACGAACCTTTGGAAGTTAACTCTTTTAGAAGTTCCACATGACGGGATTGTCATCTAAACTATCGGTGACTGTTCGCCCGATCGCGTCAATTTCTTTTAAGTCCCCGTCACTCAAGTTTACCTCAGCAGCTTTAGCATTTTCGGCGGCTTGTTCGGCATTGCGCGCGCCAACAATTGCGTTGGTTTGTGGCTGGGCGATTAACCAGGCTAATGCTAAATTGCCCAAGCTTGTTTGGTGGCAATCGGCAATTGGCCGGAGTTGATTTAATGCTGTTTGGACTCTGGCGTAATTTTCTTTGATAAACAGCTTGCTTTTGGCGCGGTGATCGCCTTCTTCAAATTTGTGTTCCGGCCCGAATTTACCTGTTAATATTCCTTGAGCTAGAGATGAGTAGGCAAGGATTGAGATATTATTTTCTACACAGTAGGACATGGCCTCTTTTTCTACCCAGCGCCAAAACAGAGAATAGGGCGGTTGCAAGCTGTCGATGCGTCCGTATTGGGCGGCTTCTGCTATTTGGGCGCGGGAGAAGTTGGAAACGCCGATCGCCCGAATCTTCCCCTGTTGCTTTAATTTGTTCAGCGCGTCCATTGTTTCTGCAATGGGCACTAATTCGGAATTCCAAGTCCCGGCGGGCCAGTGGATTTGGTAAAGGTCGATATAATCGGTGTTGAGGTTTTTTAGCGATCGATCGCACGCCTCGACTACCAAATCGGGTTTGAGATGGTTGGCAAAAACTTTGCTAGCATAAACTACTTGCGATCGCACATCTGAAAGCGCTTTGCCGATAATTTGTTCCGAATGCCCTTCTCCGTAAACCTCAGCCGTATCAAAGGTGGTAATACCGGCCTCAAAAGCGGCGCGCATTGCTTTGACAGTTTCGGCATCCTCAATTCCCACCCACATCTGCTTCCCAGCTTGCCAAGTCCCCATAATTATCGGGGAAATTTGAATTCCCGATGTCCCCAATTGTCGCTTTTCCATAGCTATAGCCCTAATTTTGATTTTTACTATTTACCCTCAAACTATCTAATTTTAACAGAAAAAAGTTGTTATAATTGCTGTAAATTACCGATTTTGTTACTTTGGTTAAAACCCAACTAAATCCTATGAAATCAACTACTCGCGCGCTGAAAGAATGGAATGTAGCGGTTAATGCTTTGGAAGAGGGCAAAACGATTGTACTGTTGCGAAAGGGGGGCATTCGCGAGCAAGCAGGACAGTTTAATGTTGGTGATAAGCAGGTTTTGCTTTATCCAACTTTTGAACACCAACAGCCTGATTTATTAAAGCCGGATTTTGCGAGTCAGGTAAAAACGGTAGAATCTGGTTGGCATCCAGAATTTATTAAAATTAGCAGTTGGGCTGAGATTACCGATGTTTTTTTGGTTGCTTGGGAACCGGCAATTGCGGCGCTTTTTCCTTACCATATTTGGAATGAAAAATTTGTCGGCGACCGCCTAAAATGGAAACAAAATCAGCCCATTTATATTTTATTGCTGCGGGCTTATCGGTTAGCAGCAACTGTAGAAATTCCCTACATTTCTGCCTACGGCGGTTGCCGTTCTTGGATAGATTTGGCTAGTCCTATTTCCCTGGAAGGAAGCGAAGCTGTTTTGGGCGATCGAGAATACCTTGAACGTTCTAATGAAATCCGCAGTTTGATGGCAAATCCTCCGAAGCTTGAAGAAGAACAGGCGGTTGAAACCGCGTCGATACAAACAAAACCCACCTCCGCGGGTTGAAGAATGGGCGGTGAAAATAACGTAAAACATAATTTTCTTCAGAAGACCGGGCGGTTGAAACCGCGTCTATACAAACAAAACCCACCTCCGTGGGTTGAAGAATGGGCGGTGAAAATAACGTAAAACATAATTTTCTTCAGTCTGCGGAGGCAGACTTCGTTTTTGTAGACGCGGTTTCAACCGCCGTCTGATCTTTTCGAGAGGCGTCCTTCCACTAACCCCAGCCCAAAATCCGCAGCTAATGCCATTAAAGCTGACGGAATTGCCCCAGCTAAAAGTAACTGATTGTTGACTGTAGCAACGCCGCGAAAAATAAACACGCCCAAGCCGCCGGCACCAATTGCAGCAGCGATCGTTGCTAGCCCGATCGCAATTACCGCAGCAACTCGCACCCCCGCCAAAATTACCCCCAGCGCCAGCGGAATTTCCACTTGCCACAACAGTTGCATATCCGTCATTCCCATGCCCGTTCCCGCTGCCACAATCGCCGGATCGACGCCGACAATCCCGGTATAAGTGTTGCGGATAATCGGCAGTAAAGAATAGAGAGTGAGGGCGATGATTGCCGTGCGATCGCCAATTCCACCCAATACCGGCACCGGAATTAGCAAACCAAACAAAGCTAAACTGGGAATTGTTTGCATAATATTAGCAAATCCCAAAATTGGCTGTTTCAATTTTGGTTTTCTCGTGACTAAAATTCCCAAGGGAATTCCCACAACAATCGCGATAAAAATTGCCACACTTACTAAATATAAGTGTTCGACCGCGCGGTTAATTATCTCGACACCGTACCGATTCAAGAATTCTATCATTTGGTAATTGGCAATTGTGGTATAATTAAATATCTCGTAGGGGCGGGTTCACCAAGATATTTAATTCCCAACCATCAGCTTCAAAAACCCGCCCCGCCCATACTAAAATCTCAAATCTAACTCTAAAACGGTATTATCCAGTCTCCCGTAATTGCAAACACTCAATAAATGCGCGAGCTTCTGGATGCTGAGATTTCATAAAATCATCGGGGGATGCCAATTCAACTAACCTTCCATCCTGCATTAAACCAATTTTAGAAGCTAACAAAAAAGCTTCTTGAATGCCGTGAGTCACAAAAATCACAGTTTTGCCCAGTTGCTGCTGCAATTGACCGAATTCCCGCTGCAATTCCAGGCGAGTAATCGGGTCTAAAGCGCCAAACGGTTCGTCCATTAACAGCAGTGGAGGGTCAGCCGCCAGCGCTCTGGCGACGCCCACTCGCTGCCGCTGTCCGCCGGATAACTGATGGGGATAGCGTTTGGCGAAGTGCTGCGGATCGAGGTTGACTAATTCTAACAGTTGGCGGACGCGAGATTGAATGCGCGAGCCTTCCCAACCTTCCAATTTCGGGACTAAACCGACGTTTTGCTCGACGGTAAAATGGGGAAACAAACCGATTTCTTGAATTACATAGCCAATTTTTCGCCGCAGTTGAATGGGGTTCCATTCAGTTGTCGGTTTTCCCATGACGAGCACTTCACCGCTAGTTGGGGCGAGTAAATTGTTAATCAATTTCATGGTAGTAGTTTTGCCGCTACCGCTGCGTCCCAGCAATACTAAAACTTCTCCTTGCAGCACTTTGAAATTGAGTTTGTCTACTAAATGCCTGCGGTTGAGGCGATATGTAACGTCGAGGCATTCGACAGCAACTTCATTATTGAGATGCATGATTAGTTTCGGTGATTTTGGTTTTAATAAATCGTCAATTGGCTAGCGTCGCGGGACAATCCAAAATCTAAAATCTAAAATCTAAAATTGTCTTGGTTTTGCCATTCTAGCAACAATGCTCGACATTGGAGGCAAGTTAGTTTTTTGAGCAAGTCGCGAATTCCGTCTGGGGTGACAGGATATGCAGCGCCGAGAAGTTCGGGGTTTACTGTTGCTGTGGGGTGCAATTCTGCCACAAAACCGTAGAGTTTTTGATTGGAGAATGAACTGTTGATTGCCCAGCCTGTGGTGTTAATTGGTTGGATGCGGGCGATCGCACTTTCTGTCACGCCTAGTTCTTTTTTGATTATAGCTGGAACTGCGGCTGCTGGCGTTACTGCTTCTGGTACGCGACCGCCGGGAAAATCGAGGGTTGCGGATGCCACGCCGGGGCGATACGTTGGTGAGGGAAACAACAATTTGTCAGCTTGAACAGTCAAAATTACAACTGAATCTGCTCTTTCTACTCGCCAATATTCTACTATTTTTCCTTCGGTAGTTTCGAGATGTTCGGCGATTAGCTTTACCCAATGAGAGTTGATTTCTACAAAACGATCTAGAGTTTTCCAGTGGGATTTTTGGGTTTTGTTCATGTTGTTAGTTGTTAGTTGGTAGGGGCGGTGCCAAGAGTGCCCGCCCTCCGTTGTTAGTAGGGGCGGTGCCAAGAGTGCCCGCCCTCCGTTGTTAGTAGGGGCGGTGCCAAGAGTGCCCGCCCTCCGTTGTTAGTGCTGTCTCTCCGAGCTTTCCGTCCAACGTCATCAGGAACAGGGAAGAAGGAACAGGGAAGAAGGAACAGGCCAAAAATAATTAAGAATATCCTAAGCGGCTATGGTTGCTATAAATCAGAGGTTGTTGGCTATGGTAGTCGATAGCCCAAATAGCCGATCGACCTTTCGACCTTAGAGCCACTTTTCCCCTCTCCATTGTAAATTTTTGCAACAAACTGCACGTTCACCCTGATAATTCAGTAACATAGACTACATAATCAAAATTTATCTGCAGCTCTGGGTTGTTAAAACGCCGCAAGGAGTGCAGACTCTTAGCTCGACAGACAGGAGTAATTATGCAACTGCAAACAGATATTCGTACTTGGCAACCGCCAGCCGGCATCACGAGCGATCGCGATCGGGAAAGATTCGGCTGCGCCGTACCTGCACCAAAATTGGCTCCTAACCTGTGGGTAAGATTGTTCAATCCCCCAACAGCATTCAGCTTTGACGAAGCGCGGCTGTTGTGTCAGCACTCCGAGGACAAGTGGCTAGCTTGGATTCCCGATCATGGGGAAATTTTGCTGAATACGAATGAATTTTGCGCTACTTAATCGAAAATTAAAGTGTGGAAATCCATATTTTTCAGGCTTCAAAGCATATTGTTGGAAAAAACCAGGTCTTTTCGGAATTATCTCGTTTTTAGTGAAGACTTCACTCCTCAAGGATTAAGCAGGACTAGAGTTTTCACCGAAAAACGAGACGGAAGCCCCTGGCTTTTAGACATGGGGAGGAACTCGGTAGCGGTTTCAACCGCCTTCAACATTTACGCAATTGATCCAAAGATTTGTTATAATTAGATTAGCAAGTAAAACAACCATCTACGTGTTGAAACACGCCTTGTATCGGAGAAATCCCGGCGAGCGTGAGCCACCACACTCCTATGAGTAGTAAGCCTGTATAACTGACAAATAATGGCAGGGTGTGAAGCGTACCTATCTCGCAAAAGTGATGGACTATGAAAGCAAACACAATTTAAAAGTAAGCGCAATTGCAATACCTTTTGTACTGGTAGTTGTTTTGAGAGTCTAGAGGTGACTTGATAACACCTTTGAGAGTTTTTGGATTCATTCAAGAATCCCCGTGGCTTCAGCCCTGGGGAGTATCAATACAAACCAATTAATTAAAATTTTGACAACAAAAAGAGCAGTAGAAAACCTATTGCTCTTTTTGTTTTGTGCAAAAAACACTCTCTAGTTTTTGTCTTCAGACAGCGGAACTTACTCGCTTATTTGCAAACCGCACGGTTATTTGCATTTCTGACAATGGTGCCTACTCTGCCATTAATCATAATCGGGTTTTTGGTGCTGGCTCGAATCAAGCGGGGCTGTTTACGCAAACATTCTTTGATTGATTCTGACCAGGCGGTGAGAGCGCTGGTGTATTCTGTACGAGTCGCTGGTGCGCGAAACTGATCGGTAATTAGGAAATCCGAGGTGATGCTAGTGTCAGTAGCAACATTGGTAATAATTGGAAAGTCAAAAGATCTGGGTAAGGTTCTGTCAGGTATTTTGCCCGGTACCATCTGGTACTTCATCGAGCCACCCTTGTAGTCAATACCTCCTTGGGGGGTTGTTTGAGCGAAGGCGGGAACAGGCAAGCTTGCTACCAAAACGGTGCAGCAACTCCAAAATAATTTCGATTTCATCCGATTCATCTCCTCAACTTTATGACGATTAGCACTAATTAGATAGGCTCCTAAAACATTAGCTTTTATTCATAAAAAATATGATGCTAATGAGTTTTTATCTGGAGTTTGACCCACCTAATTTATTAATATACATCCTCAAAAATGTGAAAACTGGTTGGTCGGACAAACTGTAAAATGGTTTCAGTTGAGTAAGATATTTACACATCTGAAGTTGTTACAGCATTGGGGACTCGATTTTACCAGAATGATTCATTTTTTATCGATGTTATTGGAACTTTATCAAATTTTGTCTCAGATATCAAGTTTTGCCGATCGCACATCGCATTTTAACACTGGGAAAACGGCTCGATCGCCCTTTGAGTGTTACGCGCTATACCAGGACGAGAAAGATGCTACATTACATCGATGGGCGTTTGAGTGTTTTCAAGCGACAATAGGCAGAGAAGGGGCTTGAAAATAGGTGAATTTAGTGGAAGATAGCAAGATTATAGACGTATCGGAAATCATGGGTGTTCCCGCGGCTCCTGCGGGTTACAAATCGGGCTTTGTGGGTATTATCGGGCGGCCGAATGTCGGCAAATCCACGCTGATGAATCAGTTGGTGGGGCAGAAAATTGCGATTACTTCGCCGGTGTCTCAGACGACGCGCAACAGGCTGCGGGGTATCCTGACAACGCCTGAAGCACAAATTATTTTTGTCGATACTCCCGGAATTCACAAGCCGCACCACCAATTGGGTAAGGTTTTGGTGCAGAATGCCCGCACCGCGATTCAGTCTGTAGATGTGGTGCTGTTTGTGGTGGATGGTTCGGTGGAATCGGGTGGGGGCGATCGATATATCATCGAAATTCTCAGCAATTGCAAAATTCCGGTGATTTTGGGGATGAATAAGTTGGACGAACAACCGGAGGATTCTGTGTTGATCGATCGCACTTACGAACAAATTGTCAATCCCCAGTGGCCAGTCGTCAAGTTCTCGGCGCTTACGGGCGAAGGTGTCGAACCGCTGCAACAATTATTAATCGAACATCTGGAGGTTGGGCCCTATTATTATCCGCCCGATTTGGTGACTGACCAGCCGGAACGCTTTATTATGGGCGAATTGATTCGGGAACAGATTTTGCTGCTGACGCGGGAAGAAGTGCCGCATTCCGTAGCAATCGCGATCGACATTGTTCAAGAAGAAGCCAAAATTACGCGGATTCTGGCGACAATTCACGTCGAACGGGATTCCCAAAAAGGTATTTTAATCGGTAAAAGCGGCAGTATGCTGAAGTCGATCGGCAGCGCGGCCCGGGAACAGATTCAAAAGTTAATTGAAGGCAAAGTGTATTTGGAGTTATTTGTCAAGGTGCAGCCGAAATGGCGGCAGTCCCGTACTCGTTTAGCCGAATTGGGCTATCGCGTGGAAGAATAAAACTTTGGTGGTTTGCGGGATGTTCGCGATCGCATCCCTCTTTAAAAACTGTCCAAATTATTCTAAAAAGGCTTTCTGCAAAAAAAAATTGTGCGACACTAAAATAGGGAATAGAAATAAACTCCATTACCCATTACCTACTACCCATTACCTAAAAAAATGATTGCCGCAAAAGAAAACTTTCCTCAAATAACCCCAGAAAAATACTTTGCTTGGGAAGAAAATCAGCTAGAAAAGCATGAGTATATCGACGGTCAAGTCTACGCCATGAGCGGCGGCAGCGTGAACCATAGCCGCATTGCCGTCAGACTCACAACTCTCTTCTCCAATCATCTAGAAAACAGCAGTTGCGAAACAGGAAACTCCGATCTGAGAGTCAACATCGCCGGAACCAAAAACTACATCTACCCCGATGCAAGTGTCACCTGCGACGATCGCGATAAAACCACAACCCAATACATTACCTACCCCTGCTTAATCGTTGAAGTTCTCTCTCCCAGCACTGAGGCATACGATCGCGGTGGCAAATTTAGAATGTACCGCAACAACCCTGTCTTACAAGATTACCTATTGGTTAGTTCCACCAGTATCGAAATGGATTTGTATCACAAAAATGATGCTGGTGAATGGCTCATCATTAACTACAAAGAAGGTGATACTATAGAACTAAAAAGCATCAATCTCAGTTTGGCGATCGAACAAGTCTATCGCAACCTCGACCTTACTCCAGAAACAACACCTTAAAATTGATAGAGTGATTAAATTAGGAGATTGTTATGATTGCAGCTAGAGAGCAGGAGCGGTACTTTACACCTGAAGAGTATTTTATTTGGGAGGAGCAACAATTAGAAAAACATGAGCTAATCGATGGTCGCGTATATGCGATGAGTGGGGGCACGCAAAATCATAGTGCGATCGCTATCAATTTCTTATTATTGATTAGATTTCACTTGCGAGGAAATCAATGTAAAGTTTTTAATTCGGATTTAAAGGTTAATATCCTCAATACTCGCAACTATACCTATCCCGATCTGAGTGTCACTTGCGATCGGGGAGATAATTCTAGCCCTCAATATATTACCTATCCCTGTTTGATTGTTGAGGTTTTATCGGATAGTACCGAGGCTTACGATCGCGGCAAGAAGTTTGAAAAATATCGCCGCAATCCGAATTTAATTGATTATGTTTTAGTGAGTTCTGATGAGATGGCGATCGATATTTATCACAGAAATGATGCGGGGGATTGGTTGATTCTGAGCTATCGAGCGGGCGATCGCGTCGAGCTTAAAAGTATTGGGTTGAGTTTGGCGATCGAGCAATTCTATGAAGAAATTGTTTTCGAGCAGCAATCTTGAATTTATTATTAAGAGGGCGATGTAATAATATTGATGTAGAGTTCTAAGAAATCTGTTACCGTTATAGAGGATGGACAGTTATGAGCTTGAATGAGTTACCGGGAGCAGAGCTAATTCTACCTGGACTGGACGATCTTCATCATGGTAAAACTAATACAATTGGGTCATTGTTAGTCGCGATCGCGGCAACTCGCCTAGCCGAAGCGGGCTTAGATGTTCCTAAAGATCGTCTGGCCGCAGAGCCAGAATTGACTCTTTATGCCCGCCTTCAAGATGAACGAGATGATGCTTATCCCTACTACAATGCTTTGCTGAATCGCTTGAATAGCTTTTGCAATGCACTTGAACTTCGTTATATGTGAGAATATGCGATCGATCGGCAGGAACAAAAGGATTTAATTAAAAAAAAGATGTCGATCGCTGCCGGTGGGCGATCGCTTATAATTGGATGAAAGCGCGATCGATGATAAAGTTCCTTCACCAGAAATCCTCTCTAATCTATAATGAATGAGAATTATTGCCCGTAGCACTCTACGTGAGTTTTGGGAGACTCATGCAGAAGCAGAACCATCTCTCAGAGCATGGATTGATGATGCGGCTCAGGCAGATTGGCGAAGTCCTACAGACCTCAAAAATATTTATGCCAACGCTAGCATCATCGCGAACAATCGAGTCATATTTAATATTAAAGGTAATAAATACCGCCTAATTGTCCATATGCGTTATGACATTGGGATTATCTTTATCCGATTTATCGGCACTCATGCTGAATATGACAAAGTGGATGCAGAAACCATCTGAGGTAATTATGTACAGCCTAAAACCTATTAGAAGCCAAGAAGATTACAAAGCATCGCTGAAAGAAATAGAGCATTTGTTTGAAGCTCCTCAAGGAACTCCAGAATTCGATCGATTAGAAATATTAGTCACCTTAGTTGAAGCCTACGAAAACAAACACGAGCCGATCGTGATGCCCGATCCGATCGAAGCAATTCTTTATTATCTAGAAAGTCGAGGTCTAACTCAACAGCATCTAGAAGCCGTAATAGGTAGTCACGATCGAGCGATCGAAATTCTCAATCGTAAAGCTCCACTCACCCTTGAAATAATCCGGCAGTTAAATCAAAAGTTAGGTATTTCAGCACAAGTTCTCATTCAACCTTACACATTGGCATATTAGCTTGCAACGATTATAATTGGATGAAAGCGCGATCGATAAAACTCACCCCAAAATACCTATGAAAACTACGATCGAAATCGATAACTGCCTCATCACCAATGCGCTCCAGGCGACTGGACTCACAGCACAACAAGAAGTTGTAGAACTGGCCCTGAACCTGCTGATCCAAATGAAAAACCAACAGAACCTCCGGGCGCTACGGGGTAAACTCGCCTGGGACGGCGACCTCGATCGCATGAGAACGGATGATGACTCCGATCGAGAACAATCCTTTTTTGAGCTAGCCGGAATCTGGGAAGGAAAAAATATCACCCTAGACGACATTCGCAAAGACGCATGGGGTAAGGATACATTCTATGTAGCTTCACAGAAAAATGGTATTACCGAGTGTTTCTTATGAACTACCGAAACCACATCACGATCGAAGCAAATAAACGCGGTGGTAAGCCTTGTGTGCGCGGCTTGCGAATTACGGTTTATGAAGTGCTTGAGTACCTGGCTTCCGAGATGACCGAAGCAGAAATTCTCGACGATTTTCCCGATTTGACGCGAGAAGATTTAAAAGCCTGCATTGCTTATGCTGCTGACCGTGAGCGTCGGTTTATGACTGCGACCTTATCCGCATGAAATTACTTTTTGATGAAAACTTGTCGCCCAAGTTGCCGAATCGTTTGAGCGATGTTTTCCCAAATTCGCTTCACGTTCGAGATGTGGGCATGAAAGCAACGATCGACCCAATAGTTTGGGATTATGCAAAAGACAATAATTTGATGATTGTCTCGAAAGACGCGGATATGCACGATCTGAGCTTAGTATTTGGGAATCCACCGAAAGTTATTTGGCTTTGCCTTGGAAACTGTTCGACATCACAAGTTGAAAATTTGCTGCGTCGGAATTTTAACGCGATCGAATTATTTTATGAAGACGAGAATTTATCGCTGCTTGCTTTATCATAATGCACCGATCGCCGAAAGTGTGCGATCGACTCTAATCTCAAAGATAATAAAGATAGCTTTTTTCAGTGCGACGGCTTAAGTGTTTAAGTTGAATTGTGCGGCGAACTCGATCGAGGAAAGGAGATTCTGATGGGGAGTAAGAAGAGGTTGACATACATCCTCAAGCGGCGGTATTATTCGACTATATGCAGTGTTGTACCGCAAATGCGATACAATTATAAGTTAGGTAGCTTGAGCCTCTGGCTAGGGCCGTACGGTAAACTCACTTGTTGAGAATAAAACATAGGTGAATATTAGTGGCGCTTTTCAGTCGGCTCTTAAATCTCAATACAGGCAGTATTCCGCTAGAAGATTTCTTCACTGAGTTGGTCGCCTACCTCTTCAGTACAGACAAGGAAATTCTCTATTCTTGGCTTAATAATTTAAACTTATTGGATATAAATATTTATTTGGATGCCTATGTTTCAACACAGAGGGAGTTTGAGCCTCTTGATGATCATCGTTTAGCTAGCCGCCCAGATATCTTAATTGAGCTAGTAGATGCTAAAAGTCGTAGCATCATCTTTATCGAAAGTAAGATTGGCTCTCAGGAAGGCTACGAGCAGCTTTCAAGGTATGCCGAGATTTTGCATGGAATTTCAGGGTTCCAGCACAAATTTCTTTTGTACATTACTCGTGATTTTGATCCAAAAGATCAAGCAGATATTTTCAAGAATATTTCTCAATCTACCGTTCAGTTCAGGCAATTGAGGTGGCATCAGTTCTATCGATTTTTGAAATCTCAGGCAGATACAATGCTTGTTAAAGAAATTGTGACATTTATGGATGAGTATCGCATGGCACATAACAATCAGTTCTCTTCTATTGACGTGATTGCGTTAGCAAATTTCACAAAATCACTAAAACTTATGGAAGAGACAATGTGGGGAGAAGTCAGTCAGCGCTTTGAGAAAGTTCTGGGAGCAATTAAGCAAAAGTCTACAGCTCTTACCCAGATTCAATGGCATGGGCGGTATTTAATGACTGCCTCAATGCCAAGTGGAAGATGGTGGTGTGGTCTAGGCTTTATTCTGAAGACATCACATTTAACTGATTACCCAATAGTACGTCTCGTACTTGAAGTAGATCCTAATTCACCGCGTCGAGCAGAAATTATTGAAACGATGAAAGATATTTGCGAACAGTACGGTTGGAGGGGTTATAACTTAGATAGCTCAAAAGACTGGGCAGGAATAGTTCGAGACAAAAGTTTACAGGATTTTCTTTCTGAAGAAGACCATGTGGTGGCTGTCAAAAGATTTTTCCTGCAAGCACTAGATGAGTTAGAAAAGATCAAAGATCAGTATTCAAAACTTCCTTGGGTAGCAATTCAAGGCAATGGAGAAAGCTCTGATGATACGTTGCCAGCTACCTAACAAATCGTTGCAACGGCGGAATAAAGATAATCGGTGGGGATGCCAGGGTTACTAACCGCCGTTGAACTCAATCGTTATCTCGCAAACGCTGCCTAACTTTGGAGATGATTCGGAAGCTCGATCGAACATTAATAATTCCGGCGAAGATTCTCATCAAGCCTTATGAGTAGCACAAACCCCCGCTTAACCACAATAGAACGCCATTCCAACAACAGTAAAGTAAACTGATGAGTTCATTTGAACTCGGAACAGTTAAAATAGACAGTAGGTGGAGTGAGTGACCGAAATGCCAACTACTGCTCAGTTAGAGAGTTTATATCGCGTCAGCTATCAGTTGACGTTCATCATGTTGCAACCGATTCATCTGGTTTGTATCGATCGTCGTACTCGAAACGTATACGTTCTAGCTGGATATGGTGAAGACCTTGAGTTTGAAATTGTACCGAATGGGGAGGTATTCTGATGAGCCAAGTGAATTTTGATGCTATGAGCGATGCCGAATTGAGACGGTACTTTCTGGAAAATCGCCAAGATCGAGCTGCTTGTCAGGCATATTTAGACAGGTTCAGTCAGCGTCCGAAATCAATCATTGCAAGCCCAAGCGATCCCGATTTTGACGCAAAAATTCAGGCAGCAATTCGGCAGAAATTAGAATCATCGCCTAGTAGCCAGCCAGCTAACAGCACAGTGGAACGGACGGAATAGAGTCACCTTGGAGATGATTCGGAAGCTCGATCGAGAGTTTGACAAATCAGAAAATTGGTAGAATAAATAGAGACGCTGCGATCGCACAAGGTCGGAGAACGATCGCCTGATTCGCGGATTTTGTGAGGAGTTGGGGATTGAAGTGCCGTTTTAGGGAATGGGGGAGTA
>NZ_JBARVX010000014.1:0-2347 GCF_049646505.1 Microcoleus sp.
TCCAAAGCACCCCACCCCAACCCTCCCCTCCCGCGGGGAGGGAGCAAGATTATTCTTGTTTCTCCCCTTAATAAGGGGGGACTAAGGGGGGTAAATTTGACTTTTGCAAGAAGTCTAATGTTATGTCTGACTTTTGAGGACTGAAGTCCTCAGTACAAACCTGGGATTTAGGTTCGCACTGAGGACTTTAGTTTTTCTTGAATGCGGAGGGTCGTCCTTACTACGAAAAGTTAGCTTCTCAAACTAACGCCGAATTTCTCAACTAAAACATCGCGGACTTTTTGTTGGGCTGGTTCGACATCGGTTTCGCTGAGGGTTCGATCGCCCGATCGATAAATCAACCGAAATGCTAAACTACGTTGACCCGCCGGTACGTTTTCCCCGCGATACTCGTCGAAGAGCTCCACGGAATCCAGCAAACTACCCGCCGCCTTCTTCATCGCACTCTGCATTTCCACAACCGGAACCTCCATCGGTGCAAAAAATGCAATATCCCTGTCGGAAGCGGGGAAACTCGAATAACTCGCGAATTTGCCAGTCGAATTTGTAGATTGCCCTAACTCATCCAACAACACCGCCAAATCTAATTGAAACACATAAACCTGCTCAGGCAAACCCTTTTCCTGCTGCAATTGCGGGTGTAACTGTCCGAAAACTCCCAACGGTTTCCCGTTTAACGATAGGGCGGCTGTGCGCCCCGGATGCAAGCGCCCATTAGACGAATCGCTTGCATATTCTACCGCCAAACCCAACTGCTGAAACACACTTTCTAGGACACCTTTAGCTTCAAACCAAGTCAAAGGTCGATCGCGCCCACCTTGCTGCCATTTCCACACAGTCGGGTCGCCGCCAATAATCCCCGCTACGGCATCTGCTTCTTTCTTTACATCCCCTTCTTTCCCAAAAATGCGTCCGACTTCAAAACCGTTGAGCGCGCCGCTTCCCTGCTCCAAATTGTATTGAAAAGCATCGATCAAACCTGACAGCATTTCCGTCCGCAAAGCCGAATACTCGACAAACAGCGGATTAGCCAGCACAACTTGATTATCTCCCTCAGTTTTTACCAAAGAATAGTGCATCAACTCCGTCAAACCGGCCGCCCGAAAAGCCGATCGCACATTCCGCACTTGCGCGTATTCTAGAGATAAATAACCAGGTTCCGTTTTGCTGGGCAAAGTATCGCAGAAATTGTCGTAACCGTGAAGTCTGGCGACTTCTTCAATTAAATCAATTTCCCTTTCTAAATCGCGGTAGCGGTAAGCCGGAACAGTTATCGCAAAAACCCGTGCTTTTTCCGTCGCAGTAACTTCGCAGCCCAAAGCTGTGAGGATATTTTTCACTTCCTCCGGTTCCAAATATGCCGAACCGCCGGTTGCTCCTCTTTTTAATTGTCCTAAGATTGAGTTTACTCGATCGAGACGCAATTCGAGCGATCGCGACCAACTCAAATCTTCCCCCGAACTCGCCGTTTTCTGTACCGTCGCAGTCCCGCCAGCCAACTGCAAAATTAGGGCAATAGCGCGATCGCACACCGTCGTCAAAGCCGCCTGATTCACCCCCCGTTCGTAGCGGATCGATGCCTCGCTGCGGAGGCCTTGAGCGCGGGCAGAACGGCGAATCGTTGCTTGGTCAAAAATCGCTGCTTCCAAGACCAAATTTTGAGTTCCTTCGTGAACTTCCGTGTCTTCGCCGCCCATTACCCCAGCCAAGGCTACGGGTTTTTCGCTAGCAGTAATTAACAAATTTTGCGGTTGCAAATTGCGGTTTTGTCCGTCCAATGTTTTGAAGGATTCCCCGGTTTTCGCAAAGCGCACGCCGATGCTGACATCGGAATTACCTGTGAAAGATTGTAGCCGATCGCGATCGAAAGCGTGCAGCGGTTGTCCCCATTCCAATAAAATGTAATTAGTTACATCAACCACATTATTAATCGGCCGCACACCCGCCGCCTGCAACCGCTGCTGCAACCAAGCTGGAGACGGCGCGATTTTCACACCTTCAATTTCCGTACCGATGTAAATCGGGCAGGCTTGCGGTTCCGATATTTCTACTGCTAAACCGGCGCTTTTTTTGTCCTCAATTGCAACACCACCGGCGGCGGGAATTCTCAAACTCGCCCCAGTCAGGGCCGCCACTTCCCTCGCCACGCCCACCATGCTCAAAGCGTCTGCACGGTTAGCAGTTGCTGTCAAGTCTAAAATCACATCATCTAAACCTAACAGCGGGCGAATATCGCTGCCCAATTCGGGATTTTCTAGCTCAAAAATGTGAATTCCGGCGGACTCTTTAGCCAGTCCCAATTCTGCGAGAGAGCAAATCATGCCTTCGGAAGGAACGCCGCGCAATT
>NZ_JBARVX010000015.1:0-5333 GCF_049646505.1 Microcoleus sp.
CTATTATGCAGCTTGTATCGACTACTTTGGCAGAGGCTGGTTTGAATGTTCCTTCGGCTACCAACACCGTGTCTAAGCTTTTGGGGTTGATCAGGCGCAAGAAAGCGCGGCCGTGAGTGTCGGTTAAGCTGACACCCGTGAAACCGAACAAGACGCTGCCCAATACTGCGACTAGGGGTTTGATGAACCCGAACTCGCGGGGAATTGGCAGCAGGAACAGCGGAGCCAGCATTAAGTTCGCTACTAGCAGTCCGATGATTAAGCCGATCGCCCGTGTCAGCAGCATCTCCACCGGCATATCGCCGACTTTTTTTTCCAGCCGCCTGTAGGTTGTTTGAGCCACTAATCCGAACACAAAGCCGATTAATGCTCCAAACGAGCCGAGTACGGAACTTAAGCCTTGTATATTTGTAACTTGCTCCAGCAGGTTGTTCGGCAGCAGCTCGACTCCGTAATAGCCGATGCCTCCGCCTGCGATTATGAATGAGATTATTATGATTGCGTCTAGCATTAGTTCTAGGTTGATAAATTTGTTTACATTATATCTTTTGTGTGCTGACAGTTTTTTCCGACGTTGCGGTCGGATATCGCTATCTTTACTGATAAATTTTCATGAACTTATATTTCGCGCTTGTGCAGTTGAGGGGGATGCCCGATCGAGCTTCGCGGCCGGACATCCCGCCCCCGATCGCAGATAAGATGCGCGAATATACCGCCCCCGACTCTGTTCGGGAATTTCTGCCGGTCGGTCGCGGTAGCCGGAAAAACTCAAACAGCCGTAGCTTGCGGGGCCCGACGCCATCGTTCGCACCGTCTTATTGCTAGCAAAATGTCATAATATACATAATTATTTATGAGTTTTTAATTAAAACTTTAGATTTGAACTGGCAATTTTGGCTGGAGATGTAATGAACGCTACTACAGATTATTTAACATTTGAATTCAAAAAAAGCCAGCTTGCAGCAAATTCCGGCATTCCGAGTTCGGCTTACCTGCACGTACCTTTTTGTCGCCGCCGCTGTTACTACTGCGATTTTCCGGTTTTTGTGGTGGGCGATCGCAAAAACGGCGAAAATTCCGGCACAATTGTGCAATACGTTGCCGCCCTGTGTGAAGAAATTCAAGCAACTCCAAATTTAGGCACATCTCTGACAACAGTTTTTTTTGGTGGCGGCACGCCTTCGCTGCTTTCTGTCAGTCAGTTGAGCCAGATTTTAGAGACTCTCGACGGCAAATTTGGGATTGCTGCTGGGGCGGAAATTTCTATAGAAATAGACCCCGGTACTTTTACTTTAGAACAGTTGCGGGGATATGCAGCGGCGGGAGTAAATCGAGTTAGTTTGGGAGTGCAAGCTTTTCAGGATGAATTGCTGCAAGCTTGCGGGCGATCGCACTCAGTCGCTGATATTTTTGAAGCTGTGGAAATAGTGCGATCGGCCGGGATTGTCAATTTCAGTTTAGATTTAATTTCGGGACTGCCGCACCAAACTTTAGAACAGTGGGAAACTTCCCTCAAATCGGCGGTGGAAATTGGCCCGACTCACCTGTCGAGTTACGACTTAATTGTTGAGCCGGGAACGGCCTTCGGGCGCTACTTTGAAGCAGGCGCGCAGCCGCTACCGGCAGATGAAACCGCTGCTGAAATGTACCGTTTGGCGCGATCGATTTTGACTGAGGCTGGCTACGAACATTACGAAATTTCTAATTACGCTAAGCCCGGTTATCAGTGCCGCCACAACCGCGTTTATTGGGAAAATCGCCCTTATTACGGTTTGGGAATGGGGGCGGCGAGTTACGTGCAAGGGCGAAGGTTGACAAGACCTCGCAAAACTCAAGAATATTATCAGTGGGTGCGATCTATCTGTGCGATCGCTTCGGAAGCTAACCCAAAAATAGAGGGGGAAACCCCGCAGGATATTTACCCAGCAATTGAGCAAAATTTGCAAGTCTCAGAAAATGACATTTTGTTAGAAACGCTGATGCTAGGTTTGCGTTTAGCAGAAGGAGTCAGCCTGTCGGCGCTGACTCAAAAGTTTACGCAGCAAACAGTCGAGCGAATTTGGGATTGTTTGCAACCTTACTGGCGGCAAGGATGGGTAGAAATCGTGACAGCCGATCGGGCGATTTCCTACGGAATAGAGCCGCTTGAGGCAACTTTAGGCGAAGGCGCGAAACTGCCACTGTCGGGCAATTTGAGGTTGAGCGATCCCGAAGGTTTTTTATTTTCCAATACAATTTTAGCCGATTTGTTCAGCCAGCTAGGCAAGGATAACTAACTGGCGTCTGGGTTGTACAACGTCAAACCATTTTCATAAAGATGTGCTAATGAATTCCGAAGCCCCCCCTTACTAAGGGGGGGTTGGGGGGGTAAAATCTAGCGCTACTTTAGAAAAATGGTATCAGACAGTAACCGAGGGCGATCGAGCCAGGGCAGCAAATTAAAGTTAGATAAAAATTAATTGCTCCCTAGTTTGATTCCGTCAAAAAAGATATGTTTTCTATCGATCCCTAAACAAAACTTAAAATCGAACTAAGTCTTGAGGTAGACGCAGCGACTGAAATCCGGCTGTCATACTTGAGAGTGAAGATTTCAAACATATATTGATGGAAACTCTAACCCTAGAACGCAACAACATTCACAGCAAGCCCAATCTTGTAATTAGCGATCGGCCCTGCACTTCTATTTCTAAATGCGCTTTGTGCTGTTACTACAAAGATCCCAGAGGATCGGTTGGTCACTGTCAATTGTTGAATGCACCTGTGAGGGGAGGATGGAAATCTTGCACCTTAGCAATGTCGCCTTTTGCACCTTCTTGGGAACACGTAGAAAAGAGCAATTTTTCCTGCAGAGGCATTTATTAATATACCCAAAGTATGTTTATTTTTTATTGTAATATGTTATATTAAGATCGGGCGAGCAGCCGATGGATTACACAATTTCACAAAAAAGTAAAAGAAATGAATTTGACAATGAATGAGGTGATTTCCGAACCTAATACGCGCATTTTGTGTTGGTATCTGAACAATACTAGCAAAGTGCAAATTGCTCGAATTACAAATATTCCTAATTGGCATTTTGAGCGGACGGTGTTTCCGGGAGAACGTTTTTTGTTTGAAGCGGTACCGTCCGCTAAATTAGAAATTTGGACAACCGCAGAGACTGGTGGTGTGGCGTGCGAACCAATTTTGTGCGATCGGCTGCAAGTAGAAGAATTAAGCACCGCTGATTGAACCAAAACAAAAATGGTAGGGTGCGTAAGTTTTGACATCTTAAAATCGTGCCGAAATTTTCTCGTTACCAGGCTCTGCCTGGTAATGCAGGTGCGGAGGCTCTGCCTCCTTCTATCTCGCAACTTACAGGATAGAGGAGTGTAGGAGGTGCTTAAGTATTAAGTTTTCGATCCTTATCACAAACTTAGTTTCTGGCGCGATCCATCGTTAAGCCCAAAACTCCTAGAAACCGGCTTTCTCGCCCCACATCAGCCCTAAAACTGTCGGAAGTGTGGATCTAAGCTAAATTAGATAAAATCCACCGCTCTTCAATCTTAAAACCCGATGTCCCTCACCGAACAAATCCTCTCCCAAGTGCCGGGAAATGCCCTTCAAGGCCTGCAAAAGGTCGATCGACTCTGGAACAACCTCAAACAAAACACCGCACCAGCACCCCAAGCAGTCAAACACAACCAACAACCCCTCGAAACCCTCGACTTCGACATAGTTATCGGCGGCGGAACCCTAGGAATACTAATCGGAACAGCCTTAGCCGTGCGGGGTTGGCGAGTAGCCTTGCTAGAACGCGGTATCCTGCGAGGGCGCGAACAAGAATGGAACATTTCGCGCAAAGAATTAGACGCATTTTTAGAACTAAATTTGCTGACTGCTGCTGAAATAGACAAAGCAATAGCCACCGAATACAACCCAGCCCGCATCAGCTTTGCCAACACCCCCGACATTTGGGTGCGCGACGTACTAAACATCGGAATAGACCCAGTTTACCTCCTCGAAACCCTCAAACAAAAATTTCTCCAAGCCGGAGGCAAACTATTTGAAAACACACCATTTAAAACAGCAACAATTCACCCGAACGGAGTCGCGGTAGAAGCGGCAATTACAGATTTACCGACAGCCGAAAATTTATTTAAAACCAGATTATTCTTAGACGCAATGGGACATTTTTCCCCCATTGTCCGACAAGCCAGACAAGGTAAAAAACCAGACGCAGTATGTTTAGTAGTCGGCACTTGCGCCCGAGGATACCCCAAAAACGAAACCGGCGACATATTTGCATCCTTCACCCCAATGCAAAATCAGTGCCAATACTTTTGGGAAGCATTTCCAGCCAGAGACGGGCGCACTACTTACTTATTTACCTACATAGACGCTGACACAGAAAGATTCAGTTTAGAAACATTATTTGAAGAATACTTGCGCTTGCTGCCACAATATCAAAACGTCAAACTCGAACAGTTAAAATTCCAAAGAGCACTCTACGGATTCTTTCCCTGCTATCGCCAAAGTCCTCTAAAAATGCCTTGGAATCGCATACTTCCAGTCGGAGACAGCAGCGGTAGCCAATCGCCCCTCAGCTTCGGCGGTTTCGGCGCAATGGTGCGCCACCTCAAACGATTGACTCTCGGAATTGACGAAGCTTTGACAAGCGAAAGTTTAGACAAAAAATCCCTCGCACTTTTGCAACCGTACCAGCCGAATCTATCTGTTACCTGGTTGTTTCAGCGTTCGATGAGTGCTGCGATGAATCAGAAAATAGACCCCAATCAAATCAATCAACTTTTGGCTGCTGTATTTCAGGTAATGGAAGAGTTTGGAGAACCGGTACTCAAACCGTTTCTGCAGGATATTGTGTTATTTCCGGCTTTGTCAAAAACCCTGTTTAAAACAGCAATTAGTCATCCCGGATTAGTTATAAAAATCATCCCCCAAGTGGGAATAGCTAATTTGCTCGATTGGATGGTTCATTATGTAAATTTAGGAATTTATACGGGATTGCAGCCGTTAGGGAAAGCGGTAGAACCGCAGGTTAAAAATTTATCTGCAGAACAGCAATATTATTTTAACCGATTAGTTGAAGCGTGGCAGTACGGCGCTGGAGGCGATTATTAATGGTGGCACGGGCATCTTGCCCGTGGCGAATATATGAACAGGCAAGATGCCTGTTCCACAACATAATTATATTAGTTGATTAATTAATTGATTAATTGTGGCACGGGCATCTTGCCCGTGGCGAATATATGAACAGGCAAGATGCCTGTTCCACAACATAATTATATTAGTTGATTAATTAATTGATTAATGGTGGCACGGGCATCTTGCCC
>NZ_JBARVX010000016.1:0-7620 GCF_049646505.1 Microcoleus sp.
TTGAAGCCCTCAAACAAAAAGTTGAAGAGTACAGGAAACGCTCAGAAAATGCGATGTACAAAGTTGAGTTAGTCAAAAATACTGTCGAGCAAGAAAAACAAATACTAATCCAAGGATTTAGTCAAGGCATTAACACATTTGCGAATAAGGCTAAAGCCCAGATAGCCAGTGAGATTGATAAGATTGCCGAATCTCGCTCAGCTAAATCTCCTAAGTCAAAAAAAACTCCATTATTGCTCAAACCAGTAGAAGTTAAGACTAATAATGGGGGTTTTGGACAAATAGTGGGAGAAATTGGAGAAAGACTGTTAGGATTGATACCTCCTTTCGGTCCCGTATTAGGAAAAGCATTCAAAGTCACTACGTCTTTGTTGGATGGATTGAGTGAGTCTATTCCAGAAGCTTTCAATACCTCTGTTTCTGAACAGATTGTTGATAGTGAAGAGTTTGATCCGTACATTATTCGGTGTAAAACTAAGGCTGAAGCTGAAAAAATAATTCAAACAATTAATAAATTTTGCCCGCCCTATATTCAAAGTTGGTGGATAGATACTCAGGATGAATTAGTTCGAGAGGGGACGAATATTCGAGAAAGATTGGCAATAATAATTCAAGAAGATATCCAAGAAATATCAGATGAATTATCTAATTATCTTGGTGATGCTTTAGAAGTAAAACTGAACATAAACTCGATTCAGTTTCCAAGTTTTGATTTTCCCGGAATTGATGCACGAATTAAAGATGTACAAGTGGCAGTGGTAGAAATAGAAAGGAAAAAAGGTAAAAAAAGTCGTTGTTGTGACTCCGATCAAGTATATTATACTGATGAACGTGTTACCAAAAATCGCGATTTCTTTGAAGTTAATTTACGAGAAACATTAGAGTTAATAAATCTAAAAATAGATCGGCAAACTTTTAGAAACAGAGATTTGTTAGAACGAGTTATTAACAAACAGGTTTCTGCTGATTTCAGAAGTGCCGAAAAGCAAATCAATGATTACATTAAAAGGTTTCAAAATGACTTCGATCGCGTCTTGAAGGAACGAAAAACGAAAGAATCTGAAGCACCAAAAATTCTGGCAAAGCTTGAGGCCAACAAAATTAAACTCAATGAATATCTCAGTGAATTGAATTCCATTCGTCAATCTCTCGATAGTTGGAAGCCAGTTAAGTAAAGTTAGAGAAAGTGCGATCGCCCTTTTCCCCCAAACAACCAAAATGGCTCTCGCCTTTCCCATGTCGAATCCCAAAGGGGGTGAAGCGAAGCTATCCCGTAGGCGATCGCCCTTATTGTCCGAAAGTGCGATCGCTCTTATACCATGTCGAATCCCAAAGGGCGATCGCTCCTTTCCATCCAGCTATCCCAAAAGCGATCGCCCTTACTGTCCGTGCATTGCGATCGCTCTTTCATCAATCAATAAAAACTTCTGAGTTTGAACTACAAGTCTAAACGTGATAAGCAGTAATAGCAACTATTCCATCAGCACTGTAAATAGCTTCGATGCGCCTAAAGGTAGAATGAGTCCACCACACTTTCAGGCGATTTCCTTGAGCCGGAGCCGTACCAATTTTACCGTAGCCTGCTGTCAATAGAAGTAACTCAAATTCTGTAGAAGGCAAAGTTTTGGCAGTAATTTGAGTGATGCCCTCAAGCTTATGCTTATCAAGGGTCATAGCTACCTTGGTAAGTGCTGTAGATACGGTAGCCAGGGAATACTAAAGCAATGCCTATTGGACTGTGAATAGTCCCCGGATAGCTTTCTTCTGGCAAACTACCCCCAATCCGAATTTTTATAGCACCCAGCCAAATGTAGAGCCCTGGAATTAAAGTATCTAAACTGTAGGCGATCGCCCGCATTTGAAGATCGGGAGAATTAATCAGTTTTAAAGACTGGGGCTTTTCAGGTTTGGAAATAGACATAGCACTGATTTCCGTGCGGTATGGTGCAAAAGCGGTATTGTTGAGTAAATTTTAACATAACCTATAGTTTCATTTTTCAATTGTTAAGTTTATTTTACTATTTGATCGATCTCGCCCTTATTGTCCGTGCATTGCGATCGCTCCTTTCCCATGTCGAATCCCAAAGGGCGATCGCCCTTTTTTATTCACTCGCGCGCATATTCAACTTGTTAACATGAGAACATATCAGCAGAACAGGTGTACGATCGTGAGAATATAAAAATTGGAGGAAGCCTAAATGGGAAAAAGTACAGAAGTTCCAGCCGACACGACCCAAATTACATACAGCTATCGGGAGATGTCCGAAAAGAACTAGGACTTCAGTTTAAAGCTGCGTGTACTCTGAAGCAGCTAAATATAGGAGAAGGGTTGGAAGAGGCGATCGAGATATGGTTTCAGGCTCAGCAAGCCCCCTCATCGAGCAACACCAGCAAAAAGGGGGATGAGTGAGAGATCCAGATCGAGAAAAAGAAGAGCTTGGCAATCCCATCAACGAACCCGTACAAGCGTATAACCTAAAAGAAGCGAAAAAGAAATGCCAACAGCTAGCAACTGAATATGAACGGTCTCTTGCAGATGTTCGCCCGGGCGGCAAAGCCTGGTTTCGCTGCTACTTTCAGTGAGGGAAAATACATGAAAATTCGAGAATCTCAAGGTAAGAGCGTCTGGAACGATTCTAAGGGTTGGTGCTGCGAGCCACTTGACCCCATACCGCCCGGTCATATTGCCCTAGCCGTTGAAGCGGCGGATATGGCACTTGTAGACTGGGATATCGAAGAAATTGGGGAAAAAGCAGGTTTTGATATTGAGTACAGATACACGGGAGTCAATGACCCGAAAGATGAATCTTTAGCTTGCGTAACTCAGTTTGTCGGCATCTACGAAGACTTCTCAAAGCTCGATCGCGATCTAGAAGCTTTGATTGCAGCAGGCATCCCGCGTCATTTATTTAAAATACTGACTTCCAATGATGACATCGATTTGAAGCCTGTCACGCAATCCCTCAAAGCAGTTTCATAATGCCTTGAGTGTAGCGCAATTGTTTCTTTTTCCCAAAGGGCGATCGCCCTTATTGTCCGAAAGGGCGATCGCCATTATCGAACTTTTATTCCCCTGACATTACTAAGCAACTGCAAGTTCATATTGCAGAACTAAAATTTCATCTGCTTTCAAAATAGCCATAGCATATTCAATCCCTTGACTATCAGCAAATTCCACTAAATACTGACATTCTCTTCCCGTATCATAGACTTCGACAATAGTTCCCACAAGTCCTACTGGCAAACTAGAAACAGATTCGTATTCCGGTTCGACTAGCGTTAATCGCGTATTTGAAACTGGCTTGAGAATCGCCACAGAATCCAAAAGTCTAAAGTTTTTTATCATGGTTTAAGAAAGCTGAAATCAAACGAGGGTTAGAATTAGTCAAAGTAATTTCCCAGATTATCCGAAGCTCAATCCCCGCTGTATCGGGTACAGTCCAATCAACTTTAAACTGTTCCCCAAAATCAGTAGTATTTTCTTGGAAAACTTCACCTTCAATGGCTGCTTTTTGAATAAGCTCTTGCAAAACTTCTGCATTATTAGCCGTGATTCTCAAAACCGATGCAAAGACTCTGGCTTTGTGTTTTCCACTCTTATTGCTCTGGATTTAAGCAGTAGCCAACCAGCTTTTGCAGAGAAACTTCAGCCCGATCGCCATTGGGTAGTTTCATTATAACTCCTGCTCACCCCCTAATTAGTTACAGTTTTTATTGTAAGGTAGATGCTTTATCCCTGTACGATCGCGCTTATTGTCCGAAAGTGCGATCGCCATTCCTTAAGTTAAAATATAAGTTGTCATATCCGATAATATAACTTATCAGATTCAACAAGGACAAGTTATGCCTGTAAACTGGAGAGAACATATCGTTAGTACCCCCGATGTACTGCGAGGTAAACCAAGAATCAAAGGAACTAGAATTCCCGTTAGTCTAATTTTAGGATATTTAGCATCAAATAACACTGTCGAACAAATCATCGACGAGTTTCCAGATATCGCCAAAGAACAGATAGCTGCTTGTCTTGATTATGCTCGCGATTTGTCGGATTTTGAAACAGTTGCCTAATGAGTTTAAGATTGTTCATCGATCAATGCGTTCCTAAGTCTATTATTCAAATACTTCGTGATACCGAGCATGAAGTATTTGTATTGGGAGATTACATTCCAATTGAATCTCCAGATACTATTGTCATTGTCAAAGCTCAGGAATTAAATACCATACTTGTTTCTCTCAATGGAGACTTCGCAGATATTGTGACTTATCCGCCAAGTTCATATCAAGGAATCATTTCTCTTCAACTGAGAAATCACCCAGAAATAATTCCTCAGTTGATGTCAAGGCTAACAGAATACTTATCATTGCACGATAGTGAGGAGCATTATCGAGGTAAATTACTACTGGTAGAAGTTTACAGAATTCGCATTCGAGAGTAAAAAATGATAGCGATATCCCTTTTTTCCCGAAACAACTAAAAGGGATCTCGCCTTTTCCATGTCGAATCCCTGCATTGCGAGATCCCTTATTGTCCGAAAGTGCGATCGCGTTACAATAATATCAAATATATTCAATCCTCCCAATCATTTCTTCAGGCGTATAGACTTCATAAATTAAAATTAAACTGCGGATAATCTCGCCAATAGAACGAGAATTAGGCGGACAATAGACAATTCCCGGATAATCGCTGGTATCACTTGCCATAATTAGAAAATCATCATCGTGAGTTAATATCACGCGCTGCTGTTCGCGAATAAACGCTAGGTGTGACTCATCGCTTTTAGTACGCAACGCTGCATCAACTGTTGTCGTCACATCTATCCCGTAACGACGCAAACCGCGCACAATATTAGAGTCAATATGTTCGTCTAAATGAAAACGAATTTGCTCACTCACCTCTAATTGCCCTCAATTTTTCTTGTAACGGAGATGGTGGACTATTGCGCTTTAATTCTTCCACAATAGCTCGACTTTCAGCAGTGTGACGATCGATTTCTTCTCGACGATCGTAATAATAGGTCATTGCTGCATGAACCGAGGCTAGTGGCAGATCGTACTTTCCCGCGATTTCTTCTATAGAAATCCCCATTTTGAGATACATCTCGGCGATGTGTGCTACAGCAATTCGATGACCGGCAATGCACGGCTTACCGCCCAGCACCCCAGGCGTGATTTCAATATGTTCTGTGATGAGAGATTTCTTAGACATTATAGTAAAAGTCTCTTAATAGTAATGTTTAAGCTATTTAATGTTAGCACAGGGCGAGATCCCTTATCGAACTTTTATTCCCCTGACATTACTAAGCAACTGCAAGTTCATATTGCAGAACTAAAATTTCATCTGCTTTCAAAATAGCCCTAGCATATTCAATCCCTTAACTATCAGATAACTCCACTAAATACTGACATTTTTTCCCGTATCATGCACTTCAACAACAGTTCCCACAAGTCTTGCTGGCAAACTAGAAAGCAATTCTCTGGACGGGTAAAGCAATGATTTACCGATTCACTTACCCGCCCCAAACTAAAATACAAGCCCTACTTATACCTTGACTTACCCCCGCTAAACTCAGAAGCAACAATCATCGAGCCAATCCCCGCATCCGTGAATATTTCTTGCAGCAAAGCATGAGGAATTCGCCCGTCAATAATGTGAGCGCCCTTCACACCCTGAGCCAAACTTCGCACACAACAATTAACTTTAGGAATCATCCCCCCAGACACAACTCCCGACTCAACCAACTGTCTCGCTTCCTGAATATCTAGCTTAGCAATCAGGCTCTCCGGCTTGTGATAATCCTCCAAAATTCCCGCAGTATCAGTCATCAAAATCAACTTTTCTGCATCCAAACCAGCCGCAATTTCCCCGGCTACAGTGTCAGCATTAATGTTGTAAGATTGACCGCGTTCATCCGCCGCCACGCTCGACACTACCGGAATATAACCGCTGTTCACCAAGGACTCCAAAATGTTGGTGTCCACCCCGCTAACTTCACCAACAAATCCAATTCCCTCGCGGCCATCTGGACGAGCTTGAATCAGATTAGCATCCTTGCCGCACAATCCCACTGCTTTGCCGCCTGCTTGGTTGATTAACGAAACAATTTCCTTATTTACTTTCCCCACCAAAACCATTTCTACGACTTCCATTGTCGCTGCATCAGTTACTCGCAAACCATCCTTAAATTGTGGCTCAATTCCCAATTTTTCCAGCCAAATATTAATTTCTGGGCCGCCGCCGTGAACTACAACCGGACGCATCCCCACGCAAGCTAGGAGCACAATATCCCGAACTACTTTGTCTTTGAGAGTGCTATCTTTCATCGCCGCACCGCCATATTTGACTACAATTGTGCGGCCGGCAAAGTTTTGAATGTAAGGCAGTGCTTCGGAAAGCACCTCTACTCGATTAGTGTCTGGATTCCTAACAAAATCGCTTTGTTTGAGCATGGGTAATTTACAAAAGACTAAAAACTTAATTCTAAACTTTAATGGCTAAAGCAAATATCAACAGCTACAAAAATCACTTTTTCCCTGGAATTTATCGACGATTTGCCCGATCGCCCTTTTTGAGAGCTATCCTCATAATTATCATAGGTTTTTTTAATGATATAGCTTGAAATTTTGTCTTATAACTTATAAAATTCTTGGTAAAGTCAAGAAATGTATCGTTATCCTTGATTTACTTAACCTTATATGTTAACTGCTGTCGCCCCCAATTCCGAAAACCCTCAGTACAAGCTACCATCAGAGGCTGACTCGTCCCCCCGAATGACGGTATTTTGCGATTTAGACGGGCCGATTGTCGATGTGTCCGATCGCTACTACAGCACTTACAAACAGGGATTAGCCGACACTCAAGCATCCTGCAGCGAGCGAGGAATCAGCCTCAACCTCGAAATCCTCACCAAACAGCAGTTTTGGCAAATGAAACAAAATCGAGTCCCCGATGCTGAAATAGCCAAAAGTTCCGGCTTGTCGGGAGCAGAAATTCACGTTTTTCTCGGATGCGTGAGTCGGATTGTCAATCAACCAGACTTGTTGCACTTAGATCGCATCCAGCCGGGAGTGCAATGGGCGATCGCACTTTTGCACTCCCGCGGCGTGCGGCTGATTTTAGTCACCCTGCGGCCGAGAAATCAAGCCGTTCAACTGTTGCAAAATTACGGTTTAGCCAGACTGTTTACCAGCATTCGCGGCACTCAGATGCCGGATGCCGCCTATTACAACTATACAGCCTTAAAAACCGAATTGTTAGCTGAAGTTGCCGAAGAATTTGAGTCATCTCTCGGTTCGGCTTGGATGATCGGAGATACGGAAGCAGATATCCTCGCAGGACAAGCATTGGGAATACCTACAATTGCTGTTACCTGCGGTATTCGCAGCCGCCATCAACTGCAAAAGCACCAGCCTAATTTCATTCTCAGCGACTTGATTATTGCTGTTCATCACTTATTAGGTTTGGGTCAACAAGTAATATTATAATGACTATAGTTAACTGTTAACTGTTAACTGTTAACCGTTAACTGTTAACTGTTAAGTGTTAACCGTTAACTGTTGACTGTTAACCAATTACCAATGACTAATGACTAATGACTAATGACCAATGACCATTGACCAATG
>NZ_JBARVX010000017.1:0-21303 GCF_049646505.1 Microcoleus sp.
AGGAAGAGGCTCTAGCACCTCAACAAAGACTTAAAAAATATTAGAAAGCAACTTATAGATCAGACGAAAAATAGCTGTTGCCGCGATCGCCCCCAAAGCCCCCAAACATCCCACAAACAACACGCCAACGATCGGAGAATTCGGATAAATCGTAACTACCTCGCGCAAAGCCGGGAAAAACCACAGCACAGCCAGAGTACCTGCGCTAATAATCAGCATCTCAGTTTGTTCGATCGCCCTGCGATATTGCCCATAAACCAAACCCCCCATAATCATCCCCAACAACCCGATACTCAAGCCAGGAGATGGCAGCCAACTCGTCAGGGCGATCGCCAGCAACCCCCCCTCAACACCCGTAAACGCAGCCCCACGCAAAACCTCCCAAATCGAAAAACCCCTTCTTGGCGAAGCTTGCAGGCTTCCCGGAGGAGTCGCCGGAACAGGTGCAGGAGGCTGCTGAGGCAGTGGTGGCGGCTGAGGCGGCAGGGGGGGCGGAGTCTGCACAGCAGGCGGCTGCACGACCACCGCAGGCTGTTGAGAATTGTATTTCAGAGCCGCTTGCACCTCCGCAGCAGATTGATAGCGCTGGCTCGGAGCCGGCAACAACATTCGATCGAGAACTTCAGCCAAACCCGAACTTACCTGCACCCGCGAATGCCAATTCCACTGATTTTGATAACTATCAAACAATTCCACCGGCTCCAAACCGCTCAGCAAAGTAATGCAAGTCACAGCCAAAGCATAAAAATCCGTTGCCGGATAAACTTCTTGGCCGTTCATCTGTTCCGGCGGAGCATAACCCAAAGAATAAATACCAGTCGAAGCCTTAGAAGTTCCCGCAGTCTGCGTCACCTGCTTAACAGCCCCAAAATCTAATAAATAAAGCCGACCACTTTTAGCCCGCATAATATTAGCAGGTTTAATATCCCGGTGAATCGAACCGCGAGAGTGCACAAAATCGAGAACCTTCAAAATTTCTCCCAGCACCTCCACCGTTTGGGCCTCCGAAAACTTACCTTTAACAGCAAGTTCCTCCTCCAAATTTTCACCATCAATAAATTCTTGAACCAAATAGAAAAACCGATCGGTATTTCCACCCTGCAAACTCGGAACACTCAGCTCAAAAAACGCCAGCAAACTCGGAATTTGCGAATTTTCGTTGCCCAATTCCTCCAGCACCGCCGCTTCCCGTTGAAACAGGGTTTGAGCGATTGTTAGCTGTGCCGGAGTTAGACTTGCCGACGGCTGCAAAAGTTTAGCAACGCACTGCCGCATCGCAGGAGTGTAGCGGTCTCTAGCCAAAAACGCCGCCCCAAAACCCCCTTGACCCAACAACCTGGCGGGTAAATAGCGGCCGCTCAAAATCAGGGGCATTCCGCAAGTCGTGCAAAACTTTTGCTGCACCGTTTTCAGCAGGGAACTATCATCGAGGTCGGCAAAGTTGTTTTGAGGGCGCGGGCAGCCCGGCCGGGTGCAGTAAACTTCCATTTTGGTTTGCTAATTGGGAATTGGGAATTGGGAATTGGGAATTGGCAATTGGGAATTGGGAATTGGGAATTGGTAATTGGTAATTGGGGATTGCTAATAGAGGGTTGGGATTTTCTAGTTGCTAATGGTTTAATTCCTCATTATGCGCTGTTAAACTTTCTTTTTATGCCAATTCCACTTGATTATTTTACCCTCTTTAGCTAGTTTTGCTATTAGCTTTTAGCATCAAATAAGCCGATTACCGATTAATATCAATTCCGGTTGCACTCATACATGATGTTAACTGTTAACTGTTAACTGTTGACTGTTAACAGTGAATTTACTATTCCGATCAATTTAAATGCAAAACAAATTACCGATTACCATTACCGATAATTCACGATCAATTAACAAATTTTCCAGGGGTTATCAAACCATATTTTAATCTCTAAACTAACAGCGAACTGCGCGCCTGCCAAAGACCTCACAAATTAATTTCCCGCCGAGTTGGGAGTTACTATTTCTATCAGAGGTAAATCGATCGCCGGAGCTGCTTTTTTTTCTGCAATGGTGGAATAAGTAGCAAACAAAGGCAGAATTTCATTGCTGAAAGCCTCTGCTGCTTTAGAACGGTAGCGGTTGGGGTTGCAAATCAGGGACAAAATCCGCGTTACTAACACTTCGTCCATTTTAGATTTGTGCAAAACGCCCATCAGCAACTCTTTTTCGATCGCCGAAACCGACACAAAAGCAGCGCCCAGCCCCGACTGAACGGCATTTTTAATAGCTTCGATCGAATTGAGCTCCATTTCTATTTTCAAACGGCGCGTGTCAATGCCGCAGCGAGTCAGTACCTGATCGATGACTTTGCGGATTGTAGACTGCGAATCTAGGGAAATAAACTGCAATTTATAAAGGTCTTCTTTTTGGATACTTTCTTGCTGTACCATCGGGTGAGAGGGCGGGAGAATCAAAGCCAGTTCGTCTTCTGCGTAAGGAACAATGTCTAAAGCTTCTACAAGTTCGGTAGGAATTTCTCCGCCAACAATTGCTAAATCGATTTGCCCGTTGGCCACACTCCACGCGGTGCGGCGGGTAGAGTGAACGTGAAGCTGTACGGCTACATCCGGGTACTTTTGGCGGAACATCCCGATCATCCTGGGTAGCAAATACGTCCCCGTTGTTTGAGAAGCGCCGACTATCAAGGTACCGCCTTGGAGATTTTGCAAGTCTTCGAGAGCTCGACAAGTTTCTTGACAAAGCGATAAAATTTTCTCGCCGTAACTCAGCAGCAGGTGTCCGGCTTCGGTAAGTTGAGCTCTGCGCCCCCCCCTGTCGAACAGCGGCACGTCCAACTGTCTCTCTAGGTTTTGCACCTGCAAGCTAACTGCGGGCTGGGATACGTAGAGGCTGTCGGCGGCGCGTTTGAAGCTTCCTTCGGAGGCGATCGCCTTGAGAATACGTAACTGGTCTAAAGTGAAAGGAAGGTCAGACATATATCTAAATTGTCAGTTGTCAGTTGTCAGTTGGTCAGTTGGTAGGGGCGGTGCCCCCTGGCCCGCCCTCTTAGTTGTCAGTTGTCAGTTGGCGGTTGTCAAGAAAGCAGTGGGCAGCGGGCAGTTGTCAAGAAAGCAGTTGTCATTTGTCTGTAGCTGCGAATTGGCTGAGGGCTAATGACTAATGACTGATGACTAATGACTAATGACTGATGACTGATAACCGCTGAATGCTCCTATAGATACTTTGTGACACAACTTGGCCGCGAATCAATAACTTTTCTTAATATTTGCAATGACGATCGACTTAGCGCTTGACTCCCACTTAGTTATTCTGGGACTTTTATTCGGTTTTGCGATCGCCCACAGCGGTTTAGCAGCCCTCCGGCCAAAAGGTGAAAAGCTGATTGGGGCTAGACTTTACCGGGTTTTGTTTGCCCTTGTCAGTTTGCCGCTGGCCGTGATTCTGATTGTCTACTTTTTCAACCACCGCTACGACGGCGTGCAGCTTTGGCAAGTACAGGGAGTGCCCGGAGTTAAACCCGCAGTTTGGATACTTTCAGCAATTTCCTTTTTGTTTCTGTACCCCGCAACCTTCAACCTCCTAGAAATTGCCGCCGTCCAAAAGCCGGAAGTTCACCTCTACGAAGCCGGCATCATCCGCATCACCCGTCACCCGCAAATGGTGGGACAGGTGATTTGGTGCGTGGCCCACACCCTGTGGATTGGCACTAGCTTTACCCTCGTCACTTCCATCGGTTTGGTACTGCACCACCTGTTCGGAGTGTGGCACGGCGACAAGCGGCTGCGGGCGCGTTTTGGCGAATCCTTTGAAACCATCAAATCTCAAACCTCAATTATTCCATTTTTGGCAATCCTCCAAAAGCGTCAAACCCTTGATTTGCTTGAGTTTCTGCGCCCTTCCTACGTAGGCGTAGTCATTTTTACGGGCCTGCTGTGGAAAATTCATCCTTTTTTGATGCGTGTCACTGGGAACATATACTGGTAGCATGATCCCTAGGATAGAAAAAAATTATTAAATTTTGAGGGATCATGGTGTTGTCGGTTAGCGAACGCACTTTTGCACAAGAGGTATTTCAAGCCTCTACCCCCGTTTTAGTTCACTTTTGGGCACCTTGGTGCGGTTTGTGCCGCGCGATCGACCCCACGCTTGCGAGTTTTGAGGCACAGTGGGCAGGAAAAGTCAAGCTCTTAGGGGTGAATGCCGATCAAAGTTTGAAGTTGGCGAACACTTACCGCCTGACAAGTCTGCCAACGCTGATTTGGTTTGAGGGCGATCGAGCTCGATTTAGATTTGAACACTATCAAGGGCGCGATGAACTGCGGCGGACTCTCGATGCCTGGATGCTGGCCACTGAAAGGTCTTCCCAAACTCAACGCCTGCAACCGCAGCAAGTAGCCAACAGGTAACAGGTCAAAGGCATTCGGCCGTTCGGTAAAAAGTATTCGGAATTCCCCGTTTGTCGATCGCCCATCCGACACTTGAATGCAGGCAGAAACCGGGTTTTTTCACGCAAATACCGCGTAGCGATCGGTGGTATCCGTAAAAACCCGGTTTGTTTATTTTTAAAGACTCAGGAAGGTCTTGATTTGTCAATCAATCTTTTGGCATAGATTCAAGGCGAACTAAATAGATCGTCTCGTCTCGATCGGGAAAATACGCAGCAGTTCTCAAAGGTTGTCGATCGGCAATACTGGAGAATTCGATCGAGTATTTTTGCCCAGTCGTGCAGGCGTGTGTCACAATTGTTTACAGTTTTGGCAATATCTAGTAGAAACTTTAAACTACCTATCAGTCATGGAACTGCTTTATCAATACGCTTGGCTGATTCCAGTCCTGCCGCTAGCAGGCGCAATGCTAGTAGGTCTAGGCTTAATCACCTTTAACCAGGCAACCAACAAACTCCGACAAGCGAATGCGATCTTCATCGTCTCCACGCTGGGAGGGTCAATGGTACTATCTTTCGCATTGCTGTGGAGTCAACTACAGGGCCACGCACCCTACACCCGCAATATTCAGTGGGCCTCTGCCGGCGACTTTTCGCTGAACATGGGCTATATCATCGACCCCCTGACGGCGGTAATGCTGGCGATCGTCACCACGGTCGCCTTTTTGGTGATGATTTACACCGACGGGTACATGGCACACGATGACGGGTACGTGCGATTTTACGCCTACCTGAGCATCTTCAGCGCCTCAATGTTAGGTCTAGTCCTCAGCCCGAACATCATTCAGGTTTACATTTTCTGGGAACTCGTAGGTATGTGTTCATACCTGCTAGTTGGATTTTGGTACGATCGCAAACCCGCAGCAGACGCCTGCCAAAAAGCCTTCGTCACCAACCGCGTCGGCGACTTCGGCTTGCTGCTGGGCATCCTCGGCATTTACTGGGCAACCGGCAGCTTTGAATTTGAGGTGATGGGCGAACGCCTGCACTCCCTAGTCGAATCCGGCGCCCTTTCGGCGACTCTAGCCACAATCTTCGGTGTTTTGATCTTTTTGGGCCCTGCAGCCAAATCCGCTCAATTCCCCCTCCACGTCTGGCTCCCAGACGCAATGGAAGGCCCGACACCGATTTCAGCCTTGATTCACGCGGCCACGATGGTAGCCGCCGGAGTCTTCCTGATCGCTCGGATGTACCCAGTATTTGAAGGTCTGCCTGAAGTCATGAATTTGATCGCCTGCACCGGCTGTTTTACAGCATTCATGGGTGCTTCGATCGCAATTACGCAAAACGACATCAAAAAAGGCCTCGCCTACTCCACCATCTCCCAATTGGGCTACATGGTGATGGCAATGGGCGTCGGCGCTTACAGTGCCGGACTGTTCCACTTAATGACCCACGCTTACTTCAAAGCAATGCTGTTCCTGTGCTCGGGTTCAGTCATTCACGGCATGGAAGATGTCGTCGGCCACAACCCAGCTCTGGCTCAAGACATGAGAGTCATGGGGGGCTTGCGTAAATATATGCCGATTACCGCTTCTTGCTTTTTAATCGGCAATTTAGCAATCTGCGGCATTCCGCCGTTTGCAGGTTTTTGGTCAAAAGACGAAATCCTCGCCCAAGCTTTTCACGCTAATCCCGCTCTCTGGGCTGTGAGTTGGCTGACTGCGGGCATGACCGCGTTTTATATGTTTCGGATGTATTTCAGCACCTTTGAGGGCGAATTCCGAGGTAATGACAGCGCCATCAAGCAACGACTCCTACAACCGAATCTGGTTTTCGGCCCCGGAGCGATGAATGTTAAGGAATTGGCACCCACTGGCGAAAGTCACGGCGAACACGACCATTTTCCTCACGAATCTCCTCTGACAATGGCTCTGCCGTTGGTGTTGCTGGCTGTACCTTCAGTATTTATCGGTTTTGTCGGTACGCCGTTTGCTAATTATTTCGAGCAGTTTGTCCACGCGCCGGGGGAATCTCTAGAGGAAGTTTTGGAGCACGCCGCCGAGTTTGATTTGACGGAATTTCTGATCATGGGCGGCAGTTCTGTAGGTATTGCTTTGCTGGGCATTACTTTAGCTTCTCTGATGTATTTGAGCCGGAAAATTGATGCTGGTGCGGTAGCTGCAAAAATCAAACCGCTTTACGAGTTCTCCCTCAACAAGTGGTATCTCGACGATATCAACGAAATTCTCTTCGTCAAAGGCAGCCGCCGTTTAGCGCGACAAGTCATGGAAGTGGATTTGCGAGTTGTCGATGGTATTGTCAACTTGACAGGGTTTCTGACTCTGGTAACAGGCGAAGGTTTGAAATACTTTGAGAGCGGCCGCGCTCAGTTTTATGCCCTGATTGTGTTTGTCGCAGTTCTGGGTTTTGCGATCGTTTCTGGAGTAAGTTAAATCTGTAGGGAAACGGCATTGCCATTAGTGTCAACTTAATGTCAAACCTACCGTATCTCTTGTTTGTCTCGAAGTCTAGATCCCCCCTAACCCCCCTTGATAAGGGGGGAACAAGAGTATTCTCTCAAAGTCCCCCTTCTTAAGGGGGATTTAGGGGGATCTGAACTCGGCTATCGACAAGAGATACAAAGGTTTTTAGGATTAAGTTGACACCAATGGGCAATGCCATTTCTCGCCAGAAGATATTTTAAGAACGGGCACTAGCTCAATAAATCACAATTGACAATTAGCCAATAGAAATAAATCTTTGATTAAAATTAACTGTTGCGATCGGATAATTTATCCAAATAAAAGCAAAAAATTTTGTCCCGTATAAAGAAAGTATAAAATTTAACCGAAAATTGCCAAAATATGTTTAAACCTAATAACTGACGGCTTATTTTAAAACGCAATGGATACAGCTAACTTTCCCTGGTTAACAACAACAATTCTGTTTCCCATTGCTGCGGCTTTGCTGATTCCTTTAATTCCCGATAAGGATGGCAAGACGGTGCGGTGGTATGCCCTAATTGTCGGTTTGATCGATTTTGCTCTGCTTGTGTACGCTTTTTGCACTCATTACGACTTCAGCAATCCAGATTTGCAACTGGTAGAAAGCTATATTTGGGTGCAGCAACTCGATTTAAATTGGTCTGTGGGTGCTGACGGTTTGTCGATGCCGCTGATTTTGCTGACTGGTTTTATTACTACGCTGGCTACTTTAGCAGCTTGGCCTGTCACATTTAAACCTAAGCTTTTTTACTTTTTGATGCTGGTTATGTACGGCGGACAAATCGCAGTTTTTGCCGTACAGGATATGTTGCTGTTTTTCCTAGTTTGGGAACTGGAATTAGTCCCGATTTACCTAATTTTGTCCATCTGGGGCGGCAAGAAGCGCCTCTACGCAGCCACCAAGTTTATCCTGTACACCGCAGGCGGTTCGCTGTTTATTTTGGTGGGCGCGCTGACAATGGCGTTTTATGGCGATACGGTGACTTTCGATATGCGGGCGATCGCGCTTAAAGACTTCGCCCCCAATATAGAATTGCTACTGTACGCAGGTTTCTTAATAGCTTACGGCGTCAAACTGCCAATTTTTCCCCTGCACACTTGGCTCCCCGATGCTCACGGCGAAGCCACCGCACCAGCCCATATGTTGCTAGCAGGAATTCTCCTAAAAATGGGCGGCTACGCTTTGCTGCGGATGAATGCGGGAATGCTCCCCGACGCTCACGCTACCTTCGCACCCCTGTTAGTAATTTTGGGCGTAGTTAACATTGTTTACGCCGCCTTAACTTCTTTTGCTCAGCGCAATTTGAAGCGGAAAATTGCCTATTCTTCGATTTCGCACATGGGCTTTGTGCTAATTGGGATAGCTTCGTTTACGGACTTGGGAACTAGCGGTGCAATGTTGCAAATGGTTTCCCACGGTTTGATCGGGGCGAGTTTGTTCTTCATGGTAGGTTGCACTTACGATCGCACCCACACCCTCATGCTCGACGAAATGGGCGGTGTCGGCAAGAAAATGCGTAAGGTTTTCGCGATGTGGACTGCTTGTTCTATGGCTTCTTTGGCTTTGCCGGGAATGAGCGGTTTTGTAGCAGAATTAATGGTGTTTGTGGGTTTTGCAACCAGCGATGCTTACAATCCGGTATTTAAGGTTTGCGTGGTATTTCTAGCGGCTGTCGGCGTAATTTTGACTCCGATTTACCTGCTGTCAATGCTGCGGGAAATCTTCTACGGCCCGGAAAATAAGCAATTGGTGGAACACGAGGAATTGGTGGATGCGGAACCGCGAGAGGTGTTTATTATTGCTTCTCTGTGGGTGCCGATTATTGGCATTGGTTTGTATCCAAAGATGCTGACTCAGGTTTACGATGCGACTACTTCACAGTTGACTGCTAAGTTGCGCGATTCTGTGCCGTCTCTGGTGGCTAAGGCTGCTGCGGATAAAACAGTGTCTTTGCGTGCACCTGCGATCGAACCGAGCAAGTTGTAATTTAAACTGGATTTAGCAAGAAAACCCCCAAACCATTTTAAAGATAGGGTTTGGGGGTTTCTCTAAAGCAAACACATTATCGCAGACTTAGGAGACTGACTTTTGAATAGGCTACAAAGATTAACCCTCAATGGATTTAAGTCTATTAAGGCAATAGATATTGAGTTGCATTCGCTAAATATCCTGATTGGAGCAAATGGGGCAGGCAAGAGCAATCTTATCTCGTTCTTCAAGATGCTTAATGAGATGATGGCTGGACGTTTCCAACAGTACATTGCCACGTCGGGGAGCGCCCAATCTCTCTTGCACTTTGGACCTAAGATAACGCCCCAGATAGAAGCAAAGCTGGAATTTGAAGTTGACAACGGGGTAGATACCTACCACATCCGGCTGTTTCATGCGGCTGGTGATACGCTTATTTTTGCCGAAGAGACTTTGAGCTTTCTACAAACGGGTTGGCCATCCCCTAGAACTGACGAACTGGGTGCAGGACATAAGGAAACCCAAATCATCAAAGCAGCAGAGGAAGGCAAGCAAACGGCTAAGACGCTCAGATACTTACTCAACCGCTGCCGTGTGTATCACTTTCACGACACATCATCTACGGCAGACGTGCGTCAATCTTGTTATGTTGGTAACGATCGATGGTTAATGTCTGATGCTGGCAATTTAGCTGCATTACTTCTGAGGTTCCGTGAAGAGAATGGGGGTGCAGCTTATCAGCGCATTATCGGAACAATCCGTCTTATTGCACCTTTTTTTGATGATTTTGTTCTTGAACCAAATGTATCTAATCGCGTTATTCTCAACTGGCGAGAAAAGGAGTCCGATCTGGTATTTGGGCCTCATCAATTTTCAGATGGTACTTTGCGTGCCATCTGTCTTGCCACGTTGCTCTTACAGCCAGAAAATGAACTTCCAGAACTTATTGTTGTTGATGAACCGGAGTTGGGGCTTCATCCCTATGCCCTAAATATTGTGGCTGATTTGTTGAGTAAGACTGCACTTCATACACAAATTCTCATTAGTACCCAATCTAGTTCTTTTTTGGATAATTTTGATCCTGAAGATATAATTGCGGTGAACCGAGAGGGTAAGGAGTCGCAATTTAAAAGGCTAAATCCCACAGAATTAGATGCTTGGCTCGACGAATATAGTCTGGGAGAAGTTTGGGAGAAAAATATCATTGGGGGAGGTCCACATTAATGGTGCGTCTCTACCTATTTGCCGAAGGACAAACCGAGCAGACATTCGCTGACACTTTGATCAAACCGCACTTAGCTCTACATAAGGTATTTATGAATCGTCCTAGGCTAATTGCTCATGCTAGGAAAAAGGGGAAAGTGCACCGCGGTGGTGGACGCAATTATGCACCTATGAAAAACGATATCCTGCGATCGCTCAAGGAAGATAGCAATTCCGATGTATTTTTTACTACCATGATTGATTTGTATGCTATTCACCCTGATTTTCCGGGATTAGCTGAATCTGAGCGTATGCGTCAAGATCCGATACGGCGGGTTGAATTTTTAGAGGAACGCTTTGCGGAGGATATTGGCGACGATCGGTTCATTCCTTATATTCAGTTACATGAATATGAAGCATACCTATTTTCTGACCCAAAGTGTTTTGAATATCTTGATGCCGGACGCACAAAAGAGATTGAAGCTCTCCAAACTATTGCTAGTCAATATCAGACACCTGAGTTAATCAACGATGGGCCGCAAACAGCACCTAGCAAGCGTATCATGGCGCAGTTTCCTGATTACGGAAAAGCGAAGTCTACTTTTGGGTCACAGTTAGCTGAAAAAATTGGATTGCCAGTAATTCGGAGCAAATGCTCTCACTTCAACAAATGGCTGTCACGACTTGAATCTTTGAATGGCGAAGGCATTAGTAGTTGACTGTCTAAAAAAAAATTACCAGTAGAGCGATCGCTCTTCAATTCAGTGGGATCGCCCTTAAAGTTTCTAGCATTATTGTTCGGGGAAGAGTGCGATATTTTTCAAGGGGGCTTGAATTGCTTCGATCAGTCTGGTGAGGTGCTACTTACAACTACAATTGAGTGAGGCGGAGTATTCTCCATTGAGCTTTATACTGAGGCATTTTTATGTTAAGTGTGACAGTTGATGAAATTCAGCGCGATCCTTCAAAGTATCTGCGTCAAGTGGAAGCAGGTGCAACTTTTGTGATCCTGCTTGCAGATAAGCCGATCGCGGAACTCAGACCTATTTCTAGCAACAAGCAATTACGACCATTTGGTTTATGTGCAGGCGAGTTTACTGTTCCAGATGATTTCGACGCTCCTTTGCCGGAACATATCCTCAGTGCATTTGAAGGTAAATGAAGATTCTGCTAGATACGCACATCTTTTTATGGTTCATCAGTGGTGACACCCAGTTATCAACAGATGTTCGAGATGCAATTCGCGATCCAGATAATGAGGTCTATTTGAGTGCAGTTTCAGTATGGGAAGCAATTGTCAAGTACCAGTTGGGTAAGTTACCTCTGCCGGAGCATCCCGAAACATATTTGCCCAAACAGCGCGATCTTCATCAAATTGTCAGTCTTTCTCTTGATGAAAGTAGCGTAGCTCAACTGGCTAAACTGCCACCATTACATCGCGATCCATTTGACAGAATGCTTATCTGTCAAGCTTTACAGAATGGTCTGACTATTGCGACAGTAGATGGGGCAATTCGTGCCTACTCAGTCAGCGTTATGTAGCAGTGTAAGTGAGCTATCATATCCATAACAAGAGTAAGAATTATAAAAAAGAGGGAATGTATGCAAACAATCCTTTTGAGTCGTGAAGAAGTCGCGCGTCGTGCGAAACATTTGTATGAAAGCACCATCCGCCAAAAAATAGAGTTAGAAGAAAATATTGGCAAGATGGTGATCATTGATATAGAAACAGGTGACTACGAAGTTGATGAAACTGGGCTAAAAGCCGCGCATAGTCTGAGGGCAAAGCATCCGTATGCTCGACTTTTTGGCATTCGTATTGGTTACAATGTGGCTGCTTCGTTGGGTGGTGTAATGGAGCGTGTCAGCAAGTGATTTCTGGTATCATATTCATATTGATCGGATATTATAGCTATGAGAGATTGCTCATGAAAATTAAAGCGATTATCTGGCAAGAAGATGGCGTATGGTGCGGCTCAGTTCCAGCACTTCCTGGTTGTCACACATGGGGAGAGAGTTACGAACAGTTGTTAGAGATGCTGGAAGATGCTGTTCAGGGTTGGCTTGAAGTCGCAAGTCACCAAAATGAACTTGCACCCGATAAACAGTTAATTGAGTTATCTCTATGAAATCTGTTTCTGGCCAAGCACTCTGCAAAATTGTTGAGCGATATGGTTGGAAGCTAAAAAGAATCACTGGTAGCCATCATATCTACGCAAAAGAGGAGGTTGCAGTTATTCTCTCTATTCCTGTGCATAGCAATCGAGACTTACCAACTGGAACCTTAAGAAGTCTTCTTAAGGATGCTGGGATTACGGAGGAAGATGTGCAATAACAGCCTTCCATTCAATACGATCGCCCTTTTAGTCTTGAGTCTTAACTGTTCTTGTTTCTATACTTGCTAGAATAGAAGAGAATACTAACCAAACTGCAACTCATGCTAAAAACAATCGAAGGCATTTATCAGAATGGGCAAATTCAGCTAGCCTCGCTACCGCAAGATGTTAGCGATCGCTCTCAAGTTCTCGTCACCTTTCTCGATCCAAACAAAATCGATCCAATTAAACTGCGCCAATTGATCGATCGATTGGAAACAATTGCAGGTATTCAGCAAGGTTTCGAGGAACTCAACGCAGGACAGACTCGTCCCATCGAAAATTTTGTCCGAGAAATGCAGCAGAAATATGACATTTCAGGTTGAAATTACCCCGATCGCCTCTTCTGAGATTGAGCAAGCCTACTGCTGGTATCGAAAGCGGAATCCCGATTTTGCCGATCGCTGGTTTCGAGGCTTGATGAATGAAATCGCAACACTCCAAGAAAAACCTCGGCGCTGTGCTTTAGCAGTTGAAAGCGAGATTTTTCCTGAAGAAGTTCGGCAGTTGCTTTATGGGAAATCCAAAAACATTTACCGAGTCTTGTTTGCGATTCGAGATACTAGGGTGTATGTATTGTATGTCCGCCATAGCGCTCGATCGCCATTAACAGTAGATGATTTAGATGAACGAGAAGGTGGAGTTTAGAATTTTCAGGAACCGATCATCCTGCGATCGTCATACCCAATACTTCAAAATTACCAGATTTGTCGATCGCTCTTCAATTAGGTGCGTTAGCGTTAGCGAAGCGATCCGAAGGAAAGCCCGCCCCTACGGGGGCTGCGCCAACGAAGAGGATCGCCATTTGAGTTTCTAGCGTTCTTGTTCTGCGAAGAGAGCAATCTTTGTCAAGGGCGATCGAACGATCGTAAGTCGCGTTACAATTTAGTTCAAAACAAAATTCTGTATGCTGAGCAACCAAAACAAAGCAATCGTTCTCCAGTTCTACAAAGCATTCGACGATCGCAAAATGGAACAAGCCTTAGAACTGTTAGCGCCGAATTTTATTGCTCGCATGGCCGGAATGCCAAAGCCATTAAACGGGGAGGAGTTCAAGCAGTTCGGGATGTCGTTTTATCTAGCTTTCAGTCAAGGTGAACACGTTTTTGATGAAGTCCTAGTTGCAGGTGATAAAGTGGTGACGTGCGGAACATTCACAGCAACACACCTCGGAGAATTTCAAGGTTTACCACCAACGGGCAAACAAATCAGCTTGGCGGTTATGCACATCGATCGAGTCGAAAACGGCAAAATCGCGCAGCATTCGGGCCAGGGCGATGCACTTGGATTAATGCAGCAGTTAGGGATTGTATTCTTGCCGGGCCCAAAGCTAATACCGCACATTTTGAGAGGTGCTGCGTCTAAACTGTTTAAGAAATCTGCCCATAAATAAGATTGTCAGAGCTTGTAGTTTACAGTGACAGAACAAGTCATGCTAACAGTTACGTCGCTATCGCCACATCACACATTGCGCCCTCACAGGAACAAAGCATGAATTATCTGTTGAGTTGCAATGGTTGTCGCCGTCCGGTTAGCCCAAACGCGCCGAAGATCGATCGCCATACCCAACACTTCAAAATTACCAGTAGATCGATATGTCGATGCTGGCTTCACAACATTAAGCCGATAATTCTAGAGTGTTTAATTTGATACTAATTGCTACGGATGTCGATCGGACTACTATTTTTTATCTTCAAATCGATTTCTTATAACTCTTCAGGATTCGGCAGGAGAACCAGCCTCGACAAAGCTCAACATCCTGGCCGCCTCAACAAAACTTAAATTAAAATCCAGACAGCTTGCCAATTTTTACAGATCCATCAGTCACCCGAAAAGATATATGATAACCTTAACCGGATCATCTCTTCCCAAAGGATATGTTCTACTGCTCGAATCCCAGGTGCTCTAATCCTTTCAATCCCGACAACTCTAAATTTTGTCAAAGTTGCGGCGAACCCGACCTCACACCCCTCTTCAGAAACCGCTACCGCGTGATTCGGCCGTTGGGCGAAGGAGGATTTGGCAGAACTTACGAAGCGGTAGATATTGATCGCATGGACGATTCCTGCGTCATCAAGCAGTTTGTGCCCCAAGTTCAGGGAACATCAGCACTTCAAAAGGCTACAGAACTGTTTAAGCAAGAAGCGAAACGACTGTACGAACTCGGCGACCATCCCCAAATCCCTCGATTAATTGCTTATTTTGAACAAGACAAGCGGCTTTATTTAGTACAAGAATTGATTGAAGGGCAAAATTTACTGGCTGAATTAACTCAGCAGGGCGCTTTTAACGAAGAAAAAATTTGGCAGTTGCTGGCAGATATTTTGCCAATTTTGAAATTTGTGCACGATCGCCACGTCATTCACCGAGACATCAAACTTGAGAATATCATCCGCCGCCGCACCTCTGCTAGCTCATCCCCGCCAAAAGCTGCAAATTTTCGCAATTCAGCTTTCCGCAGAGGAGGGCGGGGAGAGTTAGTTTTGATTGATTTCGGCGTTTCCAAACAAGTTACAGGTTCGCCTTTGAGCAAAGTCGGCACCACCGTCGGAACGCCCGGATATTCCCCGCTGGAACAAATGCGGGGTCAAGTTTTCCCCGGAAGCGATTTGTACAGTTTGGGCATAACTTGCCTGAGACTGCTAACTAAATGTTTGCCACAAGTTGACGGTTCCGATGACCTTTACGATCCGATTAACGGCGGCTGGATTTGGAGAGAACGCTTGCCTGCCGGCACAAAAATCAGCAGCGAATTAGAAACAATTTTAGATAAATTAATTCAAGATTATCTCAAAAATAGATATCAATCTGCTGATGAAGTAATCAAAGCTTTAAATCTCTATTCTCTACCTCCTCCCCCCCATTTTGGCAAGGGCGGACAACTTACTTTAAATTATGCTCAGCCCAAGGCAGCTTTACCTCCGCTAAATGCTTATTTGACCGAAATTGAACAAGTGGCTCTCAATAGTCCGAACCCGCGAGGCCGGCAAATAAACAGCAATATCTCTGTTAATCAGAGGGGGAAATCCCACATCAATCCGCCTCCCAACAAGGGATCGCAAAGTATTGCTACTGTCAAAAGCACCTTTGAATTTCAGGTAGTGACAGTAGACAATCGCGGGAAGCAAACTAATCTTAACAGCCGCAGAGCGCGTTTTTTTGAAGAAAATCTCGGCAGCGGCACAGTCATGGAAATGGTATCTGTTCCTGGCGGTACTTTCCTGATGGGCAGCCCAAAAGATCGGGGCGACAGCGACGAAAAACCGCAGCATTCAGTAACTTTAGCTGCTTTCTATATTGGCAAATTTCCAGTCACTCAGTCGCAATGGACGGCAGTTGCAGCGCTGCCGGAAATTAAAATGTTTCTCAATCCTGATGCTTCCCGTTTTAAAGGTGTCAATCGACCGATCGAAAATGTATCTTGGTACGAAGCGGTGGAGTTTTGCGCTAGACTTTCTCGCAAAACTGGTAAGAAGTATCGCTTGCCTACCGAGGCCCAATGGGAATATGCTTGTCGGGGGCAAACTATGACGGCGTTTCACTTTGGGGAAACGATTACCAGCGAGTTAGCAAATTATAACGGAAATGCTAATTACGCTGATGCGCCGAAGGGAGTTTATCGCTTTCAAACGACAGATGTTGGCAGTTTTAAACCGAATGCTTTCGGATTGTACGATTTCCACGGCAATGTGTGGGAATGGTGCGCGGATGCTTGGCACAATAATTATAACGGTGCGCCTGTTGATGGCAGCGTTTGGGAGTCGGGCGGCGACTATGCGCTGAGGTTGTTGCGGGGCGGTTCTTGGAACGATCGCCCTCCGAATTGCCGCAGCGCGTGCCGGCTTCGATATCAGCCGGATTGCAAGGCTAGTATTGTGGGTTTTCGTGTGGTTGTTTCTGTTGTTTGATATTGTATCCGAACTTTTTAACTTAACTAAAACTCAACCAGCTAAAAACTGTTTCAACAGTCAATTCTAACTCAATTCCATTAAGTATTGGCAAATCAGTTGCACCTTCGTACAATTCCACTCTTTGCCCGGGAAATACCGCTAAAATACTTTCTTCTTCTGGAATCATTAACCACCCCAATTCAGTGCCTTGTTGCGAACAAGCAAGTAATTTAGCAAGCACTTTTGTTTGGCTTTGTTCGGGAGAAAGAATTTCAATCGCCCAGTCTGGATAAATCTCAAAGCGGTTAGCAATTCTACCAGATGATAGAAAGGGAATTCTTTCCCACCGGAATACTGCTACATCTGGGACAATTGATGCACCGCCGAAAGTGCAACGTAACTCTGGAAAAGCATAAGCAATCTTTGGTGTTTCGACTATTTGGTTGATTACATTGCAAAGCTTACCCTGCAATCTGCTATGTTCACCTTGAGGCATGGGTTTTTGAATGATTTCTTTGTTGATATATTCGCAAGCTGGCTCCGTTTCTGGAAGTTTTAGGAACTCCTCTAAGTTGGGCGATATTTTAATGACTGTAGTCATAGGTCAAATCGATTTTAGATTTTAGATTTTAGATTTTAGATTTTAAATTGGATAGGTATCAGAACCCCGACTTGTTTAAAAAGTCGGGGTTCTGATACTATGAAGGACAATTATTGCCTCAACTAGCCTTCTTCTGAGGAGCCACCATGCGTTCTACACTCATAGCAGCCACGCTCAATGTCACTACAGCCATGCCGAGAATTGCCAAAGGCTGCAACTTCTCATTGATAATTACAAACCCGAAGAGTGCGGTCATCGCCGGCCCCAAAGTGCCAATTACGGAGGCTAAGGCTGCCCCGGCAAACCGGATGGCAAAATTGTTCAAAAGATAGCTAAACAGCGTCAGCACCCCTAAAACAACGCCTCCAAAAATCAAACCCGGCCATACATTTGGGTCGATTTGAGGAGCTAAATTTTCCGAGAGCGGCACCCACAAACTCAGGGCGGAAAATACAAAAATCGTGGCGAAATTAACTAAACTAAAAGGAATCGGGTGCAGCTTGCCCGCGGCCATTTGCGTCAGCAATACGTAACCTGCAAAGGTAATGCCAGCACCGAGTGCCGCGGCGACTCCCACCCCGACATTGCCGCCGCCGGGAGCTGGCGCTGCAAAACTCGGCCAGCCGGCTAAAATCAAACCTGCGGTAATTCCGCAGATTGCCAAAAAGCCGATCGTGCTTGGGCGAGCGCCAAACAAGATCCAAGAACCGAGTACGGTGACGATCGGGTAAATAAAGAAAATCGTAATCGCAATTCCCGCCGGAATATTGCCGATCGCCAAATAAATCAAAACCTGAGACAAAAACAGAAAAAATGCGCTTCCTAAAACCTTGCTCCACAAAACTCGATCGCCCGACTGGAACAACCGCCTAATATCTTTCCACACAGAAGGATACAGAAAAGTTGCCAATATTGGCATCAAAGCCATCACCACGATCAGCCGCATCAACAAAATCAACAAAGAATTGCCAAAACCAGGAGTTACAACCCCCGGAACTTCAAACAAGCCAAAAATCATCCGAGGATTTCTGCTTTTAATCAAAATCCTCAAACAAACATTAAACAGCGACAATACCACCGCCGAAGACAAAGCCAGAATCAAACCTGCTTGCACTTGAGAACCTGCTTGAGCAATTGCAGCAGAACCTGAAGAAGGCTGCGGCACAGAGTCCCGCGGCGCATCCACAGGTGCTGGCGCTATAGCTGGCGGGCGGACAGAATTAGCTGATACTTCGGGATAGGAATCTCTAGCGTCGAAAGGATTGTCAAGATATTCTTCTTCTTCTTGTTCGAGTTCTTCCCTGATCCGGTTTACAAGATTTTGTAACAGCTCTTCCCCTTGCCGCTCTAGGGTTTGCATATTATTGAGCCGCATGGAAAGCTCGCTTTCGTAGCTGCTCAAATCTTGTTCGAGCATCTGGAAACTGCGATCGATCCTTTGATCGAGCGCCGCCAGCAACTCCGAGGCCCGTTCGTCGTAGTTGCTAGGCGGCATCGGTATCGGGAATTCGCCGCTGGGAATGGGGCTGCTGAGAGAATGTCCCGAGTTAGCGCTGAGTTCGCTGAACCGCTGCACCAACAAATCCTGCAAATTGTGAGCCAAAACTTGAGCCAACTGCTTCAGCCACAATTGCTGCTGCTGAATGTATCGCCCAGACAGAGATTCCATTTGCTGGGACTGCAATTTGCGATATTGCTCTCTGAGGTCTTCAATATCCTCAATCAGGTGATTTTTTTCACTTTCGAGCCGAGTAATGTCCTGATTTAACTGGCCTTTGACATTTTGGTGCAAAGCGTCCAGTTCCTGAATCACTGAGTGGAGGACTTCTTCTGCTGACTGTGCATCCCCTGGGTCGTCTTTTGACGAGTATACGTTGCGCTGCGCCATTAGCCTATAACCTCTAATTTAAACTGCACGTTCAGTGTTCTTAAGTATTTTTGCAAAGTAGAGCCCAACTTCCAGTCATTTTCTGTAAAAGATCCCTGACACTGTTTAATCAATATTAATCGCTTGGGTTGAAGATGCGAGAAAATTGCGATCGCCCCAAAAACACTTTGTGCAATTAAAAATCATACTACAGCTCGACCTCTCTACCGATGGCTCTGGGTCATTCTCGCATCTCACACCGCTTTAAAAAAATAACGCAACTGCCGATGCGATCCAAACCCGCCATGCAGTCAGTCATTCTCTATTTTTTCGCCGTGCGCCGCCACAGTTTTTGACGCCCAACATTAGAATCAGGGTTCCCGGACAATCTGCCTGCATTCGACAGCCCTGACAAGCGAATTTCAAAGGTGCTACAAGCTCCGGGATTTATTCGTCGAATCAATCGGGAGCATCTCAAATCAGAAGAGCCCGATCGTCGATCCGTGGGGTTAATCGGGAGCATCTGGAATCTCAAATCTCAAATCGAATGACCGGGCGCGAGCTTTGAAACCCTCGTTGCTCTTACCAGATTACGGGTTGCGACCTCCAAATTTTTGCCATTGGTCTATGGACATCAATGTCAAGGTCAAGTTAACTCACGAAAGTTTTTAAGTTCTTCTAATTGTTGAGTCTGTTCCTCAAGGCGAATTGCCAGCCGATCGCACACCAGTTCACACAAATCAAAGATAATCGGATCGGCAATTTCATAAAAAACACTGATTCCTTGTGGCTGACGAGTCACCATCCCTGCCTGGCTTAGCACCTTTAGATGCTTAGAAACGTTAGCCTGTCCCAGTCCCGTCGCTTCAATAATTTCCGTGACATTTTTAGATCCTGACTTCAGACAACACAAAACTTGCAGCCGACTCACTTCAGATAGAACTTTGAAAAACTCAGCAACGGGAGAAAGGGCTTGAGGAGACGGTTTTAGCATACAAACCTAAAAATTACATCTTACTATATATAGTTAATTTTAATATTACCAGATAGTAATATGATGAATAAATCTCAAGTGCAAGATACCAATGGAAAACGTTAAAAAGATCAACTCGGAGCTAAGCATAGCCGGACAGGTGAAACCAGAGCAGTTGCAGGAAGCAGCCACCGAGGGGTACAAGTCTGTACTGAACTTGCGATCGCCTGATGAAGAAGGCTTCATGAAGGACGAGCAGCAACACGCAGAAGCCGCAGGATTACAATATGTCAACATTCCAGTCAAGCCAGACGGGATGACTGACGAGTTGACCGATCGAGTTTTAGCGCAAATCGATCGACTACCAAAACCTGCTCTCATTCATTGTGCAAGTTCCATGCGTGCAGGTGCAATGGCATTTATGAACGTGGCGACGCGGCAAGGGATGACAGCAGAGCAAGTGTTTGAGAAGGCAACCGAAGCTGGCTTTGACTGTAATTCTCAGCCAAAGATGAAGCAATTCTTGGAGAGTTACGTCTCTAAGCACTCAAAAACAGTTTAAATTTGTTCACAATTAAAGAAAGTCAGGTTTGTGGGTGAATAGATTTTTGCCCGACCTGACAATCTTTTTGCTGATTACTGTTGGATCGAGGAATCATGATGGCATTAGTTTTAGAGCAAATAAATGTTGAGGGACTAGCACCAAGGCGAACGCATCTAAATTTTATGTTAACAAAATGTGGTATATTGGAGCAGAATTATTGAGCATCCAAAAAACATTGAATCAGAGTTTACCATTATGAAACTCAAACCTAAAATCACCATTACCGAGCATTTCTCCGACTTATAAGATCCCAGAATTGAGCGAACGAAACATCATCAATTAATTGATACGATCGCCAGCTTGCGATCGGGGAGGAGACAAAAAAGCGATTCATCTGGTTAGTGCTTGGGCGACCAGTCAAAGATTAGTTTTAGGACAAGTTGAGGTTGATAAAAAACAAGAGATAAATTACAGCTATTCCGGCTTTACTCAAAGTATGAAAATTAAAGGTCAGCATTATCACCATTGACGATCTGGGCTGTCAAAGGTCAATTGTGAAGTCAATTGTCGAACAATGAGGAGATTACGCAATCAGCTTAAAAAAAAACAACCCTCCCTCAGAGTAGAAGAGTTGTTTGATCGACCAATTAGACAAGAATTTTCGGGATTTACACGTACAGCTTATTCAACCCGAAAAGAGAACAATCACGACCGCTGAAAAATCCGACATCACTTAATGTTCAGTGACATCAAAGAGCATATCTATCCTGACAATTAATGGGAGAAACTTCATAGTATATCTCTGATATAATCCGCGAAAATAGTCAAGGAAAAAACAACTATTAAATCTACTCGTTACCAGGCTCTGCCTGGTAACGCATATCCGGAGGCTCTGCCTCCATTTTCGCAGGCGAGACTCTTCAATAGTGATACCAATTTCATAAAGTAGCGCTAGATATTACCCCCCCAACCCCCCCTTATTTCGGGGGGGAGTGGGGGGGG
>NZ_JBARVX010000018.1:0-5493 GCF_049646505.1 Microcoleus sp.
GCAGAGTACACAGAGTACACAGAGTCCGAGAATATATATCTGAATCATTCCGATGAAGAGAGGATTTGATATTAGCTATTGTCGCGATAGAGGGTAGGGTGCGTTGCTCGTTTAATCTTGGTCAAAAGCTAGAATTACTGGTGGCGACGCAAATTTTGTAGGAGAATTTATGAGCGTCAACTATTCTGTTCTTGTTGTTTTGTAGCCAGAAGATTCATTAAAACATTATCCCTAAAATGACCTTATACCATTTTTATAAAGATGTGGCATGGATGAAGTTTTAGCCCCCCCCCTTACCAAGGGGGGGTTGGGGGGGGTAATATCTAGCGCTACTTTATGAAATTGGTATTACGATCGCACAAGACTTGCTGTATCCCGATCGTATCGAAATCGATCGAGGGTTCCTTCCTTGATTTTTTCGATCGCCTCCTCAATCACCTCCAGCGGAACCAGGAACCACTCTCTCGGCTTTACGGGTGTGCCGAAGCGATCCTGCAATTCCAAATCTAATTGAGCGCTGGCGAAAAACTTATGAAGTAGTGCCTCAAGTCCCTTCCGGTCGATATTTGCCAGCTTGAAGGTGGCGACAATATCCACATCTGCTAGCAGATAGGTGGAGTCTTTCTTGGCGTTGGCAATTCGGCTTTTTACGTCTCCTCCAGTAACGCCGATTTTGTGAATAATAGACCGATGCTCGGCAATGAAGGGATGATCCGATTGGCTCCCGAGCACGTAAATATAGCCCGTCGGCAAGTCGTCTGCTGCTTCAATGTGGGAAAATAGGGGGCCGAAATCTGGGTTGGTGATGCGGCGGCTGGCCTTGTCTTTATTTAAAGCACGCTGGAGCGATCGCAGCAACAAATCGCTCTCAGTGGCGTTGTCATAAACTACCCTCAGCCTGCTGTCTTGACGCCCATAGTCGCTGACAAACGACTCGCCCATCTCGGCTACCATCACCTTCTGCCCATCAACGATGAACAAATCGCCTTCCTTTACGGCCGCATAGTCCTGGTATTTGATGGTTTTCCGCGCCCCTGTGTCCAAATCGCGCTGTACTTGGTTAAAGATTGGTTTGAATTGATCAAAATCCTGGCAGGGAGTCCGTTGGGCGACTTCCTCCGCTGCTTTGATTTCGCTGCGCGATCGCACGTGAGCAAGCAGGGTTACATCGTTCTCTGAGCTCGCATCGACTCCAAGGGATGCCAGCAGCGCCTCATCTGTCAGATCGTCTTTTGCGATCGGGCCAGCATCAGTCTCAGCATCCAACAGTCCGCGCGAGTCTAGCGGTTCCAAGACTGCGCGACATTCCTCCGATTCTCGCAGGCGATCGAGCCTTACTGCATAGAGCCGCTCGAAGATATCGCCATCCTCCCCATGCTGCGGCAATCTGCCATATTCCTCCACAAACCGCTCGATCTCCTCAAAGCCTGCAACGATCCGCTCTTCTTTGGCGGAGCGCTGGCCGGACGGATCGGGCGCTAACTCCACTCCCAATTCGCCCAGCAATTCCAAATCGTCGTCTGTCGTATACTTAGGCATTGTTTTCCTCCTTCACTTTACGCTGCAGGAAGGCAATTCCTTCCGCCATCCGTTTTTCCCACGGGTCTACTGCTGTTAGGGAGGGGAGCCTGCCTTTCTCCTTTTTGAAACGAAGCGCCCGTTTTGCCAATTCCCGCGCTTCTTCCACGCTAAGGTTTACTCGTTTAGCCGCAATCACTTCCGCCACCTGTCGCAGCCGTTCTTCGCTCATAGACTTAGCAAGGATAGCGTAGGCTTCGCCAAAGGGATTGATGCGATCGATCAGATCCATATCCAGGTCTGTTACCGATAGGGCAAACTTCCTTACCCCATCAATAAGTGAGGTGTTTTTCGCAGCCTCACCGCCGCCTTCGTTCGCGGTTTTCTTGGCTTGTTGGACGAGGTTTAGCGCTGCGATCGCGTGTTGGCGAACGGCTTCTCGATCTTCCTCTTCCAGATTTGGAAACTTCTCTTTGACGATTTTGCCCATGCGAACCTGCGTCAGTTCCTCCGGCACCAGTTCCTCATCAAACAGGCCGCGCTCGATCGTTGGCTTATCTTGGACAAACGCCGTCACCAGTTCGGTCAAGTCCTCGCGGCAGATGCGATCGGCTTCCGGGCTTTTAGGTTCGGCTAGCCCCTTAATTTCCATTTGAATGAAGCCGTCTGGATTGATGCCCGCGTTGCACTTACTGGGATTGTAGCCGTCTTCTCCGTAGTCGAAGCCCGGTGTCGCTTGATTGTTCGGGTGTTTGGGTTTGAACTCGAAGCGCGGCGCGAGTACCTGCTCCATCAAGAGGCTGGCGGCGATCGCCTTGAGGGTATCGTTGATGGCTTCGGTAACGGCGGCTTCGGCGGCATCTGGTTCGGCAATCAAGTTAGTGAACCGAGCGCGCGTTTTCCCTGGCGCATCGCGGGTGGCGCGACCGATAATCTGCACAATCTCCGTCAGGCTGGAGCGGTAGCCGATCGTCAGGGCGTGTTCGCACCAGATCCAATCGAAGCCCTCTTTCGCCATGCCCAGGGCGATAATAATGTCCACACGATCGCGATTGTTCTTCTGGGTGGGGTCTTTCAGGGCGGCGGCGACTTTATCCCGCTTGGTGGGGTCATCGTCCACAAGATCGGCAATTTTGAGAATCGTCCCGTCGGCGGTTTTGACGAGTTGGAATCCGGTATTGGGGTCAGTGCCCTGCCATTCGCCCAATTCTTCAACGATGTGCTCTACCTCGCGGATTTTGTCCTTGGTGCTTTCGCGGGAGTTGACGTTGGGAATGTGCAGGATGGTTTTCTCTTTGGGGTTGAGCACCTGCATGATTTGGTCGGTATAGTTGCCCGCGTAGAAGTAGTAGCCGATGTCGAGCTGTTTGAGGTGTTGGTAGCCGTTGAGCTGTTCGTAGTAGGTGTAGGTAACGGTGTCGAAGCGGGATTCGTCTTCGGGGTGCAGCACGGCTTCGGCATCGCCGCGAAAATAGGAGCCGGTCATCGCCACAATGTGGGTTTTGTCGCGGGTGATGAGCTGGCGGATGTGGTCGCCCAGCTTGTTGTCTGGGTTGGCGGAAACGTGGTGAAATTCGTCTACAGCAATCAGGCGATCGTCCAACACCTCTATACCAAACTTATCTATGACGAAGCGAAAGGTGGCGTGGGTACAGACCAGAATCTTGGCACTGCTGGCTAGAAATTTCTGCACTGCATCTACTTTGCCGCCGTTGTCACCGCCGGGGGCGTTGCAGAGGTTCCACCTAGGCTCAACTTGCCAATCCGCCCAAAAGCCATACTGACTAAGCGGCTCGTTGTGGAAGCTGGAGCCGATCGCCTTTTCGGGCACGACAATGATGGCTTGCTTGAGGTTCTGGTTTTCTAGTTTGTCCAGGGCGATGAACATCAGTGCCCGACTTTTGCCAGAGGCGGGGGGCGATTTGATCAGGAGATATTGTTCGCCGCGCTTTTGGTAAACTCGTTCTTGCATGGGGCGCATCCCGAAAGCGTTGGCGCGGGTGGAGGTGCCATTTTGGGCGTAGGTGACGGATACGGCGGGAATTGCTTTGGGTTTGCTCATCGGTATTTTTCGGCTAAAGCTGGTTTAAAAGTTCTGTGGGGAAGGGCGATTAACCGGATGAGTTTTCCGGCAATTGAGTTTATACCAATTTCATCAAGTAGCGCTAGAAATTACCCCCCCAACCCCCCCTTGCTAAGGGGGGGCTAAGACTTCATCCATAGCACATAGGTCAGAAAAATGGGATTATAGGTTGCTACGATCATATTCTTCGATGATGTCTTTTAAATCTCCCGCCACGACATCAACTTGTTCAGATTTACTGTAGAGCGTCAGCAGTAAAATTTGATCGTTTGTTTTGAGATAGTAAATCAGCCGATAGCCACCACTTTTCCCCTTTTGATTATCACTATTTTTGAGTCGGAGTTTAAAGATTGGATAGCCTATACCTGCTACTTGATCGCCTGGAGTTTCGCCATTTTCTAACTGTGCAACGATCGGTTGGATGTCGTTGAGAATGTTACGATATTTTTTGATCGGTGTCCGAATATTGCGGGTAAAAGTGGGTAAGGCGATAACGTTAACACTTGGGTTATCCATTTTCTAGCTCTTGCCATAATTGAGCGATGGGGATACCCTGTCCGGTCATTGCTTCGTGCCAAGCTTGGCGAAAATCTTCAAGGATTTGTGCTTTGGGGGTATCGTCGGGTGAGTCAGATGTTTGTACAGGAAGTTTGAGCAATTCTATGAACTTGGCGATTTGTTGGAGTTGCTCTTCAGTACAGGTGTCGAGTTGTTGTTTAAGGGCTTCGCGAGTAGTCATGGGTTTAGGCTGGCTGTTCTACTGTTGTGATTTTAGCTCGATCGATGTTGACAGATGGGCTATCCAAGGAATTTCATTAAACCTCACCCTCCGAAAAGTCGATTCCGCGATAAACTTGCTCAATGGGGAAGCTCAAATCCACTGATTGCAATTCCACCACATCTCCAGCCCGATAATTAATGATCTCCCACCGTCCATCACTGCCTTTACCAAAAAGTTGGGTCTAAAGCCCCGTCCTTATAGGACGGCTTTAATTACGAGAAGTGTGAAGACTTGTTAAGTCTACAGACTTATAGGTAAAAATTTTAGCAAAAGTTATAAACTATTCCAATGATAGTTTTAGAGTTTAAGTTGAAGGGCAAAGCGGAGCAATATCGAATCATCGACGACATGATTCGGACGGCTCAATTTGTCAGAAACAAAACTCTTAGACATTGGATAGACAACCAAGGAATTAAGTTAGTAGACCTGTACAAACAATGCGCCGTTATGGCGAAAGAGTTTGAATGGGCAGGCAAGCTTAACTCAACGGCACGTCAAGCTTCGGCGGAACGTGCTATTTTTGCTATCCAACGTTTCTTCGCCAATTGTAAAGCTAAGAAGCCCGGAAAAAAGGGCTACCCGCAGTTCAAGAAGTACACTCGTTCCGTCGAGTACAAGAAATCCGGCTGCTTTCTAGCGACAAAAGATGCCTAACATTTAAGGATGGTTTTGCTGCTGGAAAATTCAAGTTAATTGGTAGTCGGGACTTGCATTTCTATGCGCCCGATGAGATTAAGCGAATTAGGGTAGTGCGTCGTGCCGACGGCTATTATGCCCAATTCTGCATCAACATTGAACGAAAAGAGGAACCCGTTTATACTGGCAAAACTATCGGCATAGATGTTGGATTAAACCATTTCTATACTGACAGCGACGGTGAAACAGTTCCCAATCCTCGGTATCTCCGCAAAAGCGAAAAAGCTCTGAAGAGATTGCAGAAGCGAGTTTCTCGGAAAAAGAAAGGCTCCCAAAGCCGGAAAAAGGCAATCAACAAGTTAGGAAGAAAGCACCTAAAGGTTAGTCGGCAGCGCAAAGACTTCGCCATTAAGACGGCGCCCGGCGCGGTAAAATCTAACGATTTTGTAGCCTACGAAGACCTTCAAGTGCGTAA
>NZ_JBARVX010000019.1:0-12676 GCF_049646505.1 Microcoleus sp.
ACCTCATTCTTCTCTTACTCTGTGCTCTCTGCGCTCTCTGCGGTTAAAATAAAATCTTAATTTTTCACCGCAGAGGCCGCAGAGTACGCAGAGAAAGAGAGGTGTTTTCAATAGGGTTATTTAGAAGTCTGAGTAACTAAATTAACCCCCGGAAGTAATCGCTCTAAATCTAATTCTGAAGCTGATGCTGCTAATTTTGTCAGGTCATTTGGATCGTCTAAATGAGGCAAAGTACCCAGCACGGGCATTTGAGTCAGCGACTGGATCAAATCGATCGGTGTCAAGTCGGCAATTTCTTGTGCAGAACAAGCTTTAACGCAATTGAGCACAATACCTCTAAGCTTAAAACCCGCGTGTCTGGCGAGAGCAACATTTGCCACAGCTTGCCCGATCGCCCCCAGCCTCACAGGTACCACCAAAACTCCCCTCAGCCGCCAATCCCTGGCAATATCCGCCACCGTCAGTTCCCGCGTTACAGGCGAACCCAGCCCTCCCAAAGCTTCCACCAACACAAAATCTTTGCGCTCGCAGAGGCTTTGCAGCGCCGTCCAGACTTTTTCGAGTTCGATCGGTCTCCCCTCCCGTTCTGCCGCCACCGGCGGTGCTAGAGGCGCATCAAAGTGCAGCGGATTGAGTTCTTCGGGGGATTGGTCGAGGCGAAACAAACGGGTGTATACTTCGCGATCGCCCGTACCCGTTTGCAGCAGCTTCATAATTCCCAAACTGCGCTGCGGGAAATACATTTGCCAATAAGCAGCCAGAGCGCTGGTCAAAACAGTTTTGCCCGCGTCGGTATCAGTTCCAGAAATCAGCAGCGAGTTCATCGGCAAATAGCTAACAAGTAATTGACCTCAACTTCAGTCTAGGGGAATTTTGCCAGAAGTTTAGAGTTCGGGTTCCGGTGCGGGAGTTGGTTCGGGTTCCGGTGCGGGAGTTGGTTCGGGTTCCGAGGCGGGAGTTGGTTCGGGTTCCGGCGACGGCGCGGGAGTTGGTACCGGTTCCGGCGACGGTGCGGGTGTCGGCGCGGGAGTTGGCGCGGGTGTCGGCGCGGGAGTTGGTTTCGGTGTCGGAGTTGGTTTCGGAGTTGGTTTCGGTGTCGGCGCGGGAGTTGGTTTCGGTGTCGGAGTTGGTTTCGGTGTCGGAGTCGGCGCGGGGCTTGGTTCTGGTAAAGGTTCCGGGCTTGGTTCGGGTAACGGTTCCGGGCTTGGTTCTGGTAAAGGTTCCGGGCTCGGTTCTGGTAACGGTTCGGGTAACGGTTCCGGGCTCGGTTCGGGTAACGGTTCCGGGCTCGGTTCGGGTAACGGTTCTGGGGTTGGGGTTGGTAACGGTTGCGGGTTTGGTATCGGAGTTAGTGTCGGCGTTGGAGTTATGAGTTGTGGTGGTGTGGGAGTGGGTTTGGGTGTCGGTTTGTTGAGAAATGAGCCTACTAAGGCCCAGGAACCGAAGCCGGTCAAGATTACTAAGCCTGCTAGCAATCCGATCGCAGCAACGGGATTGTCCCAAAAAGAGCCGCCAGCGGGCTGAATTAGGGGGTCAGGTTGGTTTTGCGGGTAAGAACTAGGGGCGATCGGATCGGGATCGGGATCGGGCGATCGACCCACGGCTACTGTTGCTATTAACGAAGGGTTTGGCTGCTCTACTGCTGGCGCGGGCGGTACAGTTGGCTGGTTGGACTGAGGATTTGTTAGGCCGTCGAGTGCTTTGGCTACTTCGCTGACAGATTGATACCGATCGCCCGGAGAGCGATTTAACATCCGATTCAGTACCGCCGCCAAGCCCGGACTCACCTGCACTTGCTGCTGCCAATTCCACTGCAGGGTTCTTTGATCGAGCAATTCCTGCGGTTCTTTGCCCGTCAGCAGGACGATCGCCGTTACAGCTAAAGCGTAGAGGTCGCTGCTGGCAGTTGCCCGCCCGCTTTGCAACTGTTCCATCGGCGCGTAGCCGATTTTGCCGACAGTTGTTGCGTGGGGTGTTCCTTCGGGAGACTGAACTTTGGTGGCGAGTTCTTTCACCACTCCAAAGTCAATCAGCACCGGCAACTGGTCGTTTTCCCGGCGGATGATATTTTCCGGGGAGATGTCGCGGTGGATGATGCCGCGGGCGTGGATGTGAGCCAGTACCGGCAGCATTTGTCGGATAAATACCAAGACTTCGGCTTCGCTGAATTTGCTGCCTGCAGAAGTGCGATCGAGCAACAGTTCGCGGTAAGTCATCCCTTCCACGTAATCCTGCACTAAAAACAAACGTTGATTTTCTTCAAATATTGCCCGAAACTGGGGAATTTGCGGGTGTGCAATTTGGTAAAGTATTGCCGCCTCTCTTTGAAACAATTCCTTCGATTTTTCCAAAACGTAAGGCCCGCTTTGCACCGGAATCAATTCCTTTAGGGCGCAGCGTTCTTTAAACCGCCCCTCGTCTTCTACTAAATAAGTGCGGCCAAATCCCCCTTGACCTAAAATACTCACCAAGCGGTAACGGTTTTGTAGGAGAGTTCCAATAGCAATAGGTGGCTGCATAAGTTGTAGAAATTGTTAAAAAATAGGCGATCGCTCGCAGACCTAGTAATCCTAGGTCTTTAATGCTCTCAAGCATACTTCACTGTCTGTAGTTCCCAGTCCCGACCAAAGTTAGCATTTTACATTTTTTTACGCAACTTTGAGAAACCAGCAAATTTAAGCAGGGGCGATTCACGATCGGGATAGCTTCGCTTAACGCAGCGGGATAATCCCCTACATTCTTCGTTTTGACTGCTGACTGCTGAACTAAGGATCGAAAACTTAATAACTTAAACACCTCTTACAGTCCTCTCTCTGGTAAGTTGCAAGAAAGAAGGAGGCAGAGCCTCCGGATCTGCATTACCAGGCAGAGCCTGGTAACGAGCTACCAACTGCCAACTGACTACTGCCAACTGCCAACTGACTACTGACTACTGACTACTGACTACTGACTAAGCCTTGCTTTCACCATCTCTTGAATTCTGTTACCGTCTGCTTTGCCCTTAAGTTGCTGCATTGCCTTGCCCATCACCTTGCCCATCTCTTTTGCCGAAGTAGCGCCCACCGAGGCAATTACTTCGTCAACGACTTGACTCACCTCTTCGTCTGACATTTGCGGCGGCAAATACTCTTCCACAATTGCCAACTCCGCCTCTTCTTGTGCCACTAAATCTTCGCGGCCGCCTTTGCGGTATTGTTCGATCGAATCCCGGCGCTGTTTGGCTATTTGCATCAAAATTTCCAATTCTTGAGCTTCTGTCAGCGTCTCTTGCCCGGAAGGACGCAAGCTGACTTCTTTTTCGAGAATAAATTTTTTGATGCCGCGCACTGTTTCCAAGCGAACTTTGTCCTTGGACTTCATGGCTGCTTTGATTTCTGCGTCAATCCGTTCTCTTAAGCTCATCGATTTCTACCTTGCTTTGCCCAATATCAACAATCAGGAGTATGCTTCCGATTCTTAACTTTTTTTACTGTATTTTTCAAGTTTATTGCCGATCGATCGCATTTTTATCACTTTGAAGCCGGATGCTTTCGGCCTTTGACCGAATTTTGGGCGATCGCAACTTCCAGTCAGGGCCCGGACATTGACTGTCGCCAGAATTTTGAGACGCCGGCGGGCCGGCGGGCGATCGCACTTCTGGGACTTCTGGCAGTACAGAACTTGGTAGAAACGCGGTTTCTCGGACATACTTCTGCAAGTCTTATTCAGTTCGCCGGCACTCAACACTCGCGATCGCCCCGAAATTAAATCTATCAAAATAGTGACTGAATATTTCGAGTTTCCGATGGTAAGATAGCGGTGGAATAAACGTCCTGCAAGAGGCCTGCTGTGATCCGTTCTGCTACTTTACCGCTTCCGCTTCCCGAGCCGCAGATTTCTGCCCACGACCGTCTGCGACTGTTTTCCGGTTCTGCTAATATCCCCCTCGCCCAAGAGGTGGCTCGCTATCTGGGGATCGATTTGGGGCCGATGGTTCGCAAGCGGTTCGCGGATGGGGAACTCTACGTTCAAATTCAAGAATCGATTCGGGGTTGCGATGTTTACTTGATTCAGCCAACTTGCTGTCCGGTGAACGATCGCCTCATGGAATTATTAATCATGATCGATGCTTGTCGCCGCGCTTCTGCAAGACAAGTTACTGCCGTCATTCCCTACTACGGCTATGCTAGGGCAGACCGCAAAACAGCCGGCAGAGAGTCGATTACTGCAAAATTAGTGGCTAATTTGATTACTGAAGCAGGGGCCGGTCGCATTTTGGCAATGGATTTGCACTCGGCTCAGATTCAAGGTTATTTTGACATTCCTTTCGATCACGTTTACGGTTCGCCCGTGCTTTTGGATTATCTGGCGAGCAAGCAGTTGTCGGATATTGTTGTGGTTTCGCCGGATGTTGGCGGAGTCGCTAGGGCCAGAGCTTTTGCCAAAAAACTTGGCGATGCTCCCCTGGCAATTATTGACAAGCGCCGCCAAGCTCACAACGTCGCAGAAGTGATGAACTTGATCGGTGATGTCGATGGCAAAACTGCTGTGTTGGTGGACGACATGATCGATACTGCCGGCACGATTTGTGAGGGTGCAAGGTTGTTGCGCCGCGAGGGTGCGAGGCAGGTTTATGCTTGTGCTACTCATGCAGTGTTTTCGCATCCGGCGATCGAGCGTTTGTCTACCGGAGTCTTGGAAGAGGTAATTGTTACGAATACAATTCCTGTACCTGAAGAACACCGTTTCCCGCAGTTAACGGTACTTTCGGTAGCGAATTTGCTGGGCGAAACTATTTGGCGGATTCACGAAGATAGTTCTGTTAGCAGTATGTTCCGCTAGAGGGAAAATGCACTTTTTGAATGTTTGTTTTAGGGTGCGTCAACCAAGTGTTACGCACCGTTTTTTATGGTATATCCCCCTCGCATTCGCATAAAAAAAAGAGACTTTGATACTATTTTTTTTATGAGATATCCCCCTAAATCTTCTTTGAAAAAGAGAGCGCTGGGGAAATCGGGCTTAACTGCACCCTATTGAACTTTATGGTATTTGTTCGAGCTGATATATAGCCTTTCTCAAGTAGATGATGTACACTCCCTTAATGGGGAATCGGGAATCGGGAATCGGGAATCGGGAATCGGGAATTGGAATGGACGAAGCGGAGGGCAGAAATCTCCTCGCTGGTAGCTAACCCTCACTCAAATTACCAATCCTGCTATTACCTATTCCCTATTACCTATTCCCTATTACCTATTACCGCTCGAAGAAGTGCACCTCACGTTACACAGAACCGCTATATTGCACCACTTTCAATAACCTGTTGGGGCGGGTTCACCAATAGCTTTCAGGCGTTGCAGACAGGTTAAATAAACCCGCCCCAACCCACCCAAAAACTCCCGATCGACTGCTGCGGGCGAAACATCTAAGTTCGATCGCGCTCAGCATCACCGGAACAAGAGATGGTAAAATTCTATATTGTTGTTTGAAGACCTCGACCTTTTTTATTTTAAATATGTCCGGTCAAAACAAGGGGTAAATAGGAAAAAACCATGAAACATTCACTGGTACGAACCGCAGCCGCACTGACAGGTTCAGCAATTTTAACACTTCTGGCGATCGCCCCAGTCAAAGCATTTACTTTTGACGAAACCGAAATTAACCAAGAGCGAGTAGTTGCGATCGCCCAACCCCGCCCCTTCGGCGGCTACCAATTGCTAATTGTAGAGCAAGTAACAGACAGACGGCAATGCTGGAGCGAAAACGGCTCCAATCCCGTCAGAGTCGATCCCTTATTAGTTAATTTTGATTTCACCGGCATTTGCGGCCGCGCCACAGACAGCAACGGCTTTTCTATTCGCATGGGCGGCACCGATTTAGCATTAAAATACAGCCTGAGTTTGGAAAAAATTGACGGCAATGTTGTACTCATGGGAACTTCCTTCGATCCCAACGCTAAACCGATAATTATCGGCCGCACAAACGGTGATGTTAACGGCTTTATGAAAATCGCTCTCGATCCGGGCTGGCGATTTAGTAAAAGAGCTTATCAAGGCAAAGTGTTGGGTCATTTTTATTTCACAACCAGTCAAACCGCGCCGGGAGAAACTGGCAATACCGGAGGAAATACCGGAGGAAATAACGGCGGAAATAACGGCGGAAATACCGGAGGAAATACCGGAGGAAATACCGGATCTTCTACATTCGGAGATATTGCAACCGATATCTACGCTGCCGAAATTAAAGAAGCTGTCGCGCTGGGATTTGTAGCGGGCTTTGCTCAAGATAATACCTTTCGGCCCCAACTTGCTGTCACCAGAGAGCAATTAGTATCTTTAGTATTGGAATCCTTGAAAGGAATACAAGGTGCTAATATCGCATTTCCCAGCATAGTTGTTTCCCGTCCCTACAGCGACGTTGATAGCTCACGCTGGAGTGCGGGAAAAATTCAATTTGCGCGAGACAATAAGATAGTCAGCGGTTATCAAGATGGAACTTTTAAACCTACGCAGCCTGTCACGCGCGCTGAATTGATGGCGGTGATGCGAAGATCGGCAGAATTTGGTTTGTTGGCGCGGGGAATGCAGCCGAATTTATTGGCTAAACAGCAGCCTAAAACTTTTTCAGATACTCAGAATCATTGGGCTGCTGCGATTATCAATCAAATGTCTGGTTATTGTGGTGTAGCTTCTCCTCTTAACGAAATTGGGAATCGGTTTGCTCCCGATGATTCTGCAAAGCGGAATTACGGGGCGGCGGCTACTTTGCGGATGCTGAAATGCGTTAAGGCTCAGTAGAATTATTGTAGGGTGCGTCAGTTTAGCAATCTTAAGACTGATATCAAATCCTCTCTTCATCAAAATAGTAAATTCACTGTTGACTGTTGACTGTTGACTGTTGACTGTTGACTGTTAACTGTTAACATCATGAGGAGTGAACCGGAATTGATATGACGCACCTACAGGATAGAAAATACTGAAATCTAGGAATTAGTTAGATCGTGTTCGGTAGATTACCATAACAAAAACGGTTCGTAGTGTAGAATGCGAGTCCGCTCTTTTCTTGTGGACTCGCAACTTTTATGGCAATACGGTTCACTTAACATATTTATGCCCCGGAGATCCCCCTAAATCCCCCTTAAGAAGGGGAGTAGGGGTTGACTTTGAGAGCATTCTTGTCCCCCCTTTTTAAGGGGGGTTAGGGGGGATCGTATTAAGTAAACCGTATTGACTTTTATGGTTTCTTCTTTTTTCCTGCGGCTGTAGATGACTTTTTGCGAGTTTTTTTAACCGGGATTGTTTCTGACTCAGGCTGTGCTATTTCTTCCGTTGATTTGCACAATTCATTCAGCAATTTATGCTGGGATTCGAGTTGGTTGAGAAAGTTTGATGCTGTTTCTAATATTTGCTTTCCCTGTCGGGCTTGAATGGTAGTTTTATTTTCTATTCCATCCAGCAACACAAAAACTGATACTGTTTGCCAAATATCTAAATCGTCGCCAATTACATCGCATTTGGTGACTATTTTGCCGTTTTCTGGGACATGAATTCCTAAACCGGATGCTTGGATTAACGGCTGGATTTCTGCTATGCTTAAATCGGCAAAGTCGGTAATTTGATGTTCCAGCGATACTAATTCTGCTAAATCTGGTAAATCGCTGGATTCTGCGGCTGCAGCATCGAATTTGAAGGTGAGAGTTTGATTTAAAGGATCGGAAATCGCGTAAATTGATTGAACGTGCGATCGGCTAACCGTACCTTTTTCGCAAAAATCTTGACCTTGCGGGGCGATCCTCTTCGAGGGCTTCGCTAACGCAATTTTACCATTATCCGCCACCTCCAAAACCTCCAAACCAACCAAATTAGCCGCCGCAGTCTTCACAAAAATCAGATCCAACCCCAACAAATCCGCCAATTCCTGCAAAGTCGGCGCAGGATCGAACTCAAAACCAGCCCGCAAAATAAACTCCTCCAACACGTTAAACTCGCGCGGTTCGCTAACAGTCACCTCCAGCGGAGTTTGGCGGATAGCAAAGCGAAATTGACGCGCCGCCAACACCGACAAACCAGGATTTTGTTGCTCGATTTGTGCAGCTAGCGAACTTAAATTCGAGTCAATTGATTTAGCTGAGGACGCTAGAAACATCTACAAAACCTCCCCAGTGACGCACCGTTTTTGAAACTTCCTGATACATTTTTCCCACAGTACCTGTTTGTTGGGTAAATAAATCGTGACAGCCGACAACTACCAGCAATTCCTGGGCGCGGGAAAATGCCACATTCACCCGTTCCGGTTCCTTAGCAAATCCAATATCGCCCCTAACATTATTGCACACCGTGCTGACAATAATTACAGGTCTTTCCATGCCTTGAAATATGTCAACCGTACCAGTGCGGATGCTCAAAGAAGGAAACTTTTCGGCTTCTATTCTATCTTTAATTGCGTTCAATTGTGCGCCGTAAAAAGTAATGATTCCGATTTCCTTCGGCGGTTCACCCTCTAATATTTTAGGCCGCCAAGCACTTTCCATCTGTTCGCACAAAAGCTCGATCGCATCAATCTCCTTGACATTCAGCCGCGAAGTACCCTGTTTCTCCTCCTCAAACCCTTGTCCCACAGGCGTTTTCACCCACAGGAGGTGATGGTTTTCTTGAATAATTTTACCTGCGAGATTGTGCGCGCGTCTCGTATCGGCTTCCAGAATCCCGCAGTTGAGTTTTTGTTGGTAAAACTGATTGATTGCGCCCATGATTTGCGGGTGCATTCGGTATTGAGTTGTCAGCATTTTCTTGATCCCGTCGCTGGCATTTTCAAACAATACTTTAAACAGCGATTCTTTGATAAAGCTAAGTTCATCTCCAGTGCAACCGATATCTTCGGCGATATCATCGATCGTACTGCGATCGAACATCGGCGGCAATTGCCTGTGATCGCCCACCAATACTAATTTTCTACCCTTCAAAGCTGGAATTAATAACTCTGGCGGAGTGCATTTGCTAACTTCGTCAACTATGACTGCATCAAAGCTGGGAAAGTTTTTGCTAAAATCAAAACTCGCAGCTTGCACGCAGGTAATGCCGATGACGTTAGCATTGTCAATATAAATTTGCTTTAAATCGTTGCGGTCTTTTTCCGATGGATGGCGAAGTTTTTCGATCCAATCTGTAACAAAAGTTTGAGAACGATTTAAGGCTATTTCTTCTCGTTCTAATTCCTTCTGAAAATTAGTGAAAATACGCTTAATTTTGCGTAAAAAATCCACTGCAAATAATTCGACACTGGGAATTTCGGGTTTGTATTTTTCCGGGAAACTTTGCCATGCTGACTCCCACCAATTTCTCTCAATTATTAATTCGGCTGTTGGTTGCTGCTGTTGCAGTTTAGCCGTAATGTCGTTTAATTCTGCTTGAAGTTGTGCGAGTTGCTGCTGCAAACCGGTGCTGGTTGTTTGCAGCGGTAATAATTGCTCGTCAAGACGGCTTTTGATATTTTCCAAAATCCCGAAAGGATCTAAGTCAGCAATGGATTTTTCAAGCTGGATCGCGCTCAACTTCCAAGCATCAATTTGCTTGACAAAATGCTGCGGTTGCTCCCAAATATTAGACTTTTGCGCGAGATATTGTTCGGCTAAACTCCGCAATCTTTCAGGTACATTTGGCTGGGCGACAATTGCTTGCAACAAATTAGTAACTTCGCTAATTTTTAAATTCGCCTCTTGCTGCGCTATTTCTACCTGATTTTGGGCTGCAGATATTTGCTGCTGATTCAATGTTTGACCGATTTTATCTAATAATTGTTGCTGTTTGCTCAGTTGTTGTTCGGTTTCGGTTTTCAGGGGAATTATGCACTGGCGGGCGTTGGCGAGGATGCTGTGCAGCAATTCTTTGACTAGGCGATCGCAAGTTGCCTGGATTTGATTGGGCTGCAAGGATTCACTGTAAAGTTGTTGAATTTTACTGAATAAATTGTTCGCTTTTTCTACGAAAAATTTGCGCTGGCTGGGGCTGATTTGGGCGTAGATGGCGAAGTTTTTGGCTAGTTGCTGCCATTGCGCCCGATCGCCCGCAGCGAGCAAAATCGGCGTTTGACTCAAATTTAGGTGCAAAAACTCGCTAAACCGGAATTGCTGCCCTTGAATGTCCTTAAAACCCGCGCTGGCTTCGTGGGAAATTGCGTTTTGCAGTCTTTCCAAATCGGGTAAATTCACTTTACTCTTAGGAGGGACGATCGGCAATTTGAGCGATCGGGCAATTTTCAGCAATCCCGCAGGCAATTCTACCATTTCATCAGTCAGCATCGCGTTAGTTTCGCAGCAAGATTGCACAACTTTATAAAGTGTGGCATCTGCTGTCTCAATCCACTCTGCAACGCTGACGACAACGGCGGCAATTTCCGTTTTTCGCAGTTCCAAATTCTTGATTTTCTGTTCGAGATTGTGGCGGTGCGTCTGATTTTGCAGATCGCCCAACTGTAGCTGATTCACCGCCTCCGACAACTGCCGCGACACCCGCAAAGACTCCGCAACCGCTGACATAGCGTGACAAACCTCATCAGCGCGATCGCCCGCCGCCTTAAATTCCAATATTTGCGCTGCTACAGTTTCCCGCAACCAAACCGCAATTCCAAACGCGCCGCACATAGGGCGATCCAAGCCAATTTGAATAGCATGATTAACACAAATTCGCACATTTGCCATAAAGTTTTCTACTAAAACATTACCTTCAGAATAAGGTTTTAGTTTCGGCATAAACTCGGCAACTTCCGAAGATTCCCAGTTAATATCCGGTGTAGATAGCAAATTTGCTAAGCCATCAACCAAAAAATCAAGCTCGCTTTTAGCCGTTAAACTTAGTTCATAGGCTGCCGTTTGCGCGGTCAATTTTTCCTCAACATCTGCCTTGCCGTCGTGAAGGTGCTTTAATTGCTTAAAAAAATCTTTTTCCGTGGCAAAGTAGGCATTAAATCGGTCGGAATCTGCCAGCAACTGCCGCAAAAATGTGATATTCGTCTGGCGCTGCGAGAGCTTTTGTTCGCAATCAATCGCCGTATTTTGCAGCCAAGTGCCGATCGCATTTTCCTCCAAAAACGGCTGGCCTTCTTCCTGCACCTTATGAGCTTTTCCCTTCCGCAAAGCCCGAATCGCCGGATTGTGCACCAACCGACTCAAAGCATTATCAACCGCCAAATTTGCCTGGGAAGCAATTAGCGTTTTCCCGCCCTGACGAGCAATTTGATAGCAAATCTCCGCAATTACCGTCGTTTTTCCAGTTCCCGGCGGGCCTTGAATCAAAATTAAATCCCGCGCCGAAAGCACCATTTCTACGGCGGCGAGTTGGTCGTCGTTAGCATTGCGATTTAATAAATCTTCCCGATCCAATTTAATTAATTTATCGGGAATTCTCGCCTGGGAAGAGTCGAATAAAAATTCGCTCAAATACGGATTTTGAGCGCGCCCGTCAGTCAGCATTTTTAAAGCTTTTTTCTTGCGATCGATCTGACTGATATCGCCGGCTGCTTCAAAATACAAAAAGCCTTGTTTTGGCAGTTGATATCTGCCGCCAGCCATGCGCTCGCCCAAATCAAAATCTAACTTAATCCGCAATTTACCGCGTTCAAACTCAATTTCAGCAATGCTACCCAAAGTTTCGCCATCGCGCGAACTTCTGCTTCCGGGCGGCGAATCAAATAAGATAATATCTTCATTTCTGGCTTGTTTTAACCTTTCGCGAAAGTCGCCGATTTGTAAGGGATTTTCATCGTAGCCGTCAAGAGTTGCAGAATTGCGATCGATTTCAAAAGTTACGGTTTTTAAGCCAGAACCGTAGTTGTGGGCGCGGAAAGGTACGCAAAATTGACGCGCTTCGGCGATGCGTTTTTCCACATTTAAGAAAGTGTGCCAAACTTTTAATTGTTCGGTAGTCGGTATGTGTCTGTCGTCCCAAAATGGTATTTGTTGGACGCGGGCGATCGACTTTGCAGGAATTGGCGATCGAGTTTGCGGCAAAAGTCGCAACTGCACCGGCAAAACATAGCCATCTTTTCTGCCTCTGGGAACCGCCACCAAACCAGCATCCAGCAGTTTTAAGCCGCCGATTCCGTCTTCTGTGCGTACTGTTGCTAACAATCGCAAAGTGCGATCGGCTTTTTGCAACAATTCTGGCAATTCAAAATTATCTCCATCCGTAGCAAGAATCAATTCCCAAATTTCTTCTTCAGAAAATCTCTCATTTACCTTTTGGCGGCGCACGTAAAAAAGACTGTGGGATGTGCCGGCTATTTCCGACATCAAAAGTTTAGCGCGTTCTCTGCATTCCCAATCGTAATATTTCGCTAAAGCGGCTTCTCCTTCTATATCCCGAATAAATTTATTAATTGTGCGATCGCCACTAAATTTATATCCCCAATCTTCTGCTACTAAAGATCGCATATTTTGATATTAGATTGTAGATTGTAGATTTTAGATTGGATCTAAGATTAGCACATCGGTTTGTAGGATTTAACTCGTTACCAGGCTAACTCGTTACCAGGCTCTGCCTGGTAACGCAGATCCAGAGGCTCTGCCTCGCATTTATACCAATTTCATAAAGTAGCGCTAGATATTACCCCCCCAACCCCCCCTTATTTCGGGGGGGAGTGGGGGGGGTAGTAGCACATATGAAAGAAAAATGGTATTAGATTGGATTTAAGATTAGCACATAGG
>NZ_JBARVX010000020.1:0-59980 GCF_049646505.1 Microcoleus sp.
AGTCAGCGTTTCAATCCCTAGAAGGGAGTGGAGTTTATTGCGGCGAGAGCGCGAAGAAAATGAAATCGCCCGCAAGGAAAAAGTTTCAATCCCTAGAAGGGAGTGGAGTTTATTGCGGCTTGACTGAGTGCAGATTGAACCGCTTGCTCGACTGATGTTTCAATCCCTAGAAGGGAGTGGAGTTTATTGCGGCTTAGTTACTATGGGTCTAAACTTGGGTGTTTGTGTTTCAATCCCTAGAAGGGAGTGGAGTTTATTGCGGCCAGTCTTGGCTTGATGATTAGCTTTTATCAACAGCGTTTCAATCCCTAGAAGGGAGTGGAGTTTATTGCGGCTGAAAAAAGTAGTTACTCCAAGGTTTCTATCTGTTTCAATCCCTAGAAGGGAGTGGAGTTTATTGCGGCTATATGAAAAAAGTAGTTACTCCAAGGTTTCTATCTGTTTCAATCCCTAGAAGGGAGTGGAGTTTATTGCGGCCTGGTGAAGAGCCATATCTTGATTTTGGAAACGATGGCCGCGTTTCAATCCCTAGAAGGGAGTGGAGTTTATTGCGGCCGCCGGTGTGTGAAACCATTGCTCTATTTGGTTTTCAAGGTTCAGTTTCGCCAACCTCCTCAGAGAATACCATTTCAGCTTTCGCTTTGTCAATACCATAGATCGCACCTCAACTTAAAATCCTTATCCAGCAACAGTTCTAGCGATTTCGCCAACCTCATTTTCGGAGAGGGAGCATCAAACCCTTACTCTATATAGATTAGAGCCTAAAAATTTGACCCCCCAATTTTTACACCTACAGGTTGGCGAATTTTTACGCAAAGAAAATAGTTCGATCGATCGGAACTACCCCACCAATGCGCTCAATTTTACCCTGACAGCAAGCGCACAACGGAAAAAACAGGATACTGTCCTCTGGGGGCTTGATGAATTTAGCCAAGCCCGATCGCAGCCCTGAACGTGCAGGTAGCCTAAATAAGAGTCAAAACCAACTATAGCATTTCTCCGTTAGGTAAGGTAGACTCCCGCCATCGGCAATCGGGAAAAAGGTAATCGGTAACGAGTCAGAAATCATAGCTGGTAGCTAACCAGAACTAAAATTACCAATCCCGCCATTACCTATTACCTATTACCGCTCTGAGAGCGCACCTCATCTTACTGAAAACCGCTACATATAGCGATTCGATCGCGTTGTGAGGAGGTATGCCCTACACCCTGTGCCCGGTTTTGCCTATGCCCAGCGGCACCTCATACCAGAGCTCGAAATGCTATATATCGATCGCACTTTGGACATCCCGACGCAGCAGAGTGCAACCAAAATTCATCAAAAAATTCACAGGATCGCGAATCGATGTCTCGGTTGAAAAACAAATCCTTCAGCCCGAATAAGCTGTTTGAAAACTCCGAAACAAGCCGCACTTCCAGCAGATTCCTATCCTCGCAGAGAGTTGATATTCTCAGCTTTGTTTAGTTGGGCATCCTGCGGGCAATTTGAGTTATTGCTGGTTCCAGCTTGAGTTTAGAATGATTGCGCTGTGTTTGAGACAAAGTAGTCCGACAATTTTTCAACTTACCTCGGATCGAGCCAAAAAATCCGGCTTTTAAGCTAAGTTAGAATGGCAAATTTCTACCACCGTGCAAAATCATGCCATCAGCAGTACCAGTTAGGATCGTAATCACAACCCCAACCCCCACCGGTACGAGTCCCGGAGGGGCTGCTAACGCCCGCAACGGCACCAGCGGCCCCGACTCCCTCACGGGTACTGCAGGCGCAGATTTGATCTTCGGTTTGGGCGGGCCCGACAGCATTTTCGGCTTGGGGGGAAACGATTCCCTCTACGGCGGCGACAGCGACGACTCAATTGTGGGGGATGCCGGCAATGATTTGCTGTTCGGCGGTGCAGCCCGCGACAGCGTTTTGGGCGGCACCGGCGACGATACTGTCTACGGCGGCAAAGGTTCTGACTCGGTAAGCGGCGACGACGGCAATGATTTGCTTTTTGGCAACCAAGACAGCGATAGTTTGTTGGGCGGCGCGGGGGATGATACGCTGTTTGGCGGTGCGGGGGACGACTCGCTGTTTGGCGGCCTCGGCGATGATTGTTTGTCGGGCGATCGCGGCAGAGATACTTTGACTGGCGGCGCTGGAAATGATACTTTTGCGATCGGGCGATCGGCAGATAACGATCTCATTACCGATTTTACTGTTGGTACCGATAAAATTCGCTTGAGTGCCGGCCTCACCTTTGGCCAACTCAACATTTTCGCCGGGACAGGAACTTCGCCCAGTACAATTATTCAGCTTACAACCAGCAAAGAAATTCTCGCTACTGTATTGGGAGTTACTATCTCTCGCACGGACTTTATTTTTTAATTGGTTGTTGGCAGTTGGCAGTTGGCAGTTGGCAGTTGGTTGTTGACAGTTGGCAGTTGGTTGTTGGCAGTTGGCAGTTGGTTGTTGACAGTTGGCAGTTGGCAGTTGGCAGTTGGCAGTTGGCAGTTGGTTGTTGACAGTTGGCAGTTGACAGTTGACAGTTGGCAGTTGGCAGTTGGCAGTTGGCAGTTGGCAGTTGGTTGTTGACAGTTGGCAGTTGGCAGTTGATAGTTGGCAGTTGACAGTTGGCAGTTGATAGTTGGCAGTTGGAATTAGCTAATAACAAATAACAAATAACAAATAACAAATAACAAATAACAAATAACAAATAACAAATAACAAATAACAAATAACAAATAACAAATAACAAATAACAAATAACAAATAACAAACAACAAATAACAAATAACAAATAACAAACAACAAATGACTACTGACGGTTTTCTCAATCTCCACAAACCTGCGGGCATCACATCTCACGACTGCGTGGGGCGAGTGCGCCGAATATTGCAATTAAAGCGAGTCGGACACGGAGGAACCCTCGATCCGGCCGTGACGGGCGTTTTGCCGATCGCCCTGGGTAAAGCAACCAGATTGCTGCAATTTCTCCAACACCAGAAAGCTTACCGAGGTACGATTCGGTTTGGTTTAACAACCGCTACCGACGATTTAGAAGGAGAAATCATCCGTTCTCAACCGGTGCCGGATTTGACTTTAGAAAAAGTCCAAGCCGCACTGCCGAATTTTCTGGGAAAAATTGAACAGTTTCCGCCGAGTTTTAGTGCGGTTCAGGTGGGAGGAAAACGCCTTTACGAGTTAGCTAGAAAAGGCGAAAATGTGGAAGTTGCTGCTAGAAATGTTGAGGTTCTTCGGCTGGAAATCTTGGATTGGCGGCCGGGGGATTTTCCTGAGTTGGATTTGTCGATCGCCTGCGGGCCCGGTACTTACATTCGGGCGATCGCGCGGGACTTGGGCGCACTGTTGAATGCAGGCGGTACTTTGGCTTGTTTGACTCGTACCCAAAGCAGCGGTTTCTCGATCGACCAAAGTCTCACTTTTGCAGAATTGGAACAGCAAATACAGGAGAATACATTCAGCCCGATTTTGCCATCGGCGGTTTTGGGACACCTAGGCGCGATCGTCCTTTCTCCTGAATATACCAAACGCTGGTTTCAAGGACAGCGCCTCCCCATTCCCGAAACGCCGGTAGAGGGGAACCAGAAAAGTAGCAGCAATCTTCCCGAAAACTTAATAGCCCAACCTCCCTATCCCTTGCAAGTTTACGATACAAATGGTAAATTTTTAGGTATCGGTCAAGTAGCTTCCTCAGAAACAAGTACCATATTGTCTCCTCAAATTGTGCTTTAGGTATCAAAGAGGTAAAAATGAAAATAGGTATAATTGGCGCAGGAAATGTTGGCCGAACTCTGGGACGCATCTTAACTCAAAAAGGTCACTCGATTGTATTTGGTGTGACAGATCCGCAGAGTGCAAAAATGCAGTCTGCGGTAGCTTCTACTTGATGCGAAAAAAATGTCACTAATCTCGCGCCAGACATCGGATTTGAAGTTGCAGGTGCCGCAAAAAATCGAGATTGCTCGATTGCTGGAACCGCTGGGGATGCTGTGGATAGACCTAGCTTTTACCAGCTAGGGCACAAGATTTTGCGATTAATTTAATTCAGCGCTGAGGTAAAAATTGTGAAGTTATTGCTAATCGGATTAATCCGAGGCTACAAAATGGGGATTTCTCCTTACTTGCCTAACGCCTGCAGATTTCAGCCCACTTGTTCGCAATACGCGATCGAAGCAATAGAAAGATTTGGGGCTGCCCGCGGCGGCTCAATGGCCGTTAAGCGGATTTTGCGCTGTCATCCTTTTCAGCCAGGAGGTTACGATCCAGTACCTCCCAAAGATAACGAGGAAAATTAGTTTTTAGTTATCAGCATGATTTTAATTATTAATTGATGCTGCAAAATGGCTTTGCACCCTCATGGCTAACACTCCCGAGGGGAATCATACCATTTGAAATTTGAAATTTGAGCATTGGGAATGCTTGATGAATTAAGGGTTTCGATCGCGGGATTCGGCAATTGCATTATTTTGAGGAACTAATATCATATCGTTTCCGGTGGCATCGCTATTGTTCAAACAGTCAACAGCCAACAGTTAACAGCCAACACTTAACCATCACCTGACAGTGCAACGGCAATTAATATCACTACCCGATCCGGTTAAAGTCGCAGCATTAAGTGTTTTTTTTAAGCAAAATTCAGTAATATTACTGTTCTTTTCCACAACTGAGCAGCTATATAATAATAGAAACAGAGTACAGGGGATGCGAGTGAATATGTCTGCGACCGCAATCGGGTACAAAATGTTGTCTCATACTCTGGCAGTGCTCGGCCAGAAACAAGCAACGGGAAAGCTGCTATTAGAGCAAGGGGAACAACAGTGGCAACTTTACTTTTTTCGGGGTAGTTTGGTTTATGCCACAGGAGGAGCGCACAGGGCGAGACGCTGGTACAGGGCGATCGGGCAACACTGTCGCAACTTTCAAGTCGATCTTAGAGACTTAGATGCTGGCGAACTTTGGGAATATCAACTGCTTCAACGAGGGATAGCAGACAGCGAAATGAGTTTGGAACAAGCTAAGGCGATCGTCCACAGCAGCGTTTCCGAAGTCTTCTTTGCCCTGATCGGTCAATCGGGTTTGCGCCGGGAGTGGCGCCCATCCTCAAAATATTTTTCTAAAGTTATCTCTTCTTTGATGCTCTCTTCTACCGAAGTAGAGCAAATTCTGTGTTCTGCAGAACAGATTTGGCAAAAATGGAAAGCAATGGGTTTGTGGCTGGTAGATCCAGAACAAGCACCGCTGTTAAAAAATTCGGCTCAGTTGTATAAAGATCGATTTAGTTCTAATTCTTTGATAGCTTTGGCTAACGTATTCAACGGCGAGAATACTCTTTGGGATATTGCATTTAAGAAAAAGCAGTGCGTGACAGTGGCAACTCGCGCTTTAGTTAATTACATCAAGCAGGGTTTAGTAAATTTCCGCACAGTACCAGACTTGCCTTCGCCGATAGAACAGTGGCGCCTTGCCGCGGCGATCGCCCGTCCGGGTCGCCCTTTGATTGCTTGTATCGATGACAGTCGCGCAGTATGCGAATTTTTAGAACAAATTTTATTGCCCGCAGGCTATCGAGTCCTAAAAATTCAAGATCCGATGCAGGGAGTGGGCATCCTCGCCAAACACAAGCCTGGTTTGATTTTTATGGACTTGGTGATGCCGAATACAACCGGCTTTGCTTTGTGCAATTTTTTGCGAAAAACACCTGCTTTTCGGGAAACTCCGATCGTATTTTTGACAGGTAAAGACAGTATAATTGACCGCACGCGAGCCAAACTCACAGGTGCTTCCGATTTTTTGAGCAAGCCGGCCAATCCAGAACAGGTTTTGCAAATAGCTGATAAATACTTGAAGGCAAAAGGCGATCGCAGCCCTTTAGCCACGCGCCACCACGATTTACTCAATTCGCACCAACTTACCTTAGCAAATTCTTGAACCAAAATTCTGCTTAAAAAGTATCGCTGCCGATCGCGCGGATCAGCCTCGGATGCACTCTACAAGCATTTAGGCCGCAAGCAAACTCTCAACCGTGACAGTCATCAGTCATGAGACTTGAGTTGCACTCAATCGCAAACAAGATTGAATGTATCTGCGTCCATCAGTGTTTGTACGCTTGAAATCTGCGGTTAACATCGTTTCCGGTTGCATCGGAATAATAAAATCGAGTCAACACTCAACAGTCAACAGTCATGTATGAGTGCAACCGGAATTGATATAACATCATTTTTCTAAAGATATGCTATAGATGAAGTCTTAGCCCCCCCTTAATAAGGGGGGGTTGGGGGGGTAATATCTAGCGCTACTTTATGAAATTGATATAACATCATCAGAGATTGAGGGATTGAGGGATTGAGGAATCAATACCTTATTTTTCGCTCGAATTGCTATAATCCATCAAACTTAATATTTTAACTATGAGCGATCGAACCCCACAGGTAAGCGTGGTAATTCCGGCCTACAACTGCGCCGCTTACATCTGCCAAGCCGTAGATAGCGTGCTGCACCAAACCTATACAGACTGGGAAATTATTGTAGTAGACGACGGTTCCCGAGACGACACCAGATTAATTTTGGAGCAATACGGCGATCGAATTCGCTACATTCACCAACAAAATCAAGGAGTTTCCATCGCCAGAAATCGCGGCATCGAGCTAGCGCGAGGAGAATTCATCGCCTTTCTCGATGCAGATGACTACTTTTTACCCCACAAAATAGCAGCACAAATCGCTGTATTTGCAGCCCAACCAAATCTAGGAATAGTCCACAGCGGCTGGCGTCAAGTCAACAGTACAGGCGAACCGATAAAAGATGTCAAACCCTGGCAAAAAGTCCCTAAACTAAACTTAGAAATGTGGCTGCGGTGGAAACCAGTATTACCTAGCGCGATGGTATTTCGCCGCCATTGGTTAGAGCGCGCCGGCGGATTTGACCCTCGATTTCCCCCAGCAGAAGATACAGATTTAGTGCTGCGTTTAGCCTTAATGGGATGCGAAGCAGATTGGCTGCAGCAAATAACTGTTTGCTACCGCCAGCACGAACAAAGCGCCATGTACAAAGGTTTACCCCAGGCTAAATCCCTCGCCGCCGTCACGGACAATTTTTTTGCCCGTCCCGAATTGCCCGATAAAATACGTTTGTTGGAAAAGCAAATCAAGTACAGTACCTTCGTTTGGATTGCTTGGTATTTGCACCGTACCGGTCATGCTGTTGAGATGGTAGAGTTTTTGCAGCGTTCGTGGAATTATACGCCTTATTTGCCTGTGGAAACAGTAATTAATTGGGCAGAGTGTTTCGCCGAATTTTCGCAGGATGCGGGGAATGAATTGGATGCGGATTTATTAGCTCAATCTCCTGAGTGGCAGCAGTTAATGCAGTGGACAATGCTCGCGCTCTAATTGGGATTTAAATTTTATGTCAACAAACAATCGGAATAGTAAATTGACTGTTAACAGTTAACAGTTAACAGTTAACAGTTAACAGTTAACATCATGTATGAGTGTTGCCGGAATTGATATGACACACCAGGGCGGGTGAAACCAAGTTTTTCACCGTTGTTAAAGACTAATATCAAATCCGGTAGCATCGGAATTATTCATCTCTGTATTCTCTCCCTCTGCGTTCTCTGCGCCCTCTGTGGTTAAATCATTCCGATGCAACCGGAAACGATATAAAAGCCAATATTTGTTTCAACAGTCAACTGTGGAAGATTTCTGTTAGTTAGCAGCCTTGATATCCTGCCACCAAACATAGACATAAGGCCACATTAATGTCTCATCATCTAGCTTCACTGTCACTTCATAACGGTTAATATCCGTGAGTTCCCCAGTTTTGCCATTCAAATACAATTGTTTGGGATTGTCGGTGATAATTTCAACTTTTTGATTCAACAGCGGCTGCATCTGCTTTGAAGAACCCTGAAACGGATTTTTGCCTCTGAGCACATAGCCACCAATCAAAGATAAGTACATTGAAGCTAGGAAAAATACCGTACACAAAGCCACAATTAACAGTGTTTTTTGTTGCGAGAAATTGGTATAAATACTCGCAACTCCTACTACCATAGTTCCGCAAAACAAAAAAGTTGGCAGTAACAGCCCATCTCCCAGAAACACGCTACCAAACAATATAAGTACGATCTGACAAGCAAATAATGCAGCCACCCAAGTCCACGCAGTTAGCAACGATGAAGACAGGAGCCAATTCATTGCTAGCGTAAGGGCGATCGCAATTCCTATGGCCCAAACCGATACCCCAGAATCGTAATATCTGACAGGAAGAACTACATAAAAGAATGTAGCATAAGCAAAACCCGCCAAAGCTAAAGCCAATCCACTAATTATTTCGTTGCTGTTCAACATTGTTAAAAGAGTGGCACTGTCGATCATTTAGGGTCGATCGACTTAACAAATTGTTGCACGGGCTGCGGTAGAGCCGGCACAAAAGTCTTTCTAAAACCCCTAACATCCAATACTCGCCACAAAATACCCACCGCTACCATCAAGAAAAATAACGCTCCCAAAAAATTGAACGCAGCAGACAAAAAACCGCCGTTTCTTTTTTTCGGAGCCGTAATATGTTTCATCCGATATACAGCAGGCTCGTAATCTCTAGACTCCTCGCGAATGCGCGGCGGCTTTTTGGCGCGCGGAGTCGCACTGCGGTTCCCAGTGAAACCCGTGTGATTAGTTTTAGTAGAAGCGATCGGCGAATTCAATTCAGAAGCGCCGCGCATCCCCGTTAACCTGCTAGCAGAAGTCCCGGTTTTGCCAACAGCAGCGTCCTGAATTCTGCTGTTAGAGCGCTGAGTCGATTGGTGGTCGGCGAGGGTACGCATCAAACTTTGCAATTGCTGAGTTGCCGCCGGAGGGCGTTCCGCTTTCCTCGCCCAATTTAACAGCATCGCCCCGGTAATCCCGCAGAGATTCGCAGCCCCCACAGAAGCCAGCCGCTTCAGCAGAGGCTGGCTGTTTGACACAAAAATCACCAAAGCCTCCGGGTGTTCCTGAGCCAAACCGTAAACGCACTGAGCCGTCGCCACCACGAGCATTGCTTGCTTGCTTTGATTTTTGATCGAAGGTTCCAGAGCGCGGTGCGTCTCTTGAGCGTCAGTTGCAATCCAGCCGCTTTCGGCAAAAAAGCGCATAAATTCCCTAGCGATTTGTTCGATGGCCGGTTCCACCGCTTCGTCGGTAAGACGATCTATTTCGTCGTACACTACTTCCGGGATATAGCAAGTTCCCACTTTGGCATATTCTTGCCACACTTGGGTTCTGCCAGCCATCAAAACATCTGCATCAAAAGTTACCAATACAGGAGGAAGTTGATTAGCCATGACTTTATCCTAGATGTTCAGATAAGTTATTTAAACTCGATCGAGTTTAAACAAATTTTGGGTTGTTCAAAAATCTACTTTCGCTAAAAAATAAATTGCTAGGAGCCGCGCCCTTAATTGGAGATTAGTAGTTAGGAATACCGTCGCCTTCAGTTCCCCAGTTCGATCGCCCAATTCCTAGATTTGACTAATTTACTGCAACGCCAGAGTCTGTTACCAAAGACCGGCGGCTGCTGTTAGTTCCCGATTCCCAGACGGCCTGCCAAAACCGGAGTCAGCGGTAACAGCGCAACAATCATCAAAAACAAAGCTAACAAACCCAAAGCCGCGCGAGCGTCGTCAGGCTCAGTCAGTTCGTTGAGGCTCGGCCGCTCCAGATTCCGCTGTAAAATCAGAATCACGATCGCCCAATATAGAGCCAAGGGATTGACTAAAGAAGCGATCGCCAGCACTACAAACGTCGCCAAAGTCGCGCGGCTGGCAATTTTGCGGCCGTAGATTGCTTGTATAATTCTACCCCCATCCAACTGTCCTGCAGGCATCAAATTAAGCGCCACGATTACCAAGCCCAACCAACCGATAACTACCAGCGGGTGAACGTCAACAATCGGCTGCTGCAAAGCCGAACCCAAAACCACTTTTGCCAAAGCTCCCACCAAAACCGAAACCTTGAAATATTCTGAGGGAACTTGAAACAAACTGCCGGGGCTCGATCGCAGCAAACCCGTTACCAACATTAGGATAGATACTATTCCTCCAGCGGCTGCTCCGGAAAAAGCGATATCAAACAAAACTTTACGGTTGGGAAGCAGCGACTCAAAACGGTCGATCGCCCCAAAAGAACCAATCTGCAAAGTTGGTATAAAAAACGGCCAGCTCAAGCCAATTTTGTATTGATTTGCCACCACTCGGCGAGCAATTTCGCCAGAGCCTAAAACCGCCCAAATTCCCGCCGCTATCGGCAGAACTTCTAGATATCGATCCGGCGAGTTAAAGAAATCGAAACCTAGCAGCAAACCCCCTGTTTCCAAGCTGGTAGCAATTGTTGCCAGCAGCAGCACGACTGCTAGGATTTTTTGAGATACGGTAGTTGGCTGCGGGTCGTTTGTGCTCGGCAAGATAATAACTACCGGCTTTTCGTCCTGATTGTCTACTAAAAATAGGCGGTAGCGATCGTTTAATCTTTCTTCCAAACTTGCGGTCAAACGCGAGTGTACTTGTTCGGGGTCTCCCCGGAGATTGCCTTTCAAGATCACCCCATCTTGATAGGGAATTGTTTCTGTGGCAAAGAAAGTATCGATGCCAAAGATGCTTTTAATTGCCTTGAGGTCTTCTGCTGGGACCGGAATTATTTCTAATTCATTAGTTGCAGGTGGCGGTGTCACTGTGTTAGCGGTTTCTTTGGCTGAGTCCGGCTGCGAGTCAGGGGGAAAGAAACTATCGCTTTGGGACTTTGCTTCAGCAGCATCGCGCGACTTTGGCGCTGCCTCCGACGCAGCTTGACGCAGTTGTCGGCCCAGATAAATGTACAACCCTGTGGATGCCACCAGCAGCAACAATACTGCTACTAGATTTAGGTAAATCCCGGCGGCGAACAAACTAAAGAACAGCAGCCAAGGACTCATCAGCGCCACTGACTGCAACCAAGCCAAAATTCCCAGTTTGCCAAAGGGTCTGGCACGATAAAATCCCCAACCCAGAATTCCCGCAGCAACCAATAAGAGTGCAATTGTTGCCGTATTTTCCGAGGTGGTTATCGGCATTTCGGTTGCTTGCGCCAATACCGGCTTTAACCTGCCGATCGCGCTGCAGTCGAGTAATAGCATTAAATTTTGGGAAATATGAAATATAGTTGCTGGGAACATTATCCAAACCTGTCGGAAACTAGCCTGATTACTAAGGATAACCCCTGATGGCTACTCGGCCCACAACCGGCGGCTGCTGCTGTTTGAATATTGCAGGCGATCGTCCAAATAAACCAATCTCAGCGTCGGAGAAAAGGGACTGTAGGAGTAATAGCAAGTCGAGGTATGCTACGCCTTCAATTGCCTCGCGAGCTTTATTCCGGTAAAAATTTGTGTAACTAGGGCTTGCTGAATATATCGATCGCACTTGACGTGGCGAAAGGTTATTCGATCGCGCTCCGCGTGAATAAAGTGCAAGATAAACAGGTAAAATAGATCGAAACCCTTGATAGACAAGAGAATTGTCAAACGGAGAGGGTGGGATTTGAACCCACGGAACCTTTCGGTTCACCTGATTTCAAGTCAGGCGCATTCGACCACTCTGCCACCTCTCCGGGTGCATAAATTTTATCATACCAGCAGTTGTCTCTAACTACAAATAGCTGCAGATTCAGCGCGCCGATAAAGAATTTCTTCTAAAGCTACTGCGAAATCTTCCCCCAGCCAAACCAGAGACGCTTCCGATACTGTGCCATTTTCCAGCAGCACGATCGAGAAATTCCGCAGTTTCGATCGCTCTGTCTCCACAATTCGCGGTACGCTGGCGGCATTCAAATAAACTGTACCCTCCCCACTCACCTTCACCGACTTCCGCAACTCGTGCTTGGTGTGCCGCAGTTTGTGGTGCATATGACCAAAAGTTACCAGAGGTACGTGCTTCCCCGAACTGCGAGTTCGATCGATCGCCTCAGCAAAATCCGGGTCTCCCCAATCCCCTCCCAGCGGCTTCCAATCTCGCCCGCAGGGGTCTTCAGGAGCCTCTCCCAGCCCCGTCGGGCCCGTGTGACCCAAAAAAATCACATTTTCGCAGTCCGCATCCGCCGCAGCTCCTGCAATGCGTCTGGCCGACTCCTCAAAACTTTCTACCCCAAACCATTCCGAGTAAAAATCGTTGTACCTCCACTCCGAGCCCCCCCAAGTAAACGGGCGGCTTCCCACCACAGTTACGCCCAATTCTGGAAAATCTCGTTTTCCGTAACCGACGTGGGCTTCTCCCATTAAATCTAACTGCTGTTTTACCCAATTTTCTTTCTGGCGATCGTAGGGGCACTGGCTTCGGCCCCACTCCGTCGCCGTGTACCAAGCGTCGTGGTTTCCAAACACCGCAGCTTTGGGAATGTCCAATTGGGCGATCGCCCGCACCACATCCACCGACTCGTTCCCAAAATCCCCCACAAACAGCACCAAATCAACGCCTAGGCGCTTCAAAGCCTCGCCGTCTTCAGGTTCCCACCGATCGTGAACGTCCCCCACAACCGCAATTTTGATCGCCTTAGTCTCATTCATTTGATTTGCTACGTTCGATCGAGCCTTTACCGATAAAAAATCTCTACTACACTCACCAATTTTGGCAAATCCAGCCTTGACTAATTATACAGCGCAGCCTCCCTCAGAGGATTGTAGATTTTAAATTCTAGATTCTAGATTTTCTCAACATCTGCAAATTTTACTCCCCACCGCCAAAACTCTCTCCCCGTTTGACATTAAAAGCGATCGCCCTGAATTCAAGCCCATCAATCATCCACAGCAACGCCATCATACTCAAACGTCACGACAGCGCCCCTAGACTGCATCATTCCTCCAAATCTGGTTCCGCCTCCACTTCCTCATCTTCAATTACAAATTCGCTGATGTAATCCCGCACGACACGCTCGAAGAACAGGGGAGCAGGTAAACTCGACCAGTCGCTGTAGTGACCAAAACCATAGCGCAGAGATTCTACCAGCGCAGCAAGGCGATCGGGATCGTCATTTTCTTGTCGCAAAGTCACAACAATTTCAAGGGGATTAGGAGTTGGTAAGTGTCCGATATAAGGCGAACGGGTTCCGATTTTGTAAACCTCTAATCCGGCTTCGTTTAAAACTTTTTCTAGCGAACCATCCTCTTTTTTGACTTTGAAAATTGCGCTGATTTGGGTTTCGCCATAGCAACTTTGACCGCGCGATTCATGATGGAGTGTTTTACGTCCTACAGAAAGGTAAGCAACACAACCCGTTTGATTTATTTCGCTGTTTTTATTTCTTGAATTCAACCGAAATAACTTCATGGCACTGGAAGCAGAAGGAATTTCAAAGGTTGAAGTTAGTTCTTCTTTTGTTCGCCGATCTTCCAGAAAAGTTTCTGCAAAATATCGAATTTTTTTATCGATAATTCCAGGGGCGAGGTCTTGGCGAATCCGAATTATCCGCGCGCCTTTCCAGACATCTTGCATCCGCTCGTACTGCTGACCGAGGTTAATTTGATTTGCATTCATTTTAGAATCGGCAAGCCAAGGCCAAAGTTGCACGCAGTTGGAAGAATCGATCGTAACTAATGGTTGATTTCCCTCCTCTACAGAATTGGAAATAATCTGCTCGACAAATTTCATGAAACGAATTTCACGCCGACTTTTATCATTAGCCAGTTTTACGGGGGAAATTCGGGAAATGAAGGCGATCGCCTCAGAAAACTTGCTCCAAGGACTGATTTGTAAACTATTCCCATTCTCATAAGCACAGCACAGTTCGCACTCGCCTGTCTCCACGTTGAGACGCATAGCAACTGGTAAAAATGTCTTCTCAATAGAACCGCGAGTGCGACCTTTCTGTTTGCGGACGATCGTAATCCCAATAATTTCTTTTGGTCTGGCTTCTTGAGGAATGTCTTTTAACCATTTGTCAACCTTTGCTTTGACATCATCAATGCGGCCAGAATGAGCCCAAAGTAAGTCTTTTAGAGCCGCTTGCACTCTATGGGAAAAATTATCGAGATTGAGAATATTTTTCTCCTTAGTTTTCTCAATCGGTAGCAGAAACTGCACGCAAGAACCGGCGATTGTAGCCAATGCTTGACGGGATGAGGGCTTATTCACGCGATCGTCATGTTTGTTGTCTGGATACCATTCCCGCGCCATTACCAGGCAAAAAGTTCGCTGTTTGCGTAAAGCCAGTTGTTTGACGATCGAGTCCCAGGCTTCTATGCGGTGGCGCGATCGCTCTTTTGCTGTCAAATTTGCACCTGGCAATGACTCTTTCGGCCCGTGAGTCTTTGCTGGTAAACTATTAGCAATAACTTCGATCGCACCACCCCATAGAACGCGAATCATTGCTTGCAGCAGGTTCAATTCGGTTTGCAAATGTTCTTGGTAAAAGATAACAAGCAACAGTTTTTCGTCAGGGTATAGCCGACGCATAGCTTCCTGGTTTGCCTGAATCATCGCCTTAAGTTCTTTTAATTGACAAACCACTTGAAGGGCTTTTCTGCCTTTTGAAATGTTTTCTAGATTGGTATCAAGGTGTTTGGTTAGCAAGCTGTTTAACTCATTGTCATCAAAGCTTTCTAGATATTTGGGAGTCAAATCAGAACAGTCGTCTTTTTCGAGAACTTCTAAAGCAGCACCTAACAGAGTAGGCAAGTTAATCATGCGCGAGGGTGTATCGTCTTTTTTGTGACTTGTGCCTTTGATTTTTACTTCCGAGTAATTATCGAAAGGTTTGAAGCCGATAGGCTGGAGAATTTCGGCAATCTTTTCAAAAGCTTCTAACTTATCAATCTCCGGTACGCCTACCTTAATCCCATGTTTCCCTTCTTGCAATCCGTTGCGGTAAGTTAATACTACTTTACAGCTTGCTGTTGAAGCTTTACCCAATGCAATTTGAGAACCATCAATGTTTTGATTATCAGGCGTTTTAATCGGGAGTTTGAGCTTGCCGCGCAATGCTTCAAAATCTTTATCGATCGCCCAAACCCAATTTTTCTTTTTGTCCTGTTGACTTTTCTCCTGTTTTTCCGACTGGGAAAGCACTGTGTAGCTAAAAGTGCGATCGCCCCAGTCATCAGAAAAGACAAAGCCGCTAATATTTGCTGAGTTATAGCCCGCAGGTTTTAACTGACCCACCCAGCGGCGTTTGGAAACATCTATCTTCAATAAAGGCTGGTGCAAAGAAGGATAGGTTACGACTTCTAAGCGTACCACCAGACTGAATTTTCCTGTGTGTTTGGGTAGAGTAATGGGATCGGTAATCAATTCTGCCGTTCCAGTTGTGAGACGCCCGCCGCTAGAGATAACCCGCTTCATTGTTCCTAGCCCCTGAAAAATCTCTTTTCCGGCGATCGCGCGAGCTGCATAATCGACTAACACCCGATAATCATAAGTCTTTCTAGCCTGAGTTGTTCCTGTTTCTGCTGACCATTTCCACGGTAAAACTTGAGACTTTAACACACTAATTTTCAGCAACTCTTTTCGATCGTGCAAATCTTCCAAACGATCAATTACTTCTAATAGCCCATCTTCTTTCTCAGCAAAAGGTTTGAGATAATTTATCATCCACTCGTTGATAATTGGGCGTAATGCTTTTTGGATATCTTCCGTACTTTCGGAATTTAAGTAAGCAAATGGTTCAGGCTCATTTACATTTTTAGGATTCAACGAATAGTTACTCAAACCTAAATTAGACTGAATCCGTTCTGCATTGTCAAGTCCTACTTCTAACAAGCCTCGCAACGACTGGTAAGGGAGATTTATTATGGTCTTATCAGCATTAGAAATAGCTTTTTGGATGGTCGAAAGCTCGTGTAAAGCAGATTTTGTCCAAGCTAGCGTCAAGCCTTTAACTGTTACTGGCTCGATATTGTCTGGCACGGTAAAAGCTAGGGGATTTTTTTTGATACTCTTATTTGCAAGAGGAATGTAAAGAGTGTCTGAAAACACAGTTGCTTCAGTTTCTTCGTCATCATCGGATTCTATTTCGTCAAAAATTTCGTCGTTCATGGTTGCATCTCCAGTAATATTAGTTTCCTTTAATTCACCGTCATCATCGAATGCAATTTCATCAAAAATTTCGTCATTCATCCTTACATCTCCAAGAAAGCTGAAAAATCATCAAAATCGTCTTCTTCTTCTGTCAAACCTCCTGAATCGCGTAAACTTGGCGGGTAAACTACGCCCTCAATGCGTCGCATGGGGTCGAGAAATGCCCCGTAAAGTTCTTGATATATTTCTCGAATCACTGAATCAGGATGCTTGACGCATTCTTCTAAAATAATTCGCATCTGAACTAGCATACTGTCCCGCCCGGAGTCAGGTTCATTTTTAGTAGATTTAATTGCCCAAGCTGCATCGACAAAGTAAACTTGTACCGGACACCCATTTCGCATCCCGCGCCCGATAGTTTGCAAAATCCCAACCATCTGATTTGCCGTAAACGGTTTGAATAAATCTTCACCCAAGCGGCTAGCCATTAGAGGTTCGCGCAACAGGTGATTCGCCGTTTTCCACAGTTGTCTTCTCGACTGTTTCCAAGCATTAGAAATTGCTGACAAATCTTCTGTTTCACTAAAAACTCGACTGTCAAATTCTTGGGTAGCTTTTCCGGCGAGGCTGTACAAAAGCTGCGTATCGTCAGTGGTGGGATGGGGACGGGTGAGAAAATAAATTGTACCAATTGCTGCATCGAGTTTCCTATCTCCTTTGGTGAAAACAATATTCACGCCTCTACCGATCGCCAACAGGGGAAAAATGATAATATCGCAAGTTTCATCATCTCCTAAAGCCTCGCACTGAGCCGTTGTGACGAAATCAGTTGCTTGCTCTCCATTTTTGAGAAACTTAACCACTGCTTTGGTTTTTTTGCCGATTTCTGGATGGTAATTGTTGATAAAGTTCTTAATCGTGCGAGCTTGTTCGTAGCTGTTAACAATTAAGGCAGCTTTGCGGTAAATACCATTTTGCACGTCAAAGTTGCGGATGGATTTGTAAATTTCCGATTTCTGATTTCCTCCCCGCACCAGCGCGTCTACCATTTTTTCTAAATTGCGATGGCGTTGTTCGCCTGCACCGCTATATCGGAGAGGTTCATCGCGAAATTCGCGATCGGGCAGCCATTTGAAGCGGTATTTGCTCTTTTTGGGATCGCGTTCTGTTTGGCGCGGTTGCAGCAGATAATCCGGCCCCGAATTAATGTGATAAGCAGGACTTGCTTCGAGAAATGAGGTAGCGGAAGTCATTAAAACTGCCGGCGCTGTAAGTTCGCCATCTGCCTCAAATAACTTGTGAAAGCGGTGCATTAACATCCGAGGCGCACCCACAAAAATGATATAAGACAGTTCCACATTTCGGGCTTGAGTTCGAGTAGTTTGTGCTGATTGGTAACTGTATTTCACGCCCGAAAAAGACCCCAAAATATTTTCAGGAATCAGTTGTCGCAGTTCCGGCGTTGCCGTTGATTCGACAATCGGTTCCCGAATCAGTCCTTCTGCTACCATTGTTCTCGTTTCCGGGACAATCCGCTGATAGCCTAAAATCACAAAAGTGACACAAACAAGTAAGGTAATTGTATCCTGAGCTTCGGCTGATGCAGTCGCATCCTTAAAACACAAAGGTAAAAACAATTCGGCAATTTCTTTGACAATCTTGTCGCGCCGTTCGATCAGATTTTCTGCTAAATAACGCCGAAAATAACGAATCTGAGTTTCCCACTGCTGTTTGAGGGTATCGGGGTTGATTCCCAGCCTTTGAGCGCACATATCTAAGTTCAGCCGATCGTGCGGTTCAATGCCAGTGCGATCGTAAAAAGCATGGTAAGCTGCCGTTTCCCAGAATTCTTTCAAGGCTCGACTTTTGCTAAATCCCTGTTTGACTTCCTCTTCGTCAAGGCGATCGCGTTTAGAAAATTTCTCAAAGCCATCCAACAAATCGCTGACTATTCTCAAAACAGTTAACAACTGATTTTCATAGCGTTTGCCGACTGGCGATGAAGGCATATTTTGAACCGCAGTAATTAACGATGTGTTGAGGTCGCCAAATTCCGATAAATCGCGGCTGTAAAGTTCAACATTGCGATCGAACAAGCGATAATTTTCGCCGCCTGCAAAAGGATTGTGAATTTGCTGTTGAATGGCTAAATGGATAGATTCTTTCGCCCCAGAAAGTTTTAAGGTTGCTGCACCGTAAGCATCCAAATTTGATTGCACCATATCTGCTTCGTCAAAAACTACCACATCAAATGTCCGGGCAATCAATTCAAAATAACGAATGCGTTCGCGAATCGCCTGGGGGGGAACTTCAGTATCCATTGAAAGAACGTGACCTACCCAAATATTAGCATCTAGCAAATCGCGGGGTGCTTTGTTGCGGCCGCACATCGTCCAAACCGGACAGAGATACTTTTTCATTTTGCCATTTTTACCGCCGCTTTGTAATATTTCGTTGCACGGTGCGTAACCAAATCCCCACATCGAAGTATCGGCACTTGAAAACGCAGGTAAGACGCAATTTAAGCCAAAAGTTTCTGCCTGTTCCAAACTACAGCCAAAGCCGCCATTTCCTCCTGATGCTGCGATCGCCTCGGCAATGTTGTTAGCGTGTCGGCGGCGGGTGCCATCGCTTTGACCGACTAGCATTCCCACTTTAATTTCATGAAATGCCAGTTCGGCCATGTACTGTCTGGCAACTTCAATGGAGGGAAACACAAACATTGCTTTATAACCGCGTTTTCCCAACCACACAGCTATCAATACCAGCAAAGTTGTTTTGCCCGATCCTGGCAGTCCAATTAAGTGCTTGATGCCTGCTAATTCGAGGAATGTTTCTTCTCGCAAACCTTTACCAATTTCTGGTACCTTAAGCGCAAAATGTTCAAACCGTTTTACCCAGCTACCCTGTCTTTTTTCAGGGTGATTTGCTTCGCGTTCATCCATCTCAACTGCTAATTGGTACAGTTCTGCAAGGGGAATGCGGATTTTTGCTTTCGGCAACCGTTCGAGGGAATGGTTGCGGCGCGGTGCAAGCGGGATGGCGATCGGGCCAATTGGCACTCTCGCGGCTGTTGTTTCTTTACCTAAAGCCACGGCCATTGGCTGGCGGGGTTCTGCAAAGCTGGTGCTGTAAAATTGGTGTGCCAAAGGCTGACTGAGAATTTGACGGGCTTTGGCAATTAAAGGGTCTTCTAGGGGGTCTGTGCGTTCAAAACGAAGTGTTTCTAAGTTGATTTTATAGGTTCCTTGAGTTTTGTTGCGGTAGTGGCGATCGTTATAAATAGCAACTGCGTGTTTAACTGACTGTTCTGTCACGTAAGCCAGGGACATCAGGCGCATATTGAAAATGGCTTGGCGGGCTTTTGCCAGCGCGGGTGCATTGACGATACTCGCCATTCCCGATATTGTTAAAGGAGCATATTCTAGGGAATTAGTATCTAAAAATTCTGCCATTAAAACGCACAACCAGCAAATGCGATCGGTTCCGGTCCATAAATCAGCTTTAATTCTCATATTTGATTGCCTTTAACAACTCAATGACTTGTGAAACAGATAGAATTTCGAGAGTAGCAGTATCGCCTTTTTTATCGATCGCTGACCGGAAAGTAGAGAGGTAATCCGGTCGCTCCTCAATTAATCGATCGCTGACGGCAATGATGCGGCGGCGGTAGTGAATCAGTCCTCCAATGCTGCGGTTGAGGCGCAAGGCAAGGGAGACCGGACTGGTGTAAGACTTAGCATCAATGCCAATATTGCGACGGTTAATTCCGATATCGCACAAGTCGGATTCTGGGTAAAGTTCGGCATCGAGTCCGTTTTTTATGGCTGCATCAAAAATTGCTAATTCGTCAATTCCCGGCCCTGTCCAATAGGTTAAAATTTGCGGTTTGGCAATCAGCAATCGGTCTCGATTTGGGTCTAATTTCTCCGAAACTTTTGCTGTTGAGGACTCGTGACCGAGGCATTGGCGAATCGGACACCGCCCGTCGGAAAAAAGTTTTAGATCGGGAGAGGGGCGCATCAGCGTACCGCAATACGCGCAGCGATGAGCCTGTCCGTTAATTAACCAGATGTCCGGCACGCGATCGAAAAAGGTGTCAACAATCATTCCCTGTAAAGGGGTTAAATCGTTGTCGCGCAAGTAGTCTAAGAGTTGGTGTTCTCCGATGAGCGATCGGCTGCCAAATAGCGATCGCAAAGCCGTATAAGCTTTGTGCTTTTGGCGACTTCCCAATCGTTCAGTTGCCTCGATCAACCGTTCGTACAGTCGGCGTTCGATCGCATTATCTTCGCCAAAAGTACCTCTGGAGTTAGCAATTTCCGCACAATCTGGGGTCGGTACTCGCAAGTCTGGATCGATGAGAATTGCTTGACGAAAGCGAAAATCTGGTTGACTAAAAATATTTAAGTCCCACCGATCGAGGGAGTATCTAGCACGTTCCAAAACGGTATGCACGCAAGCCGCGCGATCGCTTTTTCCGGCTTCGATGTACAGCCGGCCCAATTTGCACATTGCCCGATAAAGTTCTGATGGCATACTGTCCTCTTGGCGGACAATTTCTCGATTGAGAGTTCTGATGTATTGCCGCAGAATTCCCTGCGCTAGCAAGACAACAGCATCTTCTGCCAGATCGAGGTTGCTGGCGTGTCCTGTGGGTAATGGCAATGTCCCTGTTTGCATTGGCGGCAACCACGAGGGGTCTTGACAATTTGCCTCGGCAATGATTTGTTGTTCCAAAGTTGCGTCGGGGAATGAGGGTAAAACTTGGACGATCGCCGCCAGCGTCCAGCCTTTCTTGAGCAAAAGTGCTGTTGCCAGTCCTTCTAAAATTTGTCGAAACCGAAATTCTTGCCCTTTCGGCTGCGAAAGCAGTTGCTTGGCTCTCCACGATCGCACCGTTCGCACCGCTGGGGGTTCCACAGATAGCCCGAGCTGCTCAATCCGTCGTTTTAGTTCTTTTGTCAGAAACTCAGCAGTTCCCTGCCACTGGCGATCGTCCTCAAAGTACATAGATGTATCAAACCAACTGATTTACATCGTTCTCTGTTTACATTAGATAATGTAACCTAGCACTGTCAATAGAGGCCACTCAAAATACTTGTCGCTCAAGGTAGTTATTGCCCTGTGAATGTCTTGCTGGACAGAGCTTTCAGTCTAATTGACCGATCGGGTAAAAATTTAGCTAAGTCAACTCGTGGATGGAAAAATCTCGCTGCCGCTGCCAGTCAGTCGGTTAACTTACAGCCAATTTTCTACCTTTGGCCCAACCAGCCACTTGCAACCGTTTTTGGTGAATTCAACTATAATTCAAAATACACTTGAGTCCAGCCGCCACCATTCACCCAAGATTCTAACTGTGTTTACCACCGCACCTGCTCCCAACTTTACCCAAACCAGACTGCCCGACGACTTGTTTGCCGCAATCAACGCCCTCAAACAAGAGTTAAACGCCGTCATTCTCGCCCACTACTACCAAGACTCCGACATTCAAGACATCGCAGACTTCATTGGCGACTCCCTAGAACTTGCCCGCAAAGCCGCCAACACCAGCGCCGATGTCATAGTTTTTGCCGGAGTTCATTTCATGGCAGAAACCGCAAAAATTCTAAATCCCGACAAATTAGTATTGCTGCCAGACTTAAATGCAGGTTGTTCCCTCGCCGACAGTTGCCCGCCCGAAGCCTTTGCAGCTTTCAAAGCCGATCGACCAAAACACTTAGTTATTTCCTACATTAACTGTACCGCCCAAATCAAGGCAATGAGCGACATAATTTGCACCAGCTCCAACGCCGTCAAAATAGTCAACCAAATTCCCGCAAATCAGCCAATAATCTTTGGGCCCGATCGCAATCTCGGCCGCTACGTCATCGAACAAAGCGGTAGACAGATGGAACTCTGGCAAGGAGCCTGCATCGTCCACGAAAACTTCTCAGAAAAAAAGATAGTTCAACTCAAAATCGAAAATCCCGAAGCCGAAATCATCGCCCACCCAGAATGCGAACCTCCCGTACTTCGCCACGCCAATTATATCGGTTCCACCGCCGCTTTGCTCAAATATACTCAATCGAGTTCCAGCCAAGCATTTATTGTGGCGACTGAACCGGGAATCATTCACCAAATGCAAAAGCAAACACCACACAAACAATTTATCCCCGCTCCTGGTAACAATAATAATACTTGTGCTTGCAACGAATGCCCGCACATGAGATTAAACACCTTGGAAAAATTGTACCTAGCTATGAAAAATAAAACCCCAGAAATTACCATGTCTCAAGAGCAGCAGCTAGCCGCACTGCAACCCATCCAGCGAATGTTAGAAATGAGCTAGCAGGCTATTTTTTAGTTAATGTATTGTAGGGTGGATTGGGCGCTGCAATTAAGTTAAGTCACCAACAAACAAATATTAAACTGCGCCCAACCCACCAATATTAGACTTGCATTGCACTCACTCGCAGACAATCTATAAATTATCTGCGTTTATCTGCGTTTATCTGCTTAACATCTGCGGTTAACAGGCTATATCGAAGATTTATGCAAGACTATAATCTAAAATTAAAATGGTATGATTTCAGAAAAATTGATTATTTTCACCCGCTATCCCGAACCCGGAAAAACTAAAACTCGACTGATTCCGGTGTTGGGAAAAGAAGGTGCTGCCAATCTTCACCGCTTGATGGCCCAAAAGGCGATCGCCCGCGCGCTCACTCTCCAAAACTCCCGCCGATTATCAGTAGAAATTCATTACACAGGCGGCAGCCCACAACAGATGCAAGACTGGTTGGGAACAGATGTTATTTATCAAAATCAAACAGACGGCGATTTAGGCACCAGAATGGCTGCAGCGTTTCAAAACTCTTTTGATTCAGGGGTTGACAAAACTGTAATTATCGGCACTGATTGTCCCGCACTGAAACCAGAAATCATGGCAAAAGCTTTTGACGAACTGAGCCAGCACGATTTAGTTTTGGGGCCGGCAAAAGACGGAGGTTATTATCTGATCGGGCTGGGGCGATCGGTACCGGAATTGTTTGGCGGCATTAACTGGGGAACCAATGAGGTATTTGCTGCTACGCGGGCGATCGCCCAAAACCTCGATCTGAAAATTGCTTATCTTCCCACTCTTGCAGATATCGATCGACCGGAGGATTTGCTCGATTTAGATATGAATATTTTGAAATAACTAAACTGTATTGAGGCGATGTAAAACATTAGTAATTGTCATATTTAATTAATTAAAAACACTTGATTGTGAAACCATAAGGTCATAATATATTGACACTCCCCAGCTATCAGGCGAGGGGATTCTTGGATCAACCAGTCGATTTGCTCATTGATGTCGCCACCAGCGAGTAGAGATCGGTCTGTCCCCTAGCGTGAATTCCGGTGTGCCCCACCGTATTTAAATCGACTCCTGTATGAGCTTTTAAGCCTTTAGCTAGAATGTTTAACGCGGCATTATGATCGCGATCTAATATCGTTCCGCACCCGCAAATATGCGTTCGGGTTGATAAAGTTTTCTTAACAATGTCGCCACAGTTTGAACATTTCTGAGATGTGTATTGTGGTGGAACAGCAATAACTGTTTTGCTGTACACTTTTCCAAAATACTCCAACCATTGAGCGAACTGTGACCACGCAGCATCACTAATCGATTTAGCGAGTTTATGGTTTTTAACCATATTACGCACTTGAAGGTCTTCGCAGGCTACAAAATCGTTAGATTTCACTACGTACAACGCCGTCTTAATGGCGAAGTCTTTACGCTGCCGACTAACCTTTAGGTGCTTTCTTCCTAACTTGTCGATCGCCTTTTTCCGGCTTTTGGAGCCTTTCTTTTTCCGAGAAACTCGCTTTTGCAATCTCTTCAAAGCTTTTTCGCTTTTGCGGAGATACCGAGGATTGGGAACTGTTTCACCGTCGCTGTCAGTATAGAAGTGGTTTAATCCAACATCTATGCCAATCATTTTACCAGTAGAAACGGGTTCCTCTTTTCGTTCGATGTTGATGCAGAATTGGGCATAATAGCCGTCGGCACGACGCACTATCCTAATTCGCTTAATCTCATCGGGCGCATAGAAATGCAAGTCCCGACTACCAATTAACTTGAATTTTCCAGCAGCAAAACCATCCTTAAATGTTAGGCATCTTTTGTCGCTAGAAAGCGCCCAGCCGGATTGTTTGTATTCGACGGAACGAGTGTACTTCTTAAATTGCGGGTAGCCCTTTTTTCCGGGTTTCTTAGCTTTGCAATTAGCAAAAAAACGTTGGATAGCAAAAATAGCACGTTCCGCAGAAGCTTGTCGTGCCGTTGAGTTAAGCTTGCCCGCCCATTCAAATTCTTTCGCCATAACGGCGCATTCTTTGTACAGGTCTACTAACTTAATTCCTTGGTTGTCTACCCAATGTCTAAGAGTTTTGTTTCTGACAAATTGAGCCGTCCGAATCATGTCGTCGATGATTCGATATTGCTCTGCTTTGCCCTTCAATTTAAACTCTAAAACTTTCATTGGAAGAGTTTATCACTTTTGCTAAAATTTTTAGTTATAAGTCTGTATATTTAACAAGTCTTCACACTTCTTGTAATTAAAGCCGTCCTATAAGGACGGGGCTTTATACCCAATTTTTTGGTAAGTGTATTTGTCTGACCGAATGCAGCGGTTAGACAGCGCTTGCGACTATTGTCGCAAGCGCGACAAAAAGCCAAAGTTTAGCATCGATCGCAATTCGTCGCCCTGAGTAGAAACCGGGTTTCTTGCTATATTTATTGCAGCTCAACCCAAAACTCGTAGAAACCCGGTTTCTGGGCCCCATGCGTAAAACCTCAAACTGTCGTAATCTGTGGAATAACAGATAAGTTTTGTACAAAACCCGCCATCTCTCTCGCGGGCTGCTTGATTCTGTATGCTATCAGAAAATCCGAATCTCAAAATTTCCATTATTATTCCAGCCTTAAACGAAGCACCTACGATCGCCCCAGTCATCTCCACCGCCCGAAATGCTAAAAATGTGGAAATCATTGTCGCCGACGGCGGCAGCAGCGATGGCACCGCATCTCTAGCGCAATCTTTGGGCGTGCGAGTTATCTCTACTGCCCCTGGCCGCGCTACCCAAATGAATGCAGGTGCGGCCTCGGCTACTGGAGATATCCTGCTGTTTCTCCACGCCGACACTCTTTTGCCTCGCGGCTACGACTCTGGCGCGCGCCGAGCACTAGCTAAACCCCAAACAGTAGCGGGGGCCTTTGAACTCAAGATTGACGCCCGCAGTCTCTGTCTGCGGCTGCTAGAAACAGGGGTAAACTGTCGATCGAACTTTCTGCAAATGCCCTACGGCGATCAAGCCATTTTCCTCTATTCAGCTACTTTTGACAAAATCGGCGGTTTTCCCGACTTACCCCTGATGGAAGACTTTGAATTCGTGCGCCGATTGAAAAAACAAGGCCGCATCGCCATATTGCCCCAGCCAGTGCTGACCTCCGACCGCCGCTGGCAGCAGCTTGGAGTATTCAAAACCACTGCCATCAATCAAATAGTAATTATTGCTTATTCTTTAGGAGTGTCGCCAAATCGACTCGCTTTCTGGTATAGAGGACAAAAGAAAAATTCTTCCGAAAACTAAAGAATAGTGAACTTTTCTAAAGCTCCGTGCCAATTATGCAAATAGGAAGCCCGTCCCTGCGTAAAATATGACTGGAACGCCTCAAAATTTACGCACAGCGAGGAAAAAGAGAATATGGCCGATCCCAGAGATGCAGAGCTTATTAAACCCTTTAACGGCGACCCCTTCACGGGTCATCTAGCAACTCCCATCAGTGCTTCTGATTTCACCAAAGCATTCATCGGAAACTTGCCAGCCTACCGCAAAGGACTATCGCCCCTAGTTCGAGGTCTAGAAATCGGTTTGGCACACGGCTATTTCCTCGTCGGCCCAGAAATCGTCTTCGGGCCTCTGCGGGATTATCCTGAAGCAGCTAATCTTGGCGGACTAATTACAGCCCTAGTCATAGTTCTACTCGGCACACTAGGTATGTCTGCTTACGGTTTGGTCTCTTTCAAGCAAGACAACACCAGCTACCCCAGTGCTAATCCCATGACTCCCGATTCCCTCAAAACTGCTGAAGGATGGAGTCAGTTGACCGCTGGTTTCTTTATTGGCGGCATGAGCGGCGTCTTTGCTGCATACTTCTTGCTGGAAAACTTTAACGGCGTTGATGCCATTTTCCGGGGTTTAGTCAACAATTAGACTCTACTCCTCAATATCCCTGTTGGAACACGCTAACTTTAGTTTGGAGAATTTGACATGACAGGTACCTACGCTGCCTCTTTCTTACCTTGGATTTTGATTCCGGTAATTACCTGGCTGATGCCAGTTGTGGTAATGGGTTTGTTGTTTATCTACATTGAAAGCGACGCCTGAGCTTTTCCCACAAAGCAACACCTCAGTTGGAAGACTGACAGACAACTGCTCTGAAACCTCTCTCATAAATCTAGGGAAAATCCGAAAAAATTGTTTTGAGATTGCTGGTAATTAGGAAATTTGCTTTCTTTACCCCAACCCCCAGACTCGACTGTGTGGAGCAATCTTTCTGTCTTCTTCCATTTGAATTCGCCATTGCCAAAAATCCTCTGTCATGCGGGCAGAGGATTTTTTTACAAATATTTTTTTCCCGCAAGCACAAATCACCCGATCGCAGAAGACAAATTGCGAAGTCGTGAGTCACAATTGTAATCGGAAAGTATCTCATAAGGAGACAGCGATGCCATTTCCCTCCGCGCGCAAAATCTTAGCTCCATTCCTGATCTCGGTACTCCTGTTAGTGACCGCCTGCGGTCAAACCCAAGCCCCTTCCCGCTGGGACAAAGCCCAGAACGAAAGTACCCAAGCACCTCCGGCTAATGCCAAGCAGGCTACTGACAAATCCATAGCTCAAAGTCAAAACCTTCCCGAGAAGGCAGTCGCAGGCGGCAAGTTAAATAAATACTTCCCCTCTTCAGGTGGCGGATTCGATCGCGTCTTCGCTCAAGAAAAATCCGGTTTTGCTGAAGCTAAGCTCAACAAAGGCGGTAAAAATGTCGCGATGCTCTCAATTAACGACATCGCCGGCAACACCTCGGCTGGTACAAAATTCCAGCAAAGTACCAAGAAAATTGGCGGCTATCCTGCTGTCAATCAGGGCGCTAATATCACTGCTGTTTTGGTGGCAAATCGCTATCAGGTGAAAGTTCAATCCCGCGATCCATCTTTTACTGCTAGCGATCGCGAAGCTTGGCTGTCAAAATTTAACCTCGCCGGCCTCGCTAGTGTCAAATAGCAATCTCTCCGGTTAAACTCCGCACCCGACCCCTGTCTGGCGCTATCAGAATTAATTCTGTCGCGATGTAATTGTCAAGTTTTTGCCATCTGCCAAAAGTAATACCTTTGATTCCTGTTCAACTATAAGGAGTTTTTTGTGAGCAAAACAGTCTTTGAATTAGTCGATCAACTGCCAAAAGACAACATGACTGTCAAAGCCCTGCGAGCGCTTGACTTTGTGGTTCCCGGCGAGTGGAACAATTTAGTGGGCTTTGAAAATACCATTCGCACTGTTACTGGCGAAACTGATGAAGATTTGATCCAGCAAATTGGCGATCGCGCCATCTACCTCTACAACGATAAGTCTGAGGGCTACCAGCGCGCTCTTTGGCTTTACCAAACCATCGACAGTGCCTCCGGTGCCCTAGGCACCGCTGCAATGGCGAACAAAGTATCCCAAAATGTCCCGTTTTTGGGCTTCCTCGGCAAGCTCACCCCGAAGCCAGAAAAAGCTCAGACGATCGACCTTTCTTTGAAATTAGTCGTTGAGTTGCTCGCTTTTTGCCAAATTAACGGGATTCCAGGCGACAGCATCGGCGATTTTGCCGGAGCTCTGGGCGACTACGGCGGCGAATCCCTGATGCGGATGGCTGCTTTGGTTTGTTTCGACGGTTTGATTCCTCTGGGCCCAGACTTTATCATCGCCACTCAGTCTTGGATTCAACGCCTCTCCCCGCAAGATTTGCAAGATAATGTGGCGTTTAAGTCGATCGGCGGCATGATTCCCGGCGGCTCTCCCGCAGGCCAGCTCGGCTTTATCGGCGAAAGCTTTAACTCGGTTTCCGGCTGGATGAGCTCTTTTGTGAGCGATCGGGGTTTGACACCTCAAAACGTACTCGGCCACTTGCAGAATTTTGTGGAAATTTCTGCTGACAAGGTGGACTACGTGGGCGCATTCCTCGACATCACTACCAACTACTACGAACACACCGGCGTTCAAACTCTCGCCCGCCGCTTGATTGAACGAGCTGTCGCTGAGATTTAGAATCAGCACGGGAGTTGTGATTTGGCGCACCTGCAAGTGTTTTGAGTTGAAAATTTTTTGACTCGCAATTCTTTAAGGTTGGTTTTCGATAAAATGTGTGTGCGATCGACTCGATCGATCGCCCGAAACTCAACTTACAACTCCTACCGATCGCTTTTACGAGGAACCGTTAATGCCAGAAGAATCCCAAAACCCTGCCGCTGGCGAATCAGAAATTCCCAGTGCTGCGATCGAGAACGCCCCGAGTTCCGACGCACCCGAAACAAGCGACAAGCCCCCTGCTAAAACAAAAAAGCCCGCAGCCAAAGCTGACGGCGACAAGCCCGCAGCCAAAGCTGACGGCGACAAGCCCCCAGCCAAAGCTAAAAAAGAAAAAGCACCTGCTGTTGAAGACAAGCCCTTTGCGGAATTTATTCAACAAGATTATTTGCCCGCCTTGCAAACTGCTTTGACTAAGCAGGGCGTTAAGGACTTAGAGGTGCGTTTTGCCAAGCAAAAACTCCCCATTGCCGGCATGAGTACCGCTGGAGATTGCTGGCAGGTAATTGGTAAATTCCAAGAAGGTCAGCGCCAATTTAACCTGTATTTTCCTCAAGAAGATATTAAAAGTCAAAGGGCGTTTTCCTGTGCTGACAATAATACTAACACCAGCACTTTAGAGCCTTTTTTGATTGACGAGCGCAAGATTACTCTCGACCTCATGGTGTTTGGCGTCGTCCAGCGGCTTAACGCTCAAAAATGGCTGGATCTTAATTAGTCAGTTGTTAGTAGTCAGTAGTCATTAGTCAGTAGTCATTAGTCATTAGTCAGTAGTCATTAGTCATTAGTCATTAGTCAGTAGTTGTTGGGGATTGGTTAGTTGTTATTGGTTATTGGTTACTTGCTACAATTTCCCATTCTCAATTCCCAATAACAACTAACAAATAACAACTAACAGCTAACAGTCAACAGTCAACAGTCAACAGTCATTAGTCATTAGCTATGACTTGTCATTTATGGGTCACTAGAAGCAAAATTACAGATTGAGCGATCGATAAAGTTCGTATCCAAATTAACGAGACCGTCACTAAAAAGTGCCTGGAGACAAGCAACTAATGACTGAGGACTATTGACTAATGACTGCTGACAACTAAGAGGGCGGGCACTCTTGGCACCGCCCCTACTGACTATTGACTATTGACAAATGACTACTGACTAATGACTACTGACTAATGACTATTGACTAATGACTGCTGACTAATGACTTATCTGTCAAAAAATTGCGCTCTTGCATAATCGCGAAAAGGTCAACATCTGTTTCTAACAAACAAGCATGACCGCTGTTAGCCAGCAGCACCATTTCAGCCTTGGGAATTACCTTAACTAAAAGCTTCCCTTCTGCTAAAGAAGGTAGCAGCCGATCGGCACCGCTAGCAATTACTAACGTCTGCTGTTTGATGCCGCGCAACTGATTTTGATCCACATCAAACGATCGCACTAACGCCAATCTCCACACAGACGTGTGTTGCGGTACCGCTTGCATCGCTTCTAGCAAAGCGCGCCTGTCGTCGCGCCCAATCTTTCCTAATGATGCTAACATCGGCAACAAACCGATTACCGACAGCGGATAAAGATTCGCCGGCAACCACTGAGTTAGATGCGAACCCCACTGCACCCAAGGCTGCTGTCGGAATGAAGAAGCAGGATTCACTAAAATTAGTCGATCGCACAATTGGGGAGCTTCTAAAACAATTTTCATCGCTAAACAGCCCCCAAATGACTCCCCGCACAGATAAACCTGCCGCTGCTGCTTTCCAGCTTGCTTTTCTGCTTCAATTAAGGCAGTAGTTTCGCTGACAAGTACCTCCCAGCTAGGCATATCGTCAGCAGGTAAAGTTAAACAGCGAATGTCGAAATTATTGGCTAATTTAGAAATTTGCGGCCGCAGCAGCAAACCGCTACCATCCATACCGGGTAGAAATATAAATAAAGGGCGATTCCCTACGGGATAGCTACGCTTCACGGCGACCGGCGGTTTGGGGCTTAGAAAACGAACCTTGTTACTAGCATTTGGCATGATTAAAATCAGAAATTAAATTATATGAACTCTATCAGTCGGGGATTGCTGTCAAAAATACGGGGATAATCAGAGAGCAAGAACAATCATCAATTAAGACATCAGACGAATCAAGAATCTTAAACCAGGAAGCGACTAAGAATCAGCCGAGGACGGCGACACAAGGAAAATGCGAGCAAAAATCACAAATTTATTCCTAATGACTGATGACTAATGACTAATGACTAATGACTTCTTCGTTAAAAACACCCTCGTTCGAGTAGTTGTACGATTTCCCCCTGACAGTGCTCTGTGAGTTCAGCAACCGCTGCTTTGGCTTTTTTGCCTCGATATTGCTGCTGTCTTTCGACAGTAATCCAGTAAGGGCGACCGATTAAAACATTAACTCGCTGATAAACTATCACAGGATGCCACCCAGCGCGATCGAACAGCGGTTCGGAAGGATCGAACAAACTCAACAACTTGAGCGGTACACCAGAGCGCACCGACTCTTCCTCCATTGAACCAATCGCCACCGGTAACACCGCCAAATCGCGCAGCGGAGCCCGCAAAGCCAAATGAGCAAATCCCCGCTGAAACTTCCCCACAGAATTCGGTTGAGTACACTTCACCATCGGTTCTGCACCCTCTGGAAATACCCCCACCATTTCCCCACTTTGCAGCAGCGCCGTCGCTTGAGAGAAAAAATGCTGCTGTCGTTGCTCCGGTGCTTCCAAGGGGAAAGCGCCGAAAGTCGTGACAACTTCCCGAATCACCGGAACTTTACCCATGTAGTGATGACAAGCAAAGCGGATCGATCGACCCAAAGCCGCCGTCAGCAGTACCGGATCTAAGAAACTGCGGTGATTGCTCACCACCAACACCGGACTATCTCGGGGCATCCGGTGCTCGTGGTGCAAAAACATCTGCGTTCCCAAACCGGCCAGGAAACAGCGCGAAATCAGCAATGTGCGATCGGAAGACATGGGCGAAAAGACAAGTACGACGCTATAAAGTTTGATTGCATCCCCATGCAGCTTAACATTACTTTACGAAATCGGGACTCAGCCAAAAAGTATACTTCCCCTGGACAAAACCTGTGCCAATCTACCCGCATTTCAGGCCCAGCGCGGATCTGCGGATCTACAGATAGCGGTTCGATCGCGTTGTGAGGTATGCCCTGTTTGGCCCATGCCCCATGCCCAATGCCCCATGCCCCATCCCTCCGCTTCGCTCCGCCCCATGCCCCATGCCCCATGCCCCATGCCCCATGCCCCATGCCCCATGCCCCATCTTTCTGAGAAATGCCTAAGTCTTGTTTCGGTAAAATTTCACACTCAGAAACAAAAATTCATAAAGTCTTGTTGCAAACTTCTATAAAAATGTTTAAAACTCCCGCAAAACCGACTTGTGCGCTCTAAAATTAGAAATTTACAGTCAGTATTGACAGACTGTCAAAGTATTTTTAGACAAGTCGTAATAGCAATCTTCCGAGGCATCAAATGAGTAACATCCAAAACTATCGCCTTAAATGTACCCTCACCTTTGGCGACATTTACGGTCAAATCATTGTTTGGCTGATAGTCATCTTCCTGAGTCTAGCGTCCGCACTCGCCCTCTGGAGCAGCGCCCGTCAAATCTACGCCTTGGCTACAGTAGGCTTGATTTTAGTGCTGTCTCTGCCCTTCTTGCTGTTTGCTTTCGTTACAACTCTGCTAAATAACATTCAAGTGCTTTCGGTAGACCCCGCCACCGAAGATCAACCTTCTGCAACGGGAAATCAATCCAATCAGCAGCCTGTCGAAACCATCGGCTAGTCGAATTGGAAATTTTAACTTTTGATGTTCAACTCAAATCAAAAGTTAAAAAACTTCCCGATCTTTTGATAGGAAGTTTTTTTTTGCGTCACCATAAGTTGAGGAGAACACTCAAAATTACTCAAACAATGCTGGAACACGACGTAATCATTGTAGGCGGCGGTTTAGCAGGTTGCCGCGCCGCTGTAGAAATTGCCCGGACTCAGCCCAGTCTCAAGGTAGCAGTTGTTGCCAAAACTCACCCGATTCGATCGCACTCCGTCGCAGCCCAAGGCGGCATGGCATCCAGCCTGCAAAATGTCGATCCCGAAGACAGTTGGAAAGCCCACGCCTTCGACACAGTAAAAGGTTCCGACTATTTAGCCGACCAAGACGCAGTAGAAATCCTCACCCGCGAAGCCCCCGGTGTAGTCATCGATTTAGAACACATGGGAGTCCTCTTTTCCCGCCTAGAAGACGGCAGAATTGCCCAGCGCGCTTTCGGCGGACATTCCCACCGCCGCACCTGCTACGCCGCCGACAAAACCGGTCACGCCATCCTCCACGAATTGGTCAACAATCTGCGCCGCTGCGGAGTTCACATCTATCAAGAGTGGTACGTCACGCGCCTGATTTTGGAAGCAGGCCAAGCCAAGGGCGTGGTTATGTTCAACCTGATAGACGGCGAAATTGCCGTCGTGCGCGCTAAGGCGGTGATGTTTGCTACGGGGGGTTACGGTCGGGTTTACAACACCACCTCGAACGATTACGCCTCGACTGGTGACGGTTTGGCGATGGCTGCGATGGCTGGATTGCCGCTGGAAGATATGGAATTTGTGCAGTTTCACCCGACGGGTTTGTATCCGGTGGGAGTGTTGATTTCCGAGGCCGTGCGGGGCGAAGGTGCTTATCTGATTAATTCCGAGGGCGATCGATTTATGGCCAATTACGCCCCGTCGCGGATGGAATTAGCGCCCAGGGACATTACATCGCGATCGATTTCCCTAGAAATTCGCGCCGGCCGAGGAATTAATCTCGATGGAAGTGCAGGCGGCCCCTTTATTTACCTCGATTTGCGGCACATGGGACGCGAAAAAATCATGAGCAAAATTCCTTTTGCTTGGGAAGAAGCCCACCGCTTATTAGGAATTGATTCTGTCAACCAACCGATGCCCGTCCGCCCGACAGCTCACTATTCAATGGGCGGAATTCCAACTAATATTGACGGGCAAGTTCGCAGCAGTGCTGACAGTTTGGTAGATGGTTTCTTTGCAGCCGGTGAAGCAGCTTGTGTCTCTGTTCACGGCGCTAACCGTTTGGGCAGCAATTCGCTGTTGGAATGCGTCGTTTACGGCAAAGTTACTGGCGCAACCATAGCACAATTTGTCCAAAATCGCAAGTTGCCGACAGTAGACGAACAGCGTTATATTAACGAAGCTCAAGAACAAATTCAAGCACTTTTAGACCGTCCCGGAAAATATCGAATCAATCAAATCCGGCAGCAGTATCAAGATACTATGAGTGAGTATTGTGGAGTATTTCGCAGCGCCGAATTGATGCAGGAAGGTTTAGAAAAATTGGAGGATTTAGAGCGACAATATGAGGAGGTTTACTTAGACGATAAAGGCAAGTTGTGGAATACGGAAATTGTGGAAGCTTTGGAATTGCGGAGTTTAATCGTTGTCGGCAAAATGATTTTAACTTCTGCTTTGAACCGGCAGGAAAGTCGGGGAGCTCATTCGCGGGAAGATTTTACTCAGCGGGATGATGAGAAGTTTTTGAAGCATACGCTGGCCTATTATTCGCCTGCGGGGATTGATTTGGCTTATATGCCGGTGGCGATTACGATGTTTGAGCCGCAGGAACGTAAATACTAGAAGCTAGTGTGAAATCCTTGTTCCCCTGCTGAATTTGGGAACCAGGAAAACCTTCGGAATTGCGACCGTACCATTTTATCAACAGAGTATACGGGCTGCAACCCTTCTCTGATATAGTTCCTAGACCTATTCGCAACCTTCCTAGGTCAGTGACAAGACCTAAAAAGATTTTATTCGAGTGAGGAATTGTGTACGTTCGTACACAAAAAAACCAATCGGTCGATCGCTCTGCCTGACACGAAATTAGACAATCTTTAGTCTCTTGTACCACTTTCAGTCATCTTGGGCTACAATTATGTCAGATCCGACATATTATTGTAAACTTTATGACTGGACTGTACTTAATTTATGGAATCCCAAGGCGAGAACAAGGATGTTGTTTGGCTCAGAGGTGAAGTAAAAACTCCTCCTTTTTCCGCCTCAGCGCGAATCGAGGCAGGGATGTTATTAAGGATTTTACAAAATGGAGAAATTTTAGGGATGCCTGTCTCTCGACCTATGCCAACCATTAGCCCTCACTGCCACGAATTGCGGATCGATGATAGTGAAGCGGATAAACAGTGGCGAATTATTTACCGGATTGACTCAGATGCTATTGTCATTGCAGATGTGTTTCAAAAAAATACCCAGAAAACGCCTAAGCGCGTGATTGAAAACTGTCAAAGACGACTGAGATTGTACGATCAAAGCTCAGGAGAAACCTAGTTATTTCGGGATTTTCATTAGGGTGGGCATTGCCCACCTTACAACTTGAGAGACAATTCATCATTCACAATCGTTGGTCTGTGCAATTCCTATAATTAAAAGAGGTAATATTTACAATGGATGCCATTAAACGTCAACGTTTAGAATCAGCAGGTTGGCGGGTGGGAGATGCCGCAGACTTTCTAGAACTTTCAGCCGAAGAAATTGCTTTTATTGAGATGAAGCTGTCTCTAATTAAACGCTTGAAGCAGCTTCGCATCACTCAAAACCTTTCTCAAGAAAGTTTAGCTAAGAAAATCAAGTCTAGTCAGTCACGGGTAGCTAAAATTGAAGCAGGCGATCCGTCGGTTTCTCTTGATTTGATGGTAAGGACAATGCTAGCGCTGGGAGCAACTCGCGAGGATGTGGCACTGGCTATTACTTCTTCCAACGTGATTATAAGTAGCAAAAAAAACATGAGTAAAACGACACAGACATCTCAATTCCAGCAAGCTCTTGAAGCTGTAGAAGTTTTATCATTAGAAGATCGAGCCATGCTTCTAGATATTCTTCAGAATCGTCTGCGACAACAGCGACGAAATGAATTACTCAAGGAAGTGGCAGAAGTTCGTCAAGAATATGCTGAGGGCAATGTTAAATTTGGGTCGGTAGCCGATTTTATGGCGGAGTTGGATGATTGATGAAAATTGGTTGGACTCCCAAATCTATTCGTACTTTCAAAAAGTTAGTTCGTAAAAATCCTCAGCTTCGCCTTTTAATTGAAGCTACGCTTGAACTTTTGTCTGAAGACTGCTTTAACCCCAGCTTGCGAACTCACAAACTGACAGGAGATTTATCGGGTATCTGATCGTGTTCAATAGATTATGATTATCGGATTTTAGTTGAGTTTGCGATCGATCCAGAAGATGAGGAGGAAGCTATTTTATTACTCAAAATGGGTTCTCATGATGAAGTCTATTAAGCCCGATCGCCCTTTTCCCCAATTCTCTGCCCCTATCTCACTCTCCACCATCCTCCCTGACTTCCTCCACAGATAAACTTAACGCATCCGCCACTTGTTCGGCACTCAAACCCATTCCCAACAACCGGGGAATTGCAGCCCTTCTTGCTTGAAATTCAGCTTGTCGCGCCTGTTCTGCTTGCTGTCTTGCTTGTTCTGCACTCTCGGCTATTTCCCGCTGTTGTTCCCCCCACAATCTCTCCAATTCGGCTCTTTCATCGCCAATTAACAGCAAATTACCTTCCTCATCCCACCAGCGCAGCCACAGCATCGTTTGATTTTGATAATTGCCTTGCCAAAGTCCCAATTCTACGCCTAAAGGTGCAACAGGAAAATGACCCCGCTCGTTAAGTTCTAACAGCCGATAATACCCGTCAATCAACCGATAAACTTCTAATCTGCCGCTGTTAATTTCGTAGATGCCATAATAGGGAATTCGCATCACCTGTTCGTAAACCCAAAACTTTCCCGGTTTCGTTAACACCCCTTCATCAGTACGCGATAAAGGAGTACGGTTGCGCTCTTCATCGCCATTTCCGCTCGCAAATTCCAACGCAATTAACGGTGCTATGTGTTCCCGCCACAGCACGTAGGAACGGCGAATTTGACCGTCTAAATTCGGAGGTACATTTGGAACATAAAACCAATCAGGAGCTTCTGCACCTTTTTCCGGCGGCTCGGTTTCTCGCCAGTAAATGCCGCAGTCTTGACCGATCGCATATTGTCCGTCAGGATGCCGCTCCTGCAAAATTTGCCCGATCGAATCAGTTAAAATTAAACTTTGCGGATGCTCCTGAAAATTTTTCACAAAAGTACCATCCGACTCTGGTAATTGAGTGTGATCTGGAAAAGCAGGAGGTAGAACAACGCGGTCAACGCTTTGGGTCATAATTCCCTCCGAAGTCTTGCTTAATTCATAATATCATGTCTGCGGTCACGATGGCAATTAAATAGGTTTGTAGTAAAGAATGAAGTCCTTACAAAAATCTGAGGACTTTAGTTTTTTTTACAAACTTTACAACCATTGTTTGACCGAATACGATCTAATTTAAGACTGGAATAAAACAATACATTTTGAGTTTTAAGTATTGATTTTTTCACTTAAAACTCAAAATTCTTTCATGCAAAACTCTCCTTAAGGCTGAGGTAGCGCACCTTCAGGACTTGGGGAAGCCGCTGGTTCTGGAGATGCCGCTTCGGGACTCGCATCTGCCGCCGGAGAAGGCGAAGGAGTGCCGCTAGCTAACTGATTAATTTGGTCTTTGTAGTTAGGAGGAGCTAACTCACTAGCTTGATCGAACAGCGTTTTTGCTTCGTCAGTTTTGCCCTGTTCCTTAAACACGATCGCCTTGGCTAAAGTCGGGCGAAAATCTTTCGGATTCGCCTTAGCCGATTCGTCATAAATCGCGATCGCCTCATCGTAGCGCTTCTGCACAGCATAAACCTGTCCCAAAATCAACTGCACCGAAGTTACATCAATACTTCCCGGTTTAGCCTGATTTTGCGCCGGAGCGGCCTTGAGCGTATCTTGCAGCAGTCCGATCGCAGCTTCGGGCCTTTGCTGCACCAACAGCAAATTCACCAACCCCTGCAAAGCCTTAATTTCCCCGGGCTCAGACGCTAAAATTGACCTGTAAGCCTGAGCGGCCCCTTCGCGATCGCCCGTGCGTTCCTTCGCCTGAGCCAGCAAAATCCCGTATTCAGTAGTCTCGGGATTCAGTTTAGCCAACTTTTCCAAAGGCGGGATCGCATCCTTAATTTCCCCCACTCCCTGTCCGATCAACTCCAGCCGCACCTGCAACAACCCCCGCAGCGCCGTTACATTGTCAGGTTCGCGCTGCAAAACCAATTCGTACCCCCTCACCTGATCTTGCAGCAACTGCGCTTGCTTCTCACCAGAGGGCGCCGTCTGAGTAGGCGTTGGAGTCGATGTAGCGGTTGTTTGATTGGCCTTGAGAATACTGTCCAAAATTGGAACCAGAGAAAATCCCAAAAAAGCGATGAGCGAAAGCACCACCACCACACTAATCAACCCGCGACGCTTGTTTGCTTTTTCCATAATTCAACTATCCCAACTTAAAATCTACTATTTTCTAAGAATTAACTCATCGCTTAGGGGCGTATGCGATTTAACCCAATCCGTGTAACCATAAAAGTTCTTAACTTCAAAGTGCCAATTCACAAACCAGTCTTTTGGTTGCAGCTAATATGGTAACAGACCCGCAACTCCACGCTCGTCAAACAATTTGGGACACAAAGACCCGCAGCCCCAAAAACTGCGACTTTCGTCCAATTTAGTTTGGTCGAGCTAAAAATTACCGAAAAGATGGCGGATCGACCCGCTAGGTAATTGGAGTAAGTAAAATAAGCAAGCTGCTCCAAAGAGATTGGAACGGCGCCTTGAGGCTTTTCCTCAAAGCATTGCGAAATATTGCCTGGTTTGATGCTCAGGTATTCAGCACGCGCTCGATCGGGATATATCCTAGATTGTCCGGGCTCGAAGTATCTGAATATCCTAAATGCTATTAGCCACCAGTGCCAGTTTTCGCCCGATCGACCCGCTCTTGGAGTTAGCAACTCTCAAACTCTTTGCCAACAAGGATTAGAGCAGCCCGCCCATCCCGGAGCGAGCGATCGATCGTAGCGAAGTTTAAAACTGGCGTTGATGAGTCAAAACCAAACTTTCCGGCGCAAGCCCTAAGTTTGGTGCTAGTAGTTGTGAAATCAGTTTCTTCAGTTTATTCCTAATTTCCCTTAAGGGATGTGTCTCCGCTGCAAGGAGTTTTTTATGAACCCCTCTCCCAACCCGTCTTCCAAATCGTCCAAATCTACTTCTGCTCGCAAGGCTCAGCCAAGCGAGCCCGCCGTGAATCAGCCCGCAGTTACAGCCTCCGCGGCCGAGACACCAGACGAAAGTCCCGTGTCTCCCCCGCCATCGCCGGCTGCACCTGTTGACGAAAATCGATCGCCAGCGACAACAGACGCACCAGCGACAACAGACGCACCAGCGTCAAAGGATACGCTGCAGCGCCCCCGCTACAGTTCTGCCCCCGACAAGGACAAAACAAAGCCAAAAGACCCGCCGAGCAATGCTCCTGCACCCTCCGCGCCAGCAGCGCCGTCGGAATCTGCCAGCAATACTCCATCAATCGCAGTCTCCGTGCCCGCAACAGGCGAGCCAGCAGCTAACGAAAGTCAGGCCGACGATGACCTACCGTCCGTCATGCGCCAACATCCGATTCCCCCCCCCAGCGAACCCAGACAGTACCGAGCTGTTGGTTTGGTGCGGGGCCGCTACACCCAATCTGAAGAGCAATTCACCAGAGGTATGCTGATTGCTGCCGACGGAACTGCCATCGACGCAGTTTTGCTTGGTAGAGTCATGAGTTTAGTCAAAAATCACCTGGATCTGGAACAAGAACACCTGTGGGTGGTCTATCCCCGCACCAGACAAGAAGACGGCAACTTGCACGCCCAGATTATGGGAGTTTGGGAGCCGGAAACCCTCAAGAAATCTCCCGAACCGTCTTCGGATGAGGAAAATCTGGAAGCAGGCGAGATTGAGGCTAGCAGCGAAGCATCGACGGCATCTGTGTCGCCCTCGGAACCTGATGTTGAAGATGGCTATTTTTCGATTCGAGGCGAGGTGATTTATCAACAATCGCAAGAGGAAGAAAAGTATGTCATCGTCAAAATCAAGCAAGCTCCCCGCAAGAATGACGACAAGATGAAGTTTTTTAAGCTGAAACTCAAGGGGGATGTAGGAACAAAGGCGATCGGATTTTTTTGGGATTTCCACGTCAAATTGAAAGCTGACAGTCTGACTATCGAGCAGGCGAACAATATTGGCGCCCTGCCGATTAAAAAGCGGAAATTCCCCCCCGGCAGCAAGCCGCCCGGTGGCTACAAAGGAGGAGGAAACAAGCGTCCGTTTACTCCTAGGCCCAGCGGTGACGGTGCTCCTGTAGGGCGTCCTACCATCAAGTCCGCAGCAGCAGCACCTGCTGTACCCAAGGAACCTCTTCCTAAGCCGGTTAAGAAGCCTAAGCCCGAGGAATAGGGCAAGATTTGAGATTTGAGATTTTCGGTTAGTACGTCTGGTTAATCTAAAATCGCCCATCTAAAATCGTTTATTCCAGCCTGACTTGGGCGCCCCACAAATCTTGCGGGAGAAATACTCTGTCGGTGGGTAGGGGAGCAACTGGGGCCGTGAGGGTAAATTGACCTGCTTCAATTTGCTGCTTCAATTCCAATGCTACTTGCCGCGAGAGAAACATACTCGCCAGGGGGGCGGCCCGCACCGGTTTGCCCTCTATGAGGATGCGGCCAGTCTTTAATTGAGCGTAGCTGACTAAACCAAATGTGGGACGAACGCGCCGGGGGATAGAGAAATCTACCACCGGCGCTACTATTTTTTTGTCGGAGACTGCACAGTTGGCGACGACTGTTTCGTTTAAGACTGGAAAGGGGATGCCGACTCCCAGCATCAGCGACGGGCCGTAGTTTTTGAAGTAGCAGCCGCGCACCCATTTGGAGTTCATTTGTTTGGCGTCGCCGATGAGTGCGAGGGTGGCGGCCGGGCCGATGGGGGTGCCGTTGGGCTGGCGTTTTTGCAGCGGGAAGTGCTGGGTTCCTTCCCAGGTGATGTAGCCCTGAGCGCCTCCCAGCCAGATGCGGGTGCCGATGCCGATGAGTTGGAGGTGGGGGTCGTTGAGCAGGGGAGACATGGCTCCCAGGCTCGAATACACGGCGTTGCCGAGGTTTGGTTGCAGGGGGCCGAGGTAGGTGAACAGCGGGCGATCGCCCCCGTTGACTCCCACAATAAAGTTTTGATAGGCGTTCCGGGGATTGAATAAATAAAACTGGTTGATAGTATCGCGGGTAATCGTGGTTTCAAAGGAGGCGCGGGGGTAGCAGTCTGTGACTTGCCCCAAAGCTCGCAACTGCACGGGTTTGCCGGCTATTAAGTCTTCGATCACGTGTCCGCCGCCCCGTTCGCGGGATTCTTCGCCGTCTTCGGCTACTTGGGTGGCTCCCAAGTACAGGTCTACTGCCCCAAAGCCGGAGTAGGCTAAAACGCCGTCCAGCCAGCACTGGCGGATTTTGATCGGGGGGTCGGTATGGCCGAGGTTGACGATCGCGCCGGAGGATTCCATTGGCTCGAAGGTGCCTGTGGTGATGACATCGACTTCTTTGGCGGCTTGGGTAATGCTGGTTTCTTTGACTCGGTTTTTGAGTTCTTCGATCGTCCAGACTGTGGCTTTGCCTTGGCTGATTTTATCGTTGATTTCCTCGATCGATCTCATAATTTTAGTTTTAGTTTTAATTTTTAGTTTTTTTGATGGCGATTTCTTAAATTTTTAGTGAACCTAGGGTGCGTCGCCAAGAACAACTCTCGCCCTGAAACGCCAGATTAAACGAGCGACGCACCCTACAACTTATAACTTAAGTAAACCCTATTGGTTGATAATCAGGAATTATGGTGTATCTGGGTTTTGCATTTGTAGTGCGAGCTGTCGCGAGCTCGCGTGTTTTACACAGCACGCGAGCGGGGATGCTCGCACTGTAAAAAACTTTTTGCGATGCAGGAGATGCTCCTAGGACTTCAGTTCTCACTCGGAGAATTAAGAAGGACTGAAGTCCGAACGATCGAACCTGAATTATTGATTGACAGTATCGTCATTTTCTGCGGAACCTGGGATGTCTGTTTTTGGTTCTGGAAGGCTTTCTGACTTGTGATTTTTTACTCCCAAAGATTCGTACTCTTCGTCGATCGCAGAATCGATTGCTGCCAAGGTTTTAGGATGGGCGTCCCACTGGTTGAGGATGTCTTTAATTAATACTTCCCTAATCCAAACTTGAGCTACAACGGTGAGAGGCAGGGCAAGTAATAGTCCTAAAAATCCAAAAAATGTGGCGAAAAATACTTGAGCTATTAATGTTACTGCTGGCAGCAATGATACTTGCTGTGCCATGACGTAGGGAGTGAGAATGTTGCTTTCAAACTGTTGAATTAGGAAGTAAAGAATCAGGACTAAACCGGATTGTAAGGGAGAGTCTAAAAGTGCGATCGTCATCGGCGGGATGACGCTGATTGTCGGGCCTATATTTGGAATTAAGTTAAGAAATCCTGCTACTACCGCGTGAGCTAGCGGTAGGGGAACTTGCAAAACTGACAAACCAATTAAGCTCAACAAAGCAATCACACTCATGCTAATCAGAGCGCCGATGACCCACCTACCGAGAGCTATTTCGCATTCATCTAAAATACCATCGATTCGCCTGCGGTAAAAAGAGGGAAATAGTTGTAGAAATGCTTGGCGGTAAGAGATGGGATCTGCTAAGGTCATCAATGTCAAAACTAACACTAACAAAAAGCTGAGGATAACGCCTAATGTATTGCCGACAAAGGCTCCTGCACCTCCCACAAGTTGGTTGAACAAGGGTTGCAGTTGTCGCATAATATCGTTGACATCGAGATTCGGCAGCCTTTGATCGAATTGTCCCGAAAAGCGAGCTTCGATTTGATCTACCCAATCGTTGAGTTTGGCGATTCCTTCAGGTGCTTTTTGGTTGAGTTGTTGAAATTGCTGGGCAAAGGGAGGTACAATTATCAGGAACAAGCTTACCAAAACCAGGACTAGAAAGCTAATTGATAAAAGTACGGCGATCGACCTTTGGAGTCGGAATTTTTGCAAATAGCGTGCTAGTCTGTTTAAGGCTGTGGCTAAGACGACGGCGGCAAACAGCAGCAGTAAGGCCTGCCGGATTTGCCACAGGATGTAACAAGATGCGATGAGGGCTAATAAGCCCATCCACTGTCCTAGCTTCATTCGATTTTAGATTTTAGATTTTAGATTGAGGAGTAGAGTATTGGGAATTATAAGACTATAACTCTTTGTATCTCTCGTTTCTAGCTAAGTTTCGCTCCCCTTAAATCTCCCTTAAGAAGGAGGACTGTTTCATTCTCAAGAAAACAATGATTTTGTAGGGGTAGTGCCCCGTGCATACCCTCCTCATCCACGATTTTGTAGGTGTTTCAGGGATTGGGGGCAGCCCCTACAATAGAATAAAACAGCCCTGCTTAAGAAGGGGGGCTTCGAGCAATTTTTTGTTTTCCCTCTTCAGAAGGGGGAGTAACTGGATCTTGGCATAATCGTCAGATACTTGACTCCTATCTTAACTAAGATACTCTACTCGGACACCACAAGAAGCTGTTTCCTCAATTCCCTTTTGCGAACACCTGCTGGGCTGTCAGGTTCAATTCTGGGAAAGTTGGGGACTCAATCCGTTCTTCCCTTCTAAATTGTTTGACTTGATATTCGCTATCAATTAGTTGGTAAATCGAAAAAGTAGGTTGTTTGGAGTTGCCGATGAACCGTCTGCCGCCCAATCCTAGATAGTCTACAACCCAATATTCTTGGATGTCCATTGACTCATAAGCCTCAAGTTTTAGGGCATAATCATGGCATAATCATCCCCCCAATCAGTGCTAGTTACCTCGACGATTAGGGGGGACTGATGAACCGATTGCGATAATTAATGATTTCTCCCATCGCGGCTCGTTGCCAATGGTTTGTTCGTTAAGTACAATAATATCTGGTTCATCTCCCGATGCCGCGCGCCTGGGTTTGGTCGCGCATTCTTTGGGGATAAAATAGGGCCGTTGTTGCCTTCGGATTTCAAAGTAGATGTATGCTAGTATAAAACCTGTTAATTTAGAATGTTTGCCTGTTGCTTTTGGCATCTCAACAATTTCTCCATTCTGTAACTCGTTGTGGTGTGCTGAATTTTCAGGATACCAGTCAATGAATTCATCAAATGTTACTAATTCTGTGATTCTTTGAATCGTGTTGAGTGCCTTTAGTTTGGTTGCGATAGCTGTACGGTAAATTAAGAACTTGGCAAAAACATAATTTTTAAACCTTGTGAAGATCGCACTTCTACTGCTGTTGGCGCGATCGCCAGCCGAGGATTGCAGCTACAATGATACTGGGGCTAAAGACGGCGATGAGGGCGTTGAAGTCGGTTGAAGGTATGGATAAGCTAGGCCCTGCGTACTTGATGGCTAGGGAAAGGGCGGCGGAGAGGGTGAATACTTTGAGGATCGGGCTGATGTTGGTGTTCATGGAGGTGGTCTTTGGTTGTATAATTAGGGATTGAGATTATTTTGACAAATCTGTGCTGTAAGTGGGCGTGAGGTTGGAAGGTAACAAGGTAATCCTGCAAAAACAATAATATAATTCGATGGAACCCTTTCTACATAAGGATTAACCAGGAAAAAAACATTACTCGTGCACTTCTACGGAAAAAACTTCTCAACAAAGTCTAAAAATGAAACGGTATCGAGCGGCAATTGACAATAGTTATTTAGTTGAAAGTTTAAAGTCTGCCAGTTAATGCTCGAAATATAACACAACTTTAAAAATAAAAGTTATCTAGCTTTTAGAATTTCATCAAACTTTAAGGTTTTGATTCAAGCAGCTCAATCGGGGTAAGGATTGAGAATGTTAAAAAGGGTTTTTGAGTTATTTGATAATACAGAAATTTACACTTTTTAATTTAATTTAGATGCGTTTTACCCTGATATAGGTGGCCGCGCCCGCGATTTTTGACGGTTGACTGGGTTTTACGATTGGGATGCTACGGGATTTGATATGACTAATGATTTCTCTGCATCTGCGTGAATTTGCGTCAATCAATTGTCATCTGCGGTGATACACGATCTTTCTTTTACCGCAGATGAGGGCAGATTAACGCAGATTAACGCAGATTAATTAGAGCGATTATGGTTGCAGTGTACGCGGTTGTTGACGGTTGACTGGGTTTTACGATTGGGATGCTACGGGATTTGATATGACTTGCAAAATTAAATCTCGGAACTCGAAAATAAGTCTCAAGTTTTCGGCTGGCCCAGACGCTGGTGTCGGAAAGCAATTACTGGTTTTTGGGCGAGGTCAATGCAGTTGTAGAATAGGCGAAATTGTCGATCGCGCCAAACTTCACCCCTAAGCGCGATCGCACACCAATCAAAAGGACAGCTAAAGTGCATCTATATCTGTTCCGTCACGGCATCGCAGCCGAACCCGAAGAATATGACACAGACTCAGAACGGCCGCTGACTAAACAGGGCGATCGTAAAACTCGAAAAATTGCCCAGCGGCTTTACGATCTCGAAATTCAGTTCGATCTGATTCTCGCCAGTCCCCTGCTGCGGGCACAGCAAACCGCTCAAATCCTGCTTTCTGTCGGCTTGAGTTCCAAAATCACAGAATCTGCAGCCCTGGCACCGTCAGGAGACATCGGGGACTGGCTGAAGTGGTACAAGCAGTGGCAGGAAACAGGCAGCCGCAGCTTAGTCCTGGTGGGCCACCAACCAGATTTGGGCAATTGGGCGGAAACTTTGGTTTGGGGGCGATCGCAAGATGCCCTCATCCTCAAAAAAGCAGGTATCATCGGCTTAATCCTCCCCGAAACGGGTTCCCCAGTAGGCCGCAGCCAAATGTTCTGGCTGACTGGGCCCAAGTTCTTGCTGGGGTAGACAGCAAATAGTCACATTCATTGATTATTGTTTGTTAACGCGGCGACACTATCTTGCTTTCTGCTAATGTAATTTGATTAGATTCAACTCACACAATACGGTATCGCAATGGTCGTCGGCGAATTCAAACCAGGTTTAGAAGGTGTTCCCGCCACCTTGTCCAGCATTAGTTATGTAGATGGACAAAAAGGGGTGCTAGAATATCGCGGGATTAGCATTGAGGAACTAGCACTCAAAAGTTCCTTTGTGGAAACTGCATATTTATTAATCTGGGGCGTACTTCCGACAAAGGAAGAACTAGAAGCTTTCGAGCACGAAATTCGCTATCACCGCCGGATCAAATATCGCATCCGGGATATGATGAAATGCTTTCCTGAAAGAGGACATCCAATGGACGCGCTGCAAGCTTCAGCAGCGGCCTTGGGCTTATTCTACTCGCGCAGAGCTCTGGCTAACCCAGCATACATTCGAGAAGCTGTCGTGCGGCTGCTAGCGAAAATTCCGACAATGGTGGCGGCGTTCCAGCAAATGCGGCGGGGTAATGACGCGCTGTTGCCGAGGGACGATTTAAACTACTCGGCTAATTTTCTTTATATGCTCAACGAGCGAGAACCAGATCCGCTGTTGGCTAAGATTTTTGATGCTTGTCTGACTCTCCACGCCGAACATACAATCAATGCTTCTACATTTTCGGCAATGGTAACAGCTTCGACACTAACAGACCCTTACGGGGTGATTGCTTCTGCTGTTGGCACTTTGGCTGGGCCGCTGCACGGGGGAGCAAATGAAGAAGTGATTGATATGTTGCACCAAATTGGTTCGGTAGAAAACGTGCGACCTTATGTTGAGAAGTGCATTCAAAATAAGGAAAAAATCATGGGCTTCGGCCACCGAGTTTACAAGGTGAAAGATCCGAGAGCAACTATTCTTCAAGGGTTGGCAGAACAGTTGTTTGAAAATTTCGGCCACGACGATTATTACGACATTGCTATCTTGTTGGAAGAAGTGGTTGAGGAAAAAATGGGTCATAAAGGAATTTATGCAAATGTAGATTTCTATTCGGGTCTGGTGTATCGGAAAATGGGAATTCCGATCGACTTATTTACTCCTGTTTTTGCGATCGCCCGGGTTGCCGGTTGGCTGGCCCACTGGAAGGAACAGCTAGAAGCAAACCGCATTTACCGCCCGACTCAAATATATACGGGTACTCACGGCGCTCCTTATATTGCGATCGGGGAAAGGTTGCCCGACGTAAGCATCGCGATCGACCGCGATCGGTAAAATGGCGATAGAAATTGTTTTGCACAGTGAAATGTTGAATCAAAAATTGATTTCGCATTGCGACTCAGGAAGCAATTTGGGCCAGCCAATAACGGCCGTGCTGGGTTTCACCCCCCTTGTATTTTGTGCTGTTCGTTAGCGACAATGTTGCTCAGTGACGATTTTCAGGAACTCCGGTCCTCAGACTTGCGGGTCTGAGGCTTTTTATTGGAAAATCCGGCGTTGCCGCCGATGTAGGGGCGGTTGCACCAAAATCTGTAAAAAAGCGCCAAAGAGCCAGTAAACCCGCCCCAGCCACGGTCTAATTTACGTAGGGTGCGTCAGCTAAGATTATTTTCGGTACAAATCAACAATCTCAAATCTGACGCACCTCGCTAGTCAAGTAGGGTGCGTCAGCTAAGATTATTTTCGATGCAAATCAACAATTTCAAAGCTGACGCACCTCGCCAAACGGTGCGTCAGAACTATGTTTTTCCTGCTAGCAAGTCTCAAATCTGACGCACCCTACTAGCTAAATCTACACAGATTGAGCTACATGATGACGGCTGGTCAATTTATCCAATTGATTCACCAGCAAACTCAGGAACAATCCCACATCGGTAACAACTCCCGTAGATTCGATCGACCCCCGATCGCTCAATTTCGTCACCACCGCCGGATTAATGTCCACACAAACCATCTTCACACCCGCCGGAGTCATATTTCCCACACCAATCGAGTGCAGCATAGACGACAGCATTAACACCATATCCGCACCCCGTAACAGCTCAGTATATTCTTCTTGAGCCTTAACTAAATCCATTTGCGTGTCGGGAAGCGGCCCGTCATCGCGGATCGAACCGGCCAGAGAAAACGGTATATTGTTCTTCACGCACTCGTACATCACGCCGTTAGTAACCAGCCCTGCTTCAACAGCTTTCGCAATACTCCCGTAACGCCGCACAAAGTTAATTATTTTCAAGTGGTGTCGGTGTCCGCCGCGCACAGCAACGCCGCGTTTCATGTCAACCCCCAAAGAGGTTCCCATGTTCGATTGTTCCATGTCGTGAACTGCGATCGCATTACCGCCCAACAATGCTTGCACGTAACCTTCGCGAATCAAATGCGCTAAATGTTCGCCGCCGCCGGTGTGGATGACAACAGGCCCCGCCGTCACTACAACTTTACCGCCGCGATCGCGAATTTGGCGCAATTCCCACGCTACTTGTTCCACCACCAACTCTACCCGGCGCTCGCTAGAAACGCTACCAGACATAAAGCTAAATTCTTGAGAATTGCGCTGTTCCCGCGATTCTGTTTTGCGGATGGTGCGGATGCCGACCACATCGACAACGACTTTTTCACCTACTTTTAGATCGCGCAATAATTTGCATTTAGCCACTAGACCATCAGCCGTTTCAGTAATAGCAACTGCACCGTCCATCCGCTGATTTTGCGCTTTCACCCACTGACCGTTTACCCGCACTTCCGTGGGATAAATCGTAGTAACATAAAAGTCATCCGGCCCGACACCATCTTGCACTACAGGTTCTAAAATAGCATCGCACATCTCTTGCGGTGGCGGCACTGCACCCAAGTCAATCAGCATTCCCATCATTTCTTCCATCACATCGTGGGAAGGAGCCGAAACTTTAACGTCTGCTGAAGATGTGCTTTGCCGCTGCTCTCCCAGATTGAAATTCAGCACTTGGAAACTGCCGCCGAGATCGACAATTAAGTCTAAAGCGCGACTGATCAAACCAGCATCCAGCAGGTGGCCTTCCATGTGAATTGTGCGGCTTTCGACCATCACGTTTGCCGATCGATCTTCTTGCACGGGTTCAGTTACCCTGAGCGTCAAACACTTAGCAGCGCCCCCGGCTTTGAGGAATTCGCTCAGCGGCGTTTCAATTACTTGGAAGCCGGCTTTAGTGATGCGCGTTTTCAAGGCTTCACTGACCTTGTTCATTACCACAATTTTGTCAATATTGACGGCATTGCAGGCAAAATTGGCGGCATCGGCTTCTTCAATGGCAATGCGTTTTTCCGGCGCAACTCGCATTTCAATTAAGCGGTTCGAGTAAGAGTCAAATGCTGCTGGATAGTAGAGCAAATAGCCACCTGTCAGGGGACAAAAACAGGTATCTAAATGATAGAAACGTTCGTCTACTAAACGCAGCGAAAGCACTTCTATGTTGAGCCATTTTGCTAGCAGCGGGTGCGAGTCTAGTTCGGAACGGAAGCCGTACCCTGCCCACAACCAGCGTCCTTCGCGATCGAGCAAAGCATCGCCAGCACCCTCAAACGGCAAGTCTTTTGGGAGTTCGTGCACGGTAAAACCTTTGCTTTCAAACCATGCTTTGAAATAGGGTTCTTCGCCTTGCCGCTCTTTGTGATAGAAACGGCTGAGGACAAAAGTTTTGCCTAAAAGCAAGCCTGCATTGGCTGTGAAAACCATATCCGGCCAGCCTTTTTCCGGTGGTACCAAGTCTACTACCGCCTTGTCTTTGAGGATGTGGTAAAGTTTTTCCCACTGTTCGGCGGCGCGATCGCGCGATGATTTGTGGACGTTACCCTCCATCCAAGGGTTAATCACGTAATCGACATCGTAGTGGTCGGGAGCGCACATCAGGAAGCGAATTGAGTCAGTCATAATTCAGTTAAAATGTAGTAGATGCTACAGACGCGAGTTGAGATAATATGTATGAAATCAACTGTTAAATTCATTCCCAAGAGAAAGAGTGCAACGTCTAGCAGCGAAAAAAGTAGCTTTTAATTCTATCACGATTAAGATAAGATCAAATTAGACCACAGATGGTTTCCATGAAAAATCGAATCAAATGTCAGGGTTTGATGTTATTTGCCGTCAATTAGCCTTAACAAAAGGTTTGATCGTTCGGACTTTAGTCCGCTGATTTATGCGACTAAAGTCCTCACTGCAAACCTGTTTTAGTTTTCACTTTTTGCGAAATCGGCAGTTCGATCGCAAATTCTGTTCCCCGCCCAACCTCTGAATGACACTCCAACTTACCGCCGTGCGTGTCTTTGACAATTTGGTAACTGATCGACAACCCCAAACCAGTACCGCTGCCGATCGGCTTTGTAGTAAAAAACGGGTCAAACATCCTTGACTGCACCTCTGCAGCGATACCGGGCCCGCTGTCAGCAATCCGCACAACAACTTGATTGTCCCTATTTATTTCAGTGCTAATGCGAATCTGAGGATTTTGCTCAAACATTTGTCCAGCATCATTTGCAACTGTTGAAATATTGTTTGCTAATGACGAATGACTGATGACTAATGACTCTTCCACAGCATCGATCGCATTTAACAGCAAATTCATAAATACCTGGTTTAATTGCGCCGGATAACACTCGATTTTTGGCAGTTCGCCGTAATTTTTAATAATTTGAATTTCCCCACGTTTTGGCTGTGACTGCAATCGGTGCTGTAAAATCACCAAACTGCTCTCGACACCTTCATGAATATCTGTTAATTTTAAATCTTTTTCATCCAGTCTCGAAAAGTTTCTCAAAGACAACACAATTTGCTTGATTCGGTTAGCACCTCCTTTCATTGAAGCCATAATTTTTGGAAAATCTTCAGCGATAAAATCTACATCCACTTCGGCTAATTTTTCGGCCATTTCGGGAACTGGTTCGGGATAGTGTTGCTGGTATATCTGGAGCAATTTTATTAAATCGCCAGCGTACTGTGCGGCCGGAACAATATTGCCGTAAATGAAGCTGATCGGGTTATTAATTTCGTGGGCAACTCCCGCTACCATTTGCCCGATACTTGACATTTTTTCGGCTTGAATAAGATGGGATTGAGCATTTTTTAAGTGTTCCAGAGTTTGTGCTAACTGTTGGGCTTTTTCTCGTTCTCGCTGTTCGCTAAATTGCAAATCTACTTCTGCTTGTTTGCGATCGCTAATATCAATGTGCGTGCCCGTCATCCGCAAAGAATTTCCCCAAGCATCCCGTTCCATCACCTTCCCTTGAGCCAAAATCCACTTCCACTCGCCGGATTTTGCCAACATCCTAAATTCCACTTCGTAAGTCGCTTCTTTGCCTTGCCAGTGAGCATTTATCGCTGCTGTAGCCGATGGCAAATCCTCTGGATGTACCAGTTGCTGCCAGGATGCGAAACTATTTTCTATCTCCTCAATTTCATATCCCAGCATCGTTTTCCAGCGCGGATTAAAATAGACTTCTCCCGCGGCAATATTCCAGTCCCACAATCCCATCGCACTGCCTTCAAATGCCAGATAAAAACGTTCTTCGCTAATTTGCAAAGCTGCTTGTGCTTGTTTGCGATCGGTGATATCCATGACTGTTCCCAACAGTTTGATTACTTCTCCGGTTTCGGTAAAAACAGATGTTCCCCTTGCTTCCACGTATCTGATTTGACCGCTAGAATGCAAAATCCGCAATTCTTTTTTGTAGGAAATTCCTTGCGAAATAGCGAGGCCGACAGTTTCTTTGAAGGAGTCTCTGTCGTCGGGATGATACATCCGTAAAAGTTGGATGTATGTCGGTTCAGATGCGGTTGAGTCCAAACCAAAAATGCGGAATACTTCTTCTGACCAAGTAATCTTATTTGCTATAATATCAAATTCCCAACTGCCGATACGGGCAATTTTCTGGGCTGCAGCTAGACTCGCTTCGCTTTGTTGCAATTTCAGCCGCTGCTGTTTGTCTTGTTCGAGAAGATTGGCTTGGGCGATCGCAATTCCCATTTGTGCCGCCACAGTTTTCAATAATCCGATCTCGTCTTGCGTCCACTTGCGGCGATCGTACTGGTGCAAGCACATCATTCCGTTGGCTTTTCCCTGGTAGGAAGTCCGCACGGCTATCATCGACTTCAAACCTATTTGACTGCACAAATCTCTAACATTTGCTAGTAGCGGATCGGCAAAAACATCGTCAGAAACTACAACTTTATCTTGGGACAACACAAGCTGAACGTGGTCGTTGCCCTCCACAGGAATTTCTAAATCTGAAAGCGATTGTGATTCAATTTTTGTGTATTGAGCCACACAAAGAAGGCGGGGAATTGGATCTTCGGTGTAGGTGTGAATCAAGCAACTATCGGCATTAAAAACTCGACATATTTGGGCTGATGCTGTTTGAAACACTCGATCCTGCTTTAAGCTGTAGCGAATTTCCAGAGTAATTGTTTCTAGCAAAAATCTTTGCTTGATTTGCCGTTCCAAAGCAGCTAAAGCTGTTTTCAGTTCTAGTTCTGCTTGTTTGCGATCGCTAATTTCAGTAGCAGTTCCCAGAAACTTCCAAGGTTTGCCCTCCGCTGTTCTGACAAACACGGTATCCAGGCTGAGAAACCAGCGATATTCACCGTTTTTGTGCTGAATTCGGTACTCCAATTCAAAACTTTCGCCGTCTTTTGATGTTTCAATCTGGCTCATGTGTTCTGAGAATGCCGGCAAATCGTCAGGGTGGATCAAGTTAGGAAGAAATGCTGCTGGCATTTGCTGTATTTCTGTCAGCGAGTAGCCAAGATCGGTATACAGTTCGCGATTGAGATATAAAATCCGCTGTTCTAGCATATCGTAAACATACAAAACATTAGGATTCATTTTAATTATTGCCGACAGCCACTGCTGGCTTTCTCGCAGTTGTGTTTCCAGCCGCTGGCGTTCTTCTATTTCTGTTTGAAGCCGCGCATTTTGTGCTAGAATTTGCTGGGAAAGTCGGCTCAGCAGCAGTTGATTTTCGACGCGAGCTACTACTTCTTCTATTTCAAACGGTTTAGTAATGTAGTCTACCGCCCCCAGCGCGAAACCTTTGACTTTATCAAATACTTCATTTAAAGAGCTGATAAAAATTACGGGAATATCTTTGGTTTCGGGACAAGCTTTTAGCTGTTCGCAAACTTCATAGCCATCCATACCGGGCATTCTGATGTCCAGCAAAATCAAATCCGGTGGAGTCGAACGAGCGAATTTGAGAGCCAATTTGCCATCCCGTGTCGGTCGCGCTTTGTATCCCCGCTTAGACAAAAACTGGGATAAAAGGCGCAAGCTTTCTGGATGGTCGTCAACGATTAAAATGTTTTGTTCTAAGCTAGGAGTTTCAGATGCCAGTGTTTGTGCTTTTGCGTATTTTTTGTCAGATTCTTTCATAACATATCCATCACATTTTTGAAAAACCGAGATTAAAAGTTGGAAGATTTCCTGATTTTGAAAAAATAAAACCGTTAGCTTCCCGGAGAAAGACTATCTGGTAGATGTTGCTCTATGGCGCGGATTTGATCGATGCAAGTTTCTATCTGCTCCCCCTCTTGTTTTGGGAGCGCTGGCAGTTATTCGATTTGGGATTTTAGATTTTAGATTTACTTGTGGCAGATGAATCTGGGAGATTTAACAGGAGTCTAAAAATTTGGGCGGCTGGCGACAGGCGTCGGGAGCTTGCATCCGTTTTTGGGCAGGGTCAATCAGCGACTGTATACTATGCTTTTATTAGCTTATATCAGCACAAATCAGACTCTCAGCCTTTTTTTGCGGTTGAGGCGGTGGAACTGTCCGATCGCCAAAGTAGCACACCCCCTATATTTGTAGTAATTGTATCAAAAATGTTTAAATTTTTAAACCTTTTGCGGACAAAGTTATCTGAGGCGATCGACTTTCACAGCCGATAATCCTCAAATCACTGACGCAGCACGCAACTTTACATTAAACGTAAAACTTTTACCGCAGACGAATCTTAAAAAGTCTGTAAACAGCAGGAGGGCTGCGAAACGAGAATTATTCGAGATGTCTAGCGTTTCAAGCTTTGTGTTGCCTTTATTTATCCGGTTGTTCGGACTTGTTTTTTCGGTAGATTTACTTACTCTAAACAGCAACTACACAAGCTCAGACAAGCTCTGACAATATCTTATATTTTGTTTGGGGATCTCAACTAATTTATGGCATCTCGGTATCAGCCTGCAACTCACCGTAAGCAGCATACACGGCTTTCACGTTATACCAATTCAGAAAAACCCGAGCTATTTCTAAAGCTAACTGCGGTTTACCTCGGTCAATTAGCCACTGCAAAAAAGGTTTCATCGTGCGCTCGTTCAGCATCCCGCCCAAAGATAAAACTCCCCACAGTATTTGATGCAGAACAGTCATTTGAATCATCAGCCTCACGTCCCAACTTGGGTGTTTTTGATAAAACAAAACTCCCATTCTCCCGCGCTGAATTTCTCGGTCAATCATGCCGGGTATTTGCTCTAAGTCAAAAGCTGCGTGCCAGTGGTAGCCGACAGCCTCCGGACATTTAATCAATTTTAAACCTAATTTTTTTAACCTGACACCCAATTCTAAATCTTCCCATCCGTAAAGTTGAAAGCGATTGTCAAACAGTCCAGCTTCCAACAGCCAATGGCGGGCGATCGCCACATTTCCGGTAGCAAAATAAGCCGCCGAAAAATCCGTTATTTTGTAAGGTTCCGACGTGGGATTTTCAAAATTGCAAGTATTAATCACGCTGCCGTAAGTGAAAACCGCATCAGTATCCTTGTAGCCCTGCAGTAAAGCATCTGCGTGTGCTTGCAAAAAATGCTCCGTAACGACCAAATCGCTGTCAATAAAAATAATCGTATCGCCCTTTGCCTGTTCAACGCCCAAATTTCGGGCGGCGGCGGGGCCTTGGTGAGATTGACAGATCGATCGCACGTGCGGTAACAAGTCGGCATTTGCCGCCAACCACTCGATCGTCGAATCCGTCGAGCCATCATCGACTACAATCACCTCATAATCTGTGACACTGTTACCAAACTGCTGATTTTCCAGAGCCAGTAGACATTTTTCCAAAATGGGTTTACGATTGTACGTCGGAATCACAACACTAAAAAACACGGCTTTTCCCCATCACCACAGTTACCGTATCCCACGGTAGCAGATTTTTCGCAGCAGTTGGGTCGGAAAATAGCAAAGTTTAGCAAAAAAAGAATATCTAAATCTGTACTATTTCTGACAAGAATCGATCTCAATTAGGTGCATAATAAAAAGTCGGTTAAATTCAGGATGTAAATAGCAATGAGTCGCGCTACAAAAGTTGTGCTAGCATATTCCGGCGGAGTCGATACCTCCGTCTGCATTCCTTACCTCAAAAACGAGTGGGGTGTCGAAGAGGTAATTACTCTGGCGGCGGATTTGGGACAGGGAGACGAGTTAGAACCGATCCGCAAAAAAGCTTTAGCATCCGGTGCTTCGGAATCGCTGGTAATCGATGCTACCGAGGAATTTGTCAAAGATTATGCGTTTCCAGCCATTCAAGCTAACGCGCTTTACGAAAATCGGTATCCGCTTTCTACGGCGCTGGCTCGCCCGCTGATTGCTAAATTGTTAGTAGAAGCTGCCGAAAAATACGGTGCAGATGCCATCGCCCACGGTTGTACGGGCAAAGGAAACGATCAAGTGCGGTTTGATGTGTCGATCGGCGCGCTAAATCCGAAAATTAAAATTTTAGCACCGGCGCGGGAGTGGAAAATGAGCCGGGAGGAAACTATTGCTTACGGTGAAAAATGCGGCATTCCGTCGCCGGTGAAAAAGTCTTCACCTTACAGTATCGACCGCAATTTGTTAGGAATGGCGATCGAAGCTGGAATCCTCGAAGATCCGTGGGCGGAACCGCCGGAAGAGGTATTTTTGATGACAAAGGCGATCGAACAAACTCCCGACACGCCCGAATACATTGAAATCGGTTTCGACGGCGGAAATCCTGTTAGTTTGAACGGCAAAGATTTAGCCCCAGTCGCCTTAATTACCCAACTCAACGAAATAGTTGGAAATCACGGAGTCGGGCGCATCGACATGATTGAAAACCGCCTAGTCGGAATTAAATCGCGGGAAATTTACGAAACGCCGGCGATTTTAGTTTTGATGCACGCGCACCGAGACTTAGAAAGCTTAACCCTGACAGCAGATGTCACCCGGTACAAGCGAGGCATCGAAGAAACATACAGCCAAATGATTTACAACGGTCTTTGGTACAACCCTTTGAAAACCGCTTTAGACGCATTTATTCAGGACACGCAAAAGCGAGTAACTGGAAGCGTGCGAATCAAACTGTTCAAAGGAAATGCCACAATTGTCGGCCGCAAATCCGAAAAATCGCTGTACAGTTTCGACTTAGCAACCTACGGCGCAGAGGATGAATTCGATCACAAAGCAGCGGAAGGATTTGTCTACATTTGGGGACTGCCAACGCGCATTTGGTCGGAAAAGAATCGGGGTTAGAAATTAGTAGGGTGTACTGGCTTACCGCCAGGGTTTTAAACCCCTGGCATCGGGCGAAAGTCCTGTCACAGAAAACTGAATAATATCGTCTTCGTTCGATTGCCAGTTATCAAAACGGTTCCCCGCACTGAGGACTTTAGTCAGCAACAGTTCGTAGTGAGGACTTCTATCCTCACTACGAACCTTATTGATTATGGTCGAGCGAGCCGAGTTGATAGAATTCATTAAACATCTCATTAACCCGATCGAATTTTTCAGTCGTCTTGAGACGGCTTTAGCCATAAGCCGGGGTTTAAACTCGGCGGATTGTGCAGTTAATTGACAATAACTGAAGCAACTGCTACTCGTTCTAAGCCAGGAAAGATTGAAAGAAATCTAGGCAGTCGAGATTATATCGTTCTCTTGTCAAAAATCGGAGGAGATACACCTTACTTTTTCTCGATTAAACTTTCTTCTCAGCCGCAGTGAATAAACTTAGCTGCGAATAATATAATCGCCTAAACAGAAGTGCGATCGCCCTTTCTAAACTTCTTCAACAACTCCGGCGTTACCAAACCTTGCGGAAAAAATATCGTCCCCAGAACAATCAGCACCCCAAACACAATTAACCGCCCATCCCGCAGAAATTGCGCCAACCAAACCGGCAATCCCTGAATAGTCGCCATTCCCCTCAACACCTCCGGTAAAGCTGTAAACACCATCCCACCCAAAACTGCTCCCAGAAACGTTCTGCTACCACCAATCAACACAGAAGTCAAGTAAATAATACTAGCATCAAAAGTCCCTTGACGCGCGTTCCAAGTATTCAGAAAATGAGCGCTAACAGCACCGACAACCCCTGCTAAAATAGCACCTAACGCGAAAGCCAGAACCTTATAAAAAGTCGGGTTAATGCCGATCGCATCGGCAGCCAACTCATCAGCCCGAATCGCCGCAAAAGCCCGCCCCACCCGAATCCGTTCCAGCCGATAGACAATCGCCATGCTTACCAGCAGCAAAGGCAGTACAATCCACAAATACTCGATCGGCGTCGCAAACGGTTGCGGAATTCCAAAAATACCCACAGCCCCGCCAGTGATATCGAGATTCAGCGATAAAACCCGCAGAATTTCCACAAAAGCAATAGTGGCGATCGCCAAATAAATCCCGCTCAACCGCAGCGCCGGAATTCCCACCAAAATCCCCAACAACCCAGAAACAACCCCTGCAATTATCATCTCCACCAACAGCAATGGCAGAGGAAACAAACCCCCTGTCTGCTTAAACACCGTCGCAGACAAAATCGCCGCAATATACCCACCCAACGCATAAAAACCGGGGCTAGCCAGAGACAATTGCCCAGTCATCAAAGGCAAATATAACGACATTCCCAACATTGCACCCAGCAACATCGAGACAATCAGAAACCCGTAAGTAGTAAAAAATGCAGCCATGATTTTATTTTAAATAATAAACATACTTAAATACCAACTTTATCTCCAATGCAGTCCCATCACAATCATTCATTTCTCTCTTCTCTTTCTCTGCGTCCTCTGCGTCCTCTGCGGTTAAATCATTCCGATCTAATTAGTTTCTGTAGGGGCAATCCCCCGTGGTTGCCCCAATTTCAATCATCCTACACTTTCTGAATCAAACGCCGTCCAAACAAACCCTGCGGCCTAACCAATAGCATAATAAACAATATCGCAAAAGCCACAGCATCCTTATAAGCAGAAAAATCACCAGGAACAAAAGCCTCCACCAAACCAATAATAAACCCACCAAAAACAGCCCCAGGAATACTCCCCAAGCCACCAAGCACAATCACAGCCAAACCCTTCAAACCAAAAGCAATTCCAAAATACGGCCCAGCAATACTCACACTAGAACCCACCAAACCCCCCGCCAAACCCGCCAGAAAACTGCTCGCAAAAAACGTCAAAACAATATACCTGTCAGTATTAATCCCTAACAAACTAGAAGTAGTAGCATCTTCTGCCACCGCCTGCATTGCTTTACCAAATTTTGTAAAATTTATCAAGTAAGTTAGCAGGCTAACAATCGCCACAGCTACCCCAAAAATCACTATTTGCACAGTGCGAATCGGAATCTGTCGGTTCGCCGTACCAAAGTTAATAGCTGCTGGCAAATTACCGTAAGTATTAGCTGGAAAAGTGTAAATCTCAGCCCCGACTAGATATTGAATGATATTGGCGATCGCCACTGCCGCCCCCAAACTAGAAACCACTGTCAGCAAAGGATCTGAGTTTCTGCGGCGTAAAGGCAAAAAAGCAACTCTTTCCACAATTACTCCCACCAAACCAGCCAGCGTACTGCCCAAAATTAGCGCCACAGCAAAAGGCAATTGTACGGGAATTCTCGCATTAGCTAACAACCCGTTAAAACCGAAAGCGCCCCCCATCAGTGTATAGGTGAAATAAGCACCCAAAGTAAAGACTGCACCGTGAGCAAAATTAATAATTCCTAGAATAGAAAACACCAGCGTGTATCCCAGTGCAAAAATAGCATACACGCTGCCGATCGACAAACCATTCAGAAATTGTTGCAGAAACAGAGTTAAGTCCATCGCCAGTTAAAAAATGAGCATCAACTTTAAGTCATTCAACCACAAACAAGCTCAAATTTTTCTTTCTTCGTTTATTTCAAAAACTCAAACTTACCGTTATTTCCATCTGCATCCATTTTAATCCGTGCCACATAAAACTCTTTCTGATTGATTTCACCTTCCGGCGTAAAAGAAATTTCCCCTAAAGGCGTATCGTACTTGCCTATCAACAACTGCTGATTCAGCTTTGTCCGCAATTCTGCTAAAGGCTTTTCACTAATTTTAGACTGAGCATTAATTGCCTTTAATGACTCAACAAAAACTTGTACCCCGGTAAAAGCTTGAGCGCTAAACTGAGGCGGTTCTTTCTTAAATTGGGCGCGATAAGCGTCCCGGAAAGCCTTATTGATCTCATTTTCATATTCCGGGCTGTATGCTTGGGCAATCAAAACCCCATCGCAAAGAGCCTTGCAAACAGTAAATACGTTGGAAGTATTCAGACCGTTGCCCCCAATAATAACGCCTTTGTAACCCAACTCCCGCAACTGCTTAATTAAATTGCCTCCATCCGCAGCCAACCCGGAAATAATTATCAGATCGGGCTTGACATTTATCGCATTAGTGGCTTGAGATTGGAAATCTGTATCAGTAGTCAAGAATTTTTGGACTGTTGCCAATTCCAGCCCCATATCTTTAACCGTTGTCTGGAAAGTTTCAGTCTCAGATTTGCTAAAAGCATCATTCTGAGCAAAAAACACGGCTACTTTCTTAATATTCGGATTTTGCTTGAGGGCCGCTTTCACGGCATTAGGTGCTACCACGGCTACAGGCGCGGAGACTCTGGCCACATAATCGCCAATCTGGGGAATGCCTTTAGCCGTGTTAGAGGGGCCGAGAACCGGTACTTTGGCTCGATCGGCGATCGGATCGGCACTAAAAGCCTGCTGCGAGAGGGTTGGCCCCACAATACCCACCACCCGATCCTGATTGATTAGAGTATTAAAAGCATTGATCGCCCCCTGTTCGTCTCCACTCGTATCCTGGAACACCAGTTTAATCGGCGTCCCATCCACACCGCCCTTGTCGTTGAAATACTTCTCGGCAATTTTTGCCCCAGCCACCTGTTCTTGACCCAGTAAAGCCACATTGCTGGTTTGCGCCACCCCAACCCCAACGGGAATAGCGGTAGAGTTCCCCGCACCCGAACTCTGTGGCGAAGCTGTTGGAGATGGCGAAGTAGTTGAGGTCTGGGGAGTGTTGGTCTGAGTGCAGCCGATCAGCAGTGAAGCGCAGGTAACGAACAAGGTGCTAGGGCGAGTAGTAGGGTTTTTCATGGGCGATCGAACACATATATATATAGAACATCTGTCTGTACAGATATTCTACCTATTGGCGGAAGAGTCCCCTGAAAAACCTTACTAATACCGATCGAAAGAAGCGAGATCCGGAGAAGCAGAACCCGGCAATAGCAGAGTTGACTTAACTCAGCAGTGGCAACCCTTACGGTGTATGGTTTTAAAAAAAATCAAAAAAAGTTTTCCAAAACGCTTGACAACTCAGGGGAGAGTTGATACATTAATAAAGCGCCAGAGAGAAAGCGGTTCACAC